>JAURNP010000217.1 GCA_030830105.1 Rhodothermales bacterium | reverse complement strand
TTCGTTGTGATTGGGAAGATGGAACACTGAACGAGCTGGACCTTACACGGTTCGCGGGGCACAGAATGGGCATCGTCCTGCTGGAGATCCATCCCATGGCGCATGCCTACGGAGCCTCCTTTCATCCTCACGATTGGACTACCATATGTCGTTCTTTCCGACTTCCGTACTCGTCACTGGCGGCGCAGGATTCATTGGCTCCAATTACCTGCTGCATGTCGTTCGCACCCACCCGGAGACGAACTTCATCAACTTGGATGCACTTACGTATGCAGGGAATCTAGCCAACCTCAAAGCCATAGAGGATGCACCCAACTACCAGTTTGTTCAGGGCAGCGTGAACGATGCAGAGCTGGTTGCAGCTCTTTTCAGCACGCATGCATTTGATGCCGTCGTACATTTCGCGGCAGAATCCCATGTCGACCGAAGTATTCTCGATCCGACAGCTTTCGTCTCCACCAATGTTCATGGGACCCTGGTTCTTCTTCAGGCTGCCCAGCAGGCCTGGAAAGACGCGGACTACCCGTGTCGTTTCCATCACATTTCAACGGACGAGGTGTTTGGTTCACTTGGTGCACAAGGACATTTCACAGCTGACACACCGTATGCGCCCCGCTCACCCTATGCCGCTTCAAAGGCAGCTGCCGATCACCTTGTGCGTGCTTTCGGCACCACCTACGGCCTTCCTTGGGTGATGACCAATACCTCCAACAACTACGGCCCCTTCCAATTCCCGGAGAAGTTGATACCGCTGGTGATCCGCAATGCTGTCGTCGGCTATTCGATTCCTGTCTACGGCCGAGGAGAGAACGTGCGCGATTGGCTGTATGTCCAGGATCATGTGGAGGCTCTTGATGTCGTCTTACGCAACGCGGGCAATCACAGCACGTGGTTGATTGGTGGTAATCAGGAGATTACCAATCTCGCCCTTGTAGAGATGCTATTGGATGCCGTGGATACGGCGACCGGAAAACCCGTGGGCACGCGTCGTCCTCTCATACAATTCGTGACTGACCGTCCTGGGCACGATTTCAGATATGCCCTCGACAGCTCACCTGTTCAGAATGAGCTGGGCTGGAGGCCGAAACACGATCTGACATCCGGGATTTCCCGAACGGTCACTTGGTACTTGGAGAATGCTGCCTGGATGAATGATATCTTAGACGGCGGCTACCGTGACTATTATGAAATGCAGTACGGTTCACGCGGAATGAACTGAGTGGCGCTCTTCGGCGTCTTATGTTTCCCTCTCCACGATTTGACTGGCTAAGTCTCGCCCCATGAAAGGAGTTGTTCTTGCCGGTGGCACCGGCAGCCGCCTATATCCCCTGACCCGGGTCACCAACAAGCACTTGCTGCCCGTTGGTCGCTATCCGATGATCTATCACCCGCTGCTACGTTTGCGCAGAGCCGGTGTCACGGAAATCGGTCTGGTTACGAGCCCCGAACACATGGGCGATGTCGTGAATCTGCTCGGCAGTGGCTCCCGATTGGGTGTCGATTTGACCTACCGTGTCCAGGATGAGCCCGGTGGAATTGCGCAGGCTTTGGGGCTGTGCGAGTCGTTTGTAGGTGGCGAGCCTTTTGTCGTTGTCCTTGGGGACAACGTACTCGGAGAAGACCTGACAGAGGAAGTAGCGGCTTTTGAGACGCAAGCTGCCAGCGGAGGCGGTGCCCGCGTTCTGCTCAAGGAAGTGCACGACCCCGAGCGCTACGGCGTGCCGGATTTTGACGGCGATCGGATCACCCGTGTGATAGAGAAACCCAGCAACCCTCCCTCCTCCTTCTCTGTGATCGGCATCTATTTCTACGATGCATCTGTCTTTGACTTCATCCGGACCTTGTCACCCTCTCAGCGCGGTGAATTGGAAATCTCGGACGTCAGCAACCGCTATGCAGGGCTTGGAAAGCTGTCACACGGCATATTGTCGAGTTGGTGGGGCGATGCTGGTACATTCGAGGGCCTGGAAGAAGCCAACAAGCTGGCCCGAGACCTTGTGTACGATGAACTCCCAGGGGTGCCAGACTGATGAATGAGATTCCAGGACCGGACGGCTGGGTTGATGGATCAATCTATGGCGTAGAAATTTCGCCATTTCAAGTGTTCTCAGATGAACGCGGGTGGCTCAGCGAGCTCTACCGCAGTGATGAGATGCCGGCGTCCGATATGCCAGAAATGGGATATCTGTCATCCACCAAGCCGGGTGTGGCTCGCGGTCCCCATGAGCACGAAGCTCAAACGGATCGGTTTGCCTTCTTCCACGGAGCCTACCACGTTGTGATGTGGGATGCCCGTGCAGGCTCGCCGTCTTTCGGTCGAAAAACGGAAATGACAGTCGGCGTGAAAAACAGCGTGGTGGTGGTCATCCCTCCTGGTGTAGTCCACGCCTACCGCAACGTTGGTAAAGAGGATGCCTTCGTATTGAATTTTCCGGACCGCCTCTACGCTGGAAAAGAAAAGAAGGAACGTGTGGACGAGATCCGACACGAAGATGAGCCAGACTCTCCCTTCCAGATCTGAGCTGTTTGAACCCAGCTCGCGAGCCCCGAAGATTGATGCCGCTTCTTCTATTTGATATCGATGGAACGCTTTTGACGTCCGACGGCGTCGGCCGACGCACGATCCGAGAGACGCTCGAAGGCCTTATAGGTCGTCCCGTGACGTCCGACACGGTCTCCTTTTCAGGTCGAACGGATCCGGCGATCATGCGCGATGTATTGATGGCCTCGGGTTGCTCCCTGGAAGAGGCGCAAGAGATGCTTCCAGTATGCCTCGATGCCTTTGCCGAAATCTTCTGTAAGCGGGTCGAACCGCGACACATGACCGTGCTGCCTGGCGTGCACGAGCTCCTCGACACCGTTACCAACCGCTACGGACTATCCCTGGGCCTCGTCACCGGCAATCTGGAGCAAACAGCCTTCGCTAAGCTTGGTGCAGCTGGACTGGACCAATACTTCTCGTTTGGGGCCTACGGCAGTGACCACGAAGATCGGAATTTACTACCAGCGGTTGCCATGGAACGCGCTCAAGGCCATGGCCACGACAGGGTACATGCTCACCGTACGGTAGTCATCGGCGATACAGAGCACGATATCACCTGTTCGCGCTATGCCGGCGTATCGGTAGTTGCCGTCAGTACCGGTAAAGTCTCCTTCGAGACGCTGGAATCACACAGCCCAGACCTGCTGCTTTCCCATCTGGAAAATCACGATGTCATTGTATCCTTCTTGGACGAGGTAGCAGCACGCTGATCCAGACTGTGTCCGTGCGTCTCAGTCAGGCTCGAGGTCGTAGTGCGCAGCCAATCCTTTCAGCAGGGCATCCGTTGTTCGATCAACGATGCTGTAGACTTCCTCGAATCCCGCGTCCCCACCGTAGTAAGGATCCGGAACGTCGTAGGTACCTGGTTCCGGGTCCCACTGACGAAACAGCGTGACGCGTTGCCCGAAGTCGTTTCCTTCATCCAGATACAGGATGTCGTGCAGATTCGACTTGTCCATGGGCAGGATGTGGTCAAAGTCCGCCAGATCTGTATCCACAAACTGACGCGCCCGCTGCCATAACAAGTCTACACCGTGGTGCTTGGCCGTTGCTGTCATCCGCCTGTCTGGAGGATTGCCTACGTGCCAGGCGCCGGTACCCGCTGAGTCGATTTCGATGAAATCATCGAGTCCGGCGTCGCGGACTTTCTGACGGAATACGCCTTCGGCGACCGGGCTTCTACAGATGTTGCCAAGGCAAACGAATAAAACCCTCACCGGTCGACTCATCCGAATGCCCCCTCACCGAGCGTGCGCTTGACCATCCACTTGTTGCCGAGGTAGAACACACCCAGGACGACGGCCCACTGCAGTGTTACCGTGGCCACGGAGTATGGATCGAGTGGGTTGAACCAGGTATCCGGAGCGTAGGCGGTTGCCGAGAGCCAGAACCACCAAACCAGGAGGATGATGGCCTGTGCAGGCACCAGCCAGCGCATGATGAAATCCCACTTTGCGCCGGCTTTCCAGTCTCCTTCAATGTCGTCAATAGCTTCTGCCCGGAAGACGCTGGTACCGTATTTGTTGACTGCATAAGCCATGAAGGCACCAGAGATCATGAGGGCGACACCCCAGACGAAGTCCTGATTGCCAAAGAAGGTGAGGTTTACGGCCGAGGGCACGCCCATCAAGAAGGAAATGCCACAGATATAGATCACGGCTTTACGACGCGTGATACCCATGTCTACCAGAATGCGCGTGCTCAGCTCAATCATAGATATGAGCGATGAAAAGGCGGCAAATGCCAGCCCGAGGAAGAACATGATAGCCAGTGGATTACCAAACGCCATCTGGGCAAAAAGCTGCGGCATCCAGATGAACGTCAGACCCGTAGCTGCCGGCCCACTGGTACGCATGATCTCCAGTACCTCTGGGCGCGACATTTCCGAACCGAGAACGGCAAATACTGTCCCGAAAATGGTGATGGCCGCCAGCAACGATACCAGATTATTGCCGAATCCCGTGATCATGGAGTTCTTCACTACCCCATGCTTGGCATGCATATAGGCCCCGTATGTGAGGATCATACCCCAACCAGCACCTGTATCCCAGGCATTCTGTGTCAGCGCTTCCAGCCAAACCCGCGGATTGGACAAGGTGGCCCAGTCCGGAGTAAACAGGAACGCAATTCCTTCGCCGGAGCCATCCAGTGTGACGGCTCGAACCAGCGATATCAGTACGATGGCCAGCAGGGATGGGATCAGGATCTTATTAGCCCGTTCGATGGACTTGATTCCGTTGATCACAATGATGGCTCCCACACCCATGGCCAAGGCATGGAACACGATGGGCAGCATCGACCCCTGGAATCCCTCCCAGATAGCCGTAGAGGACGCTACATCGATTGGAAGAGGGTTGGCAATCATCTGCGTGAAGTAATACACACACCAGCCTGCGACAACCGAGTAGTAAAACATGATGGCCGTTGCGACGAACGCGATGAAGGCACCCATCCAGCCCTTGTTGGGCCCGGCGATCTTGGCAATGGTACCCACGACACCCATGCGCCCCTTACGGCCAAGCGCATACTCAGCAATGATCAGCGGCACCGACCATATCAACAGGAAGATGAACCAGGCCAGCAGAAACGCACCCGCACCGTCATCTCCGGAGTTTGTCGCCGCAATGCGCGGGAAGCGCCAAATGTTACCGGTGCCGACTGCGATGCCGAGTACGCTCAGAAGCAGACCCAGCCTGCTGGAAAACCGTTGATCTTGTTCAGCCATGATTGGAGAATGATGGGTGGTCGGTTGGAGTTGGTCTGTGGAGAAAGGACCTGATTAGGCAGGATTTGGGCCGGGTTGGGCCCGAGCAGCTACTGCCCCACATTCAAGTCGATCGGATAGTAGTCAAAATCGACGAATTTCTTCAGGTGGGTATCATAGAGTTCTGAAAAAGGATTACCGCTCTGGCCTCCGGGATAAATGCCTCGCGCTTTCGGCGGTGATTCGCTGAAATCAACGACCACACGCCACGACGCCGTAAATGTCACAGGATTACGCCCTGCGGGAGAAAGCGTCTCACGATACCCTCCAAATGGATAATTTTCACGCCACAGGGCCCGAAGTGGTTGGGCATTCGTTATGTGTTGCAGCTGCAGCGTCTGCACGTCTCCCCAAGGCACTTCAGAAAAATCATCATCAGCCCAACGTGAGGCGGCAAATTCGAGCGCCTGACCAAAGATATCTGCAGCCGATTCACGCTCGGAAGTATCTACCCGGTCGAACCAGACATGCTCGGAATCACGATCAAACAGTTCAAGTATGCGCACGTCCTTCGGACGCACACCGTTGGTAAACGCAGGTTCGTCCCACATGCCTCTGTACAGCGCACTATAGTACCAGTCGAACAGGCGGGCATCTGGTGAGTCCACGCTCATGTTGCCATCAAAAGCCTGCAAGCGTCGTCTCAGACGTTCTCCTGCTTCGGACAACCCATCCAGTTCTGCGAGCGGCGCTGTGAAGTGTTGGACCTGCAAGGCTACCTGGTCAGATTGGTAGGCCGCCAGATCATCGGCAGAGTGACGCGCTTTTGCCGAAAGCAGGTCATCGATTCGAACAGACCGAAAAACCTCGCTCCAATTCTGGCCCAGGTAGTGTGGGTACCCTTCCGGTGCTGGCCGCTGATTCGTGCTGGCAAGGTACCCCTTGGCCGGACTGATGACGTAAGGCAACTCATCGAAGGGAACGCGACCGATCCACTCGGTATCCGAGGTCGTGCCATCGATCACACCAAACGCATTCCCCTGACCTCTGAAGGGTAAATACCCGGTGCTGCGAATGGCGA
This sequence comes from Rhodothermales bacterium, assembly GCA_030830105.1. Taxonomy (GTDB): domain Bacteria; phylum Bacteroidota; class Rhodothermia; order Rhodothermales; family UBA10348; genus JAAZVD01. The sequence goes on along the minus strand of JAURNP010000217.1, from coordinate 950 downwards.
TGATCGAGTCCCGGCCCGCATACAGGATGTTCTGCATGGGATAATCCCACCGGCGCGTTGCATTGAGAAACTCGTCGTAATTGCGTGCGCGATTCATATCCAGAATGGCCGCTATGGAGGTGCCGAATTCGTGCCCCACCCAACGAATGACAAAGTCCCCGTCGTCGTCGGTGACTACCGGACCAAAATGCGTGTAAGCAACCTCTACAACGGTGGTTACTCCGTCTTTGACCGAAATTGAATCCGTCTCAATACGAAGATCTCGCCATGCGCCGTCGAACAAATACTGTGTGCGCTCCGTGTTCAACTGGACACGATACGTATCCAACTGATCGGCACCAGTGTTGGTGAAGGCCCAAGCCGTAGTCGGGGTGACCCCTTCTACAATACCGGGTACCGCCACAAACGTCACTCCATACACGTTGGTGGTCGGGGTGATCATGTGCGCTTCGTACCAGATGGCTGGAAGAGTCAGCGAGAGATGCATATCACCGGCCAGAATGGGCATTCCGCTCACCGATCTGCTTCCATCAACTGCCCAATTATTGGACCCCTTGCCCTCGAGGAATCCCTGAAGAAAGAACGGCAGGTCGACTGGCGGTGCGGGTGTATGAAGCATCCCGGCCAGGTGCATATCAGCATCATGATTGGGGCCAGGCGTCGTGGATGCTGCTCGATCGTCAGTCCACCACCCCTCATCCTCGCGGACAATCGGTATCTCCCACGTGGAGAACTCCGGAAACAAGGCCTCGTAGGTCGAATCGCCTAGCGCAGCTCGGGTGAATGCATGTCGTCGGTCTGAATTACGAAAACTGAGATCATATGCCATGAATGCATACAGGGCCGCGTTGAACTCGGGGGTGATCTCCTCTGGAGGCGAGCTACCAAGCAGGCGGTACTCAAGCGGCATATGCTGATCTGTCATCTGAGCCAGCCATGCGTTCGCGCCT
>JAURNP010000216.1 GCA_030830105.1 Rhodothermales bacterium | reverse complement strand
CCATCGGAAATATCAATCATCGAGGTTGGCTTGACGCCGGCGGCACGCAAGGCATTGATCACGTCCAGACGAGCGTTTGGCCGTAACTGGCGCTGGATCACATACTGGAATGCATCGAGGTCTGGCTCGTACGAATCACCCATGTTCTCGAGCTGCTCGCGCTGATCGAGCAACACCTTCAGGCCGGCAAATGCGCCACCCACATCCCCACTCATACACAGATAGTCTCCTACGTTCGCTCCCCGGCGAAATACGACATCCGTTTCTGCTACTTCTCCAATGACAGTGACGGACAGATACAATCCGTGGGCTGTTGAGGTATCGCCGCCTACCAACTCCAGACCGTACGCTTTGCACGCCTCGGCCATCCCGTCGTAGAGCCCATCCATCATCTCGACCGAGAAATTGCGTGGCAGGCCCGCGGAAACCGTGGCATACAGGGGACGAGCGTTCATGGCCACCACATCACTGACGTTCACCGCGATCGCTTTCCAACCCAGGAACGAGGTTGGAATGAAGGTCCGATCGAAATGAATCCCTTCGATCAGGACGTCCGTTGTTACAACGTGTAGCATCCCGTCGCCGGCCCGATACACTGCGGCGTCATCGCCAATGCCCTCAATGAGGTTCTCAGAACGGGGCACATCGGCCAACCGCTCGGTCATGCGGTCAATCAGCCCGAATTCGCCTAAAGAGGCTACAGGGGTAAACGACTGGCTCATGGCAGAAAGGGTACGTGAGTGAAGCGGGGATCAGCGCCGGGCGGCGTGACGAAAAAAGGTGGAACGCGACCAATCAGTTGGTTCTCCCGGAAAAACAGATCTTTCCGGAAAATGCATGGCTATGGGCTCCGGTGACCGAGGGCATTCCGGTCGCTACGCCGTTCAGCGCCTCGTGCGCCAGTAAGGCAAAACATACCGCTTCCTTGGCATCGGGATCGAATCCAGCCGCGGCCAGAGACTTTATTTTCAGACCTGAGAACCGGGATTGCAGACCATTCATGATGGCTCGATTATGGATTCCTCCGCCGGAGACCCACATCGAAGACGGCCTGCCGGATACGAAATTCCTGACTGCATCCGACACGCTTCTAGCTGTCCACGCAGCTGCCGTTGCCATGATATCCGCCGGGACGAGATGCGACGTCAATGACAGAAACCGCGCCACCATCTCCCTTCCGAACAACTCGCGGCCTGTCGACTTGGGCGGCGGCATCTGGAAATAATCATGGGCCATAAGCATATCCAGTACCTCTTCATGGATCTCTCCTTGGAGGGCTTCCTCGCCGCCCTCATCGAGCGAACGGCCCCATAACTTCTGTGCCAGCGCATCCACGATCATGTTGGCCGGGCCCGTGTCGAAGGCAATTACGTCGGATGGCTGCGCGCCTGGAGGTAGACTCGTGACGTTTGCAATACCTCCCAGATTGAGAAGGAGCCGATGTTGCTCGTCGTCCGTGAACAAGGCCCAGTCCATGTACGGAACGAGCGGCGCGCCCTGTCCTCCGAGAGCAACGTCTGCCTCTCGGAAGTCTCCGACGACGGTAACGCCCAGGATTTCAGCCATTCGGGCCGGATTCCCCAGCTGCACGGTGCATCCATCCTCAGGAGCATGGTAGACCGTTTGCCCGTGATTGCCCACGGCGTCCAGGTCTGCCACGTTGAATCCTGCTTGTCGGACCACGTCAGCTATCACCTCGGAGTACGTTACAGCCAGCCGATCGTGCATTGCGCTTGAAAGGGCTGTCGTGGGATCATACCCGTTTACCGGATCGGCCATATCCAACAGCTCTTCCCGAATCGAAGCGGGCCAGGGCCGTTCTTCGAAGGCTTCGACAACCAGTTTGATGCCACGCCCCGTCCCTCGAATACGCACCAAGGCAATATCGATACCGTCCAGACTGGTGCCAGACATGCAGCCAGCAATAAGCCGCTCAGAAACCTCGGAGTGGGAAAAGTCGCCCATCGTCTGATCAGGATGACTCACTGAGTCAACCCGTCTTAGCCTTCATCTCAGCCGCTCGCTGCAAATATTCCTTTTGGCGGTCAGGATGCTGGACAGCCAGCTTTTCGTAGACGTTGGCCGCTTCCTCGAAATAGCTCTGGTTGGCGTAAATACGCGCCAGCGTTTCAGAAACGACATCTTCGATATCTGAATCCAGATCGTCCGAAGACACCTTAGGGATATCGGGATCGGGTACAATGGAAGCCGTTTCCAATTCGTTTATCAACCGATCCAGATCCTGAAACTCTAGGGGCGCAGATCCGGTCGGCTGGAGCGGTATGGGCGTCGGTCCTGCCGAGGACGGCGCCGCGGCTGGCTGCTGAGGTAACGTCACGGGATAGTCAGCAGGGAGCGGTTCGATGGGGACTCGGTGGCCAAACCGCTGTCGGATCAGGGCATCCCGTAGTCCTCGCTCGATCAGTGCGACGCCCGGACCGTGGTACGCCGCCTGCTTCCACAAGGTCAGCGCACCGGCCGTATCCCCCTCTGCCTCAAATATCCGTGCCAGCAATACGCGGGCTGACAGATGGGAAGGGACGTTGTGGAGAATATTCTGCAGCACCGTCCGGGCCGGTTCAATCCGGCCTTCCTCGATCATCGTCGCGGCTTGTCGAATGTCAGGAAGCGGCATGGCTTCAGGCGAAACGGAGTCGAGCGATGCAGACCCCTGGTGCAAGGAATGAACCGCGGCAATTGCCACGGGTGACGGTAAAGATACGGCTACCAGTTGGACGTCGCCGCAGTGAAGACGTCATCGGCGATCTTCTCAAGCGCAGCGAAGGCCGCTGTCTCCTCTTGGGATGGGTCAAACGGATCGTACTCCTCGAAGGCAGAAAACGTGCGGCCTACCAGTTCGGCGTCTTTTACCTGATCCTGGTACGAAACCCGCGCGGCGATCTTGACCCGGTTCCGGGTAGCCTGTTCCTGACCTGACACCGATGTTGGTTGGTTCTGGTACCGTGTGATGGTCACCGTCAGCAAGGCATCAGCGTTCGACTCGGTAGTCTCCAGATTCAGACGTGTCTGACGCACGAATCGGTCAACCATCAATCGGGAGAGTTCGTCATCGAGCCCGGTGACAGTTGAAACCGTATTGTCCTCCACGAGGGGAATCGCAATGGTCATGAGATGCTCAGGGATAGTCGCCCCTGTAAAACTGTAATACGCACACCCAGCCGTACCAAAGGAAAGAACTAGGACGACCAGCGCAGCCCGAATACGGGAAACAAGCAATGGGAGACAGACCTCACCGTTGGCCGATCGATCGCAGCGCTCCGAAATTGTTTTGGCGAAATCAGCTGGCATGTTCTGCCTCTTCCATGTCCTTGATCTTGCGATATAGCGTCCTTTCGCTGATTCCCAGTGCCTCGGCCGTCTGACGGCGGTTATTGTCAAAGCGTTTGAGGGCGGTGAGGATCAGATCTCGCTCCGCGTCTTCGAGCGTAGGCAATGCGTCCACGGCTTCCACCACATCCCCCTCAATCAGGGACGAGACATCGTCGGACTCTGCGTCAAATTCGTACGGGGCGTCCTCGATGAAAGAGTCCGCCGGACGCGAAAAATCAGGACGATGGGTATCGTTCTCATGCATGACCAGCAAGCGACCAGGGTCCTGCATCGGGGCGCTGCCCCTCGCGGCAGCAACCAGTGTTGCGATCTGGTCCTTGAGTTCTTTCACTTCACCGCGCAGTTCCAGAAGGGCTCGGTAGATTAGCTCGCGCTCGCGTGCCCCTCCTTCCTCGTCAGCGGCGCTCTTACCACCGAGCAAAACGAGCCCCAGGCCGCCTCCCGGCGAGTTGACGCCGCGCAAATATGGACGAAGGTCCTCGGCAGACACCGTCGATCCGCGCAGCAACACCACCGTCTGCTCAGCCACATTCCGCAGCTCGCGGATATTGCCGGGCCAGCGGTAGCGAAGCAATAATTCCTTGGCGGAAAGATCCAGGCCGGGAGCAGAGGAGTTGTAGCGCTGCCCGAAGCGGTGCTGGAAATGTTCGAAGATGGGCAGGATGTCCTCCCGACGCTCGCGCAGGGGCGGAACGTGCAGGATGACCGTAGAAAGTCGGTAGTAGAGGTCTTCCCGGAATCGCCCGGCTTCTACTTCGGTTGCCAGATCTTTATTGGTCGCCGCAACCACACGCACATCACTGCGCAGGATATTGGTAGAACCCACCCGGTTGAATTCACCTGTTTCGAGTACTCGTAACAGGCGAACCTGAGCCGTGAGAGGCATTTCCCCGATTTCATCAAGGAAGATCGTTCCGCCGTCGGCCTCTTCGAAGTACCCGCTGCGACGCTCGACAGCGCCCGTGTAAGCACCCTTTTCGGCTCCAAACAATTCGGATTCGATCAGTCCTTCGGGGATGGCTCCGCAATTCATGATCAACATCGGCTTGTGCCGACGTTGTGATAGCTCGTGGATGGCCTGGGCGAACAGCTCTTTCCCAACCCCACTTTCACCCTGGACCAGCACCGTTATTTCGGTGCTTGCGACCTGACGTACCCGGTCCAACGCCTGCCGTATGCCGGACGATTGTCCGACAATTCCGAATCGCTTCTGAACGGCCTGTCTGTCCATGGATCGCCTCCTTAGACTCTTCCTATGGGCTCAGCAATCAGGGTAGCAGACGTGCAGTCTGTCACCCGTACCCTTACATAATCCCCTTTCTGGAAATCCATTCGGTCAAACACGGTCATCTTGTTGGTATCCGTGCGACCCGACATCTGCTCTTGGCTGCGTCGGCTTGTGCCTTCGACGAGTACAACATGCTCGTTGCCGATTTCCGCCCGGTTACTTTCAAGAGAGATGCCCGACTGCAGCTGGATGATTTCAGTGAGACGACGCTTCTTCACCTCCTCGGGGACATTGTCCTCGTATTTGCGCGCCGCGTACGTGTCTGGGCGCTCGGAGTACATGAACATGTAGGCGTGGTCGTAGCGAACCAGTTCCATCAACGAAAGCGTGTCGCGGTGCTCTTCCTCCGTCTCATCGCAGAATCCCGCGATGATATCCGTACTGAAGGAAATACCCGGAACGATTTTCTTTGCCCGCTCCACGAGCTCCAGGTACTGCTCCCGGCTGTACGTGCGACGCATGCGTTGCAGCATCTCCGTATTGCCGTGCTGGACCGGAAGGTGGATGTAGTTGCACACATTCTCGCGCTCGGCGTGGACCTGCAGCAGCGCGTCCGAGCAATCTTTTGGATGCGACGTGGAATAGCGGATGCGCAGGTCCGGCGAAATCAAGGATATGCGGTACAGCAGCTCCGCGAAGTCCACGGTCGAACCATTCTGTCCGTCGCGGTAGGAGTTCACGTTCTGACCAAGTACCGTGACTTCCTTATAGCCTGACTCAACCAAGGTTTTGCACTCATCCAGAATGCTCGCAACGGGACGGCTGCGCTCGCGACCACGCGTGAATGGCACGACGCAGAAGGAGCACATGTTGTCGCATCCGCGCATGATCGAGACGAAAGCTGAGACGCCGTTCGTATCGTAGCGAACTGGCTGAATGTCCTGGTAAGTCTCTTCTTTTGAGAGCTGAACGTTGACCGCAGCCTGACCCGTATCCGTCGCTTCATTCAGGAGGTTGGGCAAATCACGATAGGCATCTGGGCCCACCACCAGATCGACCAACTTCTCTTGATCGAGTAGCTTTTCACGCAGTCGCTCGGCCATACAGCCCAGGACACCCAGTTTCAGATCCGGATTGTGCTTGGTTTTCTGAGCCCGCAGTTCACCCAATCGGCGACGCACCTTCTGTTCGGCATTCTCCCGGATCGCACAGGTATTGATGAGTACGATATCCGCAGCGTTCGCATCGTGCGTGAGGCCGTAGCCGTTGTCGCGCAGCACGGACGCTACGATTTCGGAATCGGAGACGTTCATCTGACAGCCATAAGTCTCCAGATAGACTTGCTGCTTGCCCTCATGGGTCACAGAGACCTGCTTGGGGGCGTCGAGATCGTCGAGGATGGGAATGTCGAGCGTAGGTTCCAAAGCGTCGGGAGCGCACGAGTGTGGGAAATCGTGCCGTTTTGTCGGATTTGATGGGTTCAGGACGGGTACAACCCCCGTTTAGAGCACAGGTTCGCATTTAGCCCAATAAAACCCGACAAAATGTCAGCATCTCGCTGTGCGAAGGTATCTAGGTCCACGTAGCCTGGAGGGTCGGCGCCAAAGGGTCCCGTTTCGCGCTCAGCGTCCGCAAACCTCCGCCACCACGCAGCGTATACGCCGCTCCTCTCCCATCGAACGACGTTTCCCATGGCAGGCCACAATAAATGGTCGAAAATCAAGCGCCAGAAAGCCGTCACCGATGCCCGCCGATCCAAGGTGTGGGCTCGCATTACGCGTGACATAATGGTCGCGGCGCGAGAGGGAAGCGGCGATCCGAGCATGAATGCGCGGTTGGCCCTGTGCCTGGACAAGGCTAAGTCGGCGAACATGCCCAAGTACAACATCGAACGGGCTATCAAGCGCGGGACTGGTGAAATCCAGGGTGCCGATTACGTGGAAATGACCTACGAGGGGTATGGCCCGCATGGCATCGCCATTTTCGTAGAAGCCCTCACGGACAACACCAACAGAACCGTCGCCGATGTGCGCCACTTGTTCGGCAAGCACGGAGCCGGGCTCGGTCAGAATGGCTCAGTCGCGTTTCAGTTTGATCGCAAAGGCATATTTGCGATTCCTGCTGAAGGGGTAGACGAAGACGAGTTATTCCTGCTTGCAGCTGACGCCGGAGCCGAGGACGTAGCCCGTGACGGTGACGAATTCGAAGTATCCGCGCCAGTTGAATCGTTTGGAGCGGTTCAAACCGCACTCGAAGGTGCTGAGATCAAGGTGGAGGAAGCTGGACTACAGCGTATTGCCACAACGACGACCAAGCTGGGAGCAGAAGAAGCCCAATCTGTGATGAAGCTGATTGATCTGCTCGAGGAGCTGCAGGACGTTCAAGCTGTGTACTCAACGTTGGAAATGGACGACGCGACCATACAGGCCCTGAGCTGATCGTATATCGTATCTTTGGTCACCGTACGACTCGACGCGCAACTCCCTCATTCCCATGATCATCCTCGGCATCGACCCCGGCTCGAATATTACCGGTTTCGGAATCGTGGAAACGAATGAGAGCGGAGAAAGCTTGCTGGATAGTGGCGTGATCCGGGCTGGAAAGCCCGATGCCGAAACAGGCATAGCGCCTGAGCATGTCCTTCGACTGAAGAAGATCCATGAGGCCGTCACGATGCTCGTTGACGAATTCAAGCCGGACCTTTGCGCCGTGGAAATGCCGGTGTACGGAAAAAACCCGCAATCAATGCTCAAGCTGGGCCGCGCGCAGGCCGCCGCAATGCTGGCCGCGCTCAATCGTCAGGTGCCCGTCACCGAGTACACGCCGAAGGAAATCAAGAAAGCTGTCACAGGAAACGGCAATGCCTCCAAGGAGCAAGTGCGTTTCATGGTTGAAACCATGCTTTCGATGCAGCAAGGAGCCAGTATCACGCTCGATGCTTCGGACGCACTTGCCGTTGCTCTTTGCCACATCCATCGTGGCGCCAGGCAGTCAACGGCTACCTACAAGAACTGGGAAGCTTTCGCTCGCGCCAATCCAGGAAGAGTCAAGTAGGCGCTGGCTCACAGCCAGCCCCAACTGCTCAGTTTCGATCTTTCTTGCTGAATCCGCGCTCTTCATCACGCAGACGGCAGATATTGGCCGTCTCTTCCCGATCGATACCACCGTGGCTCATGTGGAAGATGAGATGTGCTACCTGTTTGTCCTTGCTGGGAGCCTGATTCCACTCGGGATGAACTTGCTCTATGATGGATATCAGGATGCGGATATATGGGTATCGTTCTTCAACGGTCGGCATCTTGCCGACTTCAACGGCCAGAAGATCTGCGTTTCGACCGACAGAACGGTCTACAATTTTGGTTTCGTACTTGATCACGTGATGGGATGGGCTGTGTGATACGGTCGACCGCCAGACGGGAAATGGAGCGGCCGGCTTCACAAAATAGGCCCTTGGGATTCGTCAACCAAGCCAGATATCACACCAATACGGCTTCGACTTGCTGGCATCAGAAACCCGCAGCAGGCTGAACTTTCTGGTTTTCGTAATCTGAGGGGCGAACCCTCGAGTAGCGCCTCCGTTGAAGGCCTCCGTTCGATCCTCATGCGAAATATTCAGATTCCATATCGTCTGGAGTTGCTTCCGTCCGTCCCTGCTTTCCATCGGCGAGCGCGGCAGGACAAGGACTTTGAAGAAGGACAGCTCGTCTATTACGGGCCGTCTCCGGGCTACTATGGGATCGGCGAAGTGAAGAGCTTCATTGAAGGCTTCATCGCTGTAGACTTCCGTGGGACTGGGCAATTCGGAGTACACGAAGACATGTTCAAGCCTGAATATCTGATCCCCATTCCGCGCTCGACGCTGAGTATCCTTTAGCCGCATCCGTACGATGTGCCAAAAGATGGCCCATCGGGTTCGGATGTCACGAACGAACGGCCGCGAGCCGTTGATCGCCATGACCCATTTTTTGTATTTGCGCTGGACCCTGTGTTTGATAACTCTCGTCCTGGTTGCAGGCTGCGGACCCCGTCAGGAATCCATCCCGATGATCGACGAACACGTAGACGACTTCGAGGATGGCGATATCTACAATTATCTGGGGTTTACCTGGGAGTCCGTTTCCGGCGGTGCCGAAGCCGATGCCACTATTTTCGTGGAAGCAGGTGGCATCAATGACTCGCGCTACCAGCTCACTATCGGGGGGATGCGCCCGACGGGGTCTAGCGGCGATCTCGTTTCCGGCGCTCGTGTCCTCATGGGGCAGGCACTGGAGGCCAATCGATCAGAAGTCACCAATGTGACCGCCTATCAGGGCCTGCAACTGCGCATGCGAGGAACGCCTGGCTCCTACATCGTCCAGCTGGGCACGGAAGCCATTGAGGATTTCGATTTCTACAACGCCTACGTCGAAGTGACACCTGCCTGGGCGCTCTTCCGCATTCCTTTTGAAGACTTCCAACAGGAAGGATTTGGAGAATCGAAGCGATGGACCGGATCAGACCTGACCCACATTGCCATCTATTCAAATAGATTCGGTCCTTACACGGTGGCAATAGACGATATCCAATTCTATTAGGAATTTCGCCTCGAAGGCCAGCGCAATCCAGTCGCTACTCCAGGTCCGGAAAGTACTTGTCGATCACCCATTGCGGCTGCCAGCGGTCTACCCATCTAGGCGCATTTTCGTAGTAGAACAGTTCAGAATCGAGCGAGTCAGGATGGATGGTCAAGGGATAAGGATCGTCGAAGGCAGCGTGCTGCTCATGCAGCAACGTCATGAGAGAGGCCATGCGCTCCGTCTGCTCGGGTAGAGCTGAGAGGTTGTTCAATTCGTGCGGGTCTTCATCCAGATTGAAGAGCTGTTGTCGGTCGAGACGCGGATAATAAATAAGCTTCCATGGGCCCTGCCGCACGCTACGATGGATATCCTCGTAAACGGTATAGAGCACGTCCCGGGGGCCGCCTTCCCCCCGCTCCCAGATTCCTCTCAGATCTGAGCCGTCGGTACCTTCCATCAGGGACATTCCCGTCCAACCGGCAATCGTCGGGTAAAGGTCATAGAGGTACACCAGGGCATCGGATGAGCCGGCTGGAATTCCTGGACCGGAAATGATCACCGGTACGCGATTGCTGTGCTCGTACAGGCTCTGTTTGCCGAGCAAGCCGTGG
>JAURNP010000215.1 GCA_030830105.1 Rhodothermales bacterium | reverse complement strand
CCTTTGCCTGCAGCCAAACCACTGGCCTTTACCACAATGGGTGCTCCCTCTTTGCGAACAAAAGCCAATGCCGCTTCCATATCACCCTTTTCGAACGTCTGGAACGCTGCCGTCGGAATGCCATGCCGCTGCATGAAAGCCTTCGAAAAGGCCTTGCTACCTTCCAATTGAGCGGCGGCTGCTGACGGACCGACGACCGGGGTCCCGAAAGCACGCAGCTGATCCGAGAGGCCATCCACCAGCGGTTGCTCCGGGCCAATAACGACAAGGTCGATGGCTTCCTGCTCAACAAAGGACAGCACGGCTCGTGCGTCTGCAACGTCAAGCACGACGATGGTCCCGACGGCATCTGTCCCTCCGTTTCCAGGTGCAATGAACAACGTCGTGGGGGTTGCGCTGTGATGTAGCGCCCACGCGATGGCGTGCTCCCGTCCCCCGCTACCAATAATCAGAATCCGCATGATTCAGCTGTAAAATGGGTTGGTGTCCGGCTTGTCGTGGCCGAGATAAACATTCTTGTACCGAACGTAATTATTCGCATAGTCCATGATCGAAGCGACCTCCTCTTCCGTCAGGTTTCGGACCACTTTTGCAGGCGAGCCGAGCACAAGCGAGCGAGGTGGAATTACAACGCCACCGGTGATTAGCGCGCCCGCTCCGATAATCGTATCCGATCCGATGACGGCATGGTCGAGGATGATCGCACCCATTCCAACCAGCACCCGATCCTGGACCGTGCATCCATGAATGATGGCCGAATGACCCACTGTGACATTGTCCCCGATCGATGTAGGAGCTGTATGATGGGTGACATGGACGACGGCGTTGTCCTGAATGTTGGAACGGTTTCCTATCCGGATGCGGTTCACGTCCCCGCGGATCGACGCCGAGAACCACACGGATGTGTCCGTACCAAGCGTCACATCTCCAATGACCGCGGCTGTCTCGGCAATGAAATTCGACTCATCAATCGCAGGCGATCGGTGGATGAATGATTGAATCATGACTCCCGTGTCTTGTTATGCAGGCGAGAGAGCATCAAAAGCGCGTCCATTGGCGTCATCTCGTCGGGGTTGAGAGCCTGAATGGCATCCCAGACTTCCTGTACTGCCGGATCGGGCTCTGCTACGAACAGCGACATCTGTGGTCCCTGCGAGGAAGACGGGATACGCTCGGAAACGCTGCGCCCGCCTTCATTCTGGATCTCAAGCTCCTGCTGTTCCAATTGATTCAGAATCTCTCGGGAACGATCCAACAGTTCGGCGGGCAGCCCCGCCATCCGTGCCACCTCGATTCCATAGGAGTGATCTGCCCCTCCGCGCATCAGCTTGCGAAGGAAGATCACCTTCCCGTTGTGCTCCTGGACCTGGATGCGGTAATTACGAATCCGCCCCAGTCGCTCCTCGAGTTCGTTCAATTCGTGGTAGTGCGTGGCAAAAAGCGTTCTCGCCGCCACTTCCTCATGGGCGTGCAGGTATTCTACCAGCGACCAGGCAATTGACAACCCATCAAATGTGCTGGTCCCGCGTCCAACTTCGTCCAGCAGGATGAGCGATCGTCTTGTTGCATTGTTGAGGATATTGGCCGTCTCGTTCATCTCGACCAGAAACGTCGACTCCCCTGCTGCGAGATTATCGCTTGCTCCAACACGTGTAAAAATACGGTCAACCAGTCCAATCCGAGCACGTTTAGCAGGCACAAAGGCTCCAATCTGAGCCAATAGGACGACAAGGCCCACTTGGCGAAGGACCACGCTCTTACCGGCCATGTTCGGACCTGTAATGATCAAGATCTGCTCGGAATCCGCAGACATCCGGACCGAATTCGGTACGAATGGCTCCCCTGCAGGCAGCAAGCTTTCCACCACCGGATGGCGACCGTCCTCGATTTCCATGTCCAGTCCATCATGCAGCATGGGCCGGGTAAACCGGTTGGTGTGGGCCACCTCGGCAAACGTAGACAGCACGTCGATGGCAGCGAGGATCCGGGCATTTGTTTGAACCCGGTCCACGTCTCGCGCCAACTCTTCGCGAAGCTCGTTGAACAAGGCCAGTTCCAGAGCAACCAGTCGTTCTTCAGCTCCTAGGATTTTCTCCTCGTACTCCTTGAGTTCCTCCGTGACGTAACGCTCCGCGTTGACCAGGGTCTGTTTCCTGATCCAGGCCTCAGGCACTTTATCTTTGTGGACATGGGTGACTTCGAGGTAATACCCGAAGACTTTGTTGAAGCCAATTTTCAGCGATGTGATACCCGTTCGCTCTGACTCGGATTGCTGTAGTCCCGCGAGCCATTCTTTACCGCCCTGGGCCAAATTGCGTAGCTCATCCAACTCCTCGGATACGCCCTCCCTGATGACACTACCTACCTTCAATTGAGCTGGTGGCTCATTTACCAATACGGACTCGATACGCTCGACGATGTCACGTGTCGATACGAATCGGGACATCATGTCGTCCAACGAGTCGGAGCGTGCACCTTCGAGCAAGGTAATCAGGTCGGGTAGCGTCGCCAGCGCATCGCGCAGTCCAGAAATGTCTCGCGGCGCGGCGCGGCGCGTCGCAATGCGTACGGCGATTCGCTCAAGATCTCCAATCCCCTTCAGTTTTTCGCGGACTGATGCGCGCAGCGTGCGTGAGGTGTAAAAAACATCCACGACGCGCTGACGCTCAAGAATATCCTCCAGACTCCGCAACGGCCTGACCAACCAATTTCTGAGCAAACGGGCCCCCATCGGTGAGCCGGTCCGGTCCAGGATGGCCATGAGCGAGCCTTCCTTGTTTCCGGTGGCAGAGCTGGCTACCAGCTCCAGGTTTCGCAGGGTCTGGACGTCCAGGGGCATGGAGGCCTGATCATCGACCCATTCCAGCCGTCGGATCTGCGCCAGATTCCCTTTTTGGGTATCCTGAACGTAGTGAAGTAGCGCGCCGGCTGCGACTACCCCAGCTCCCGTCTCTTGAATGCCGAATCCTTTCAACGAGTGGACGTCGAAATGCTCTTTCAGGGTGTTGGTCGCATACTCCTCGGCAAAAACCCATTCCTCCAAAAGGGAGATGCTGTTTCTCTCAAACCCCATTCCCTCAAGTGAGTCCCGAAGAGAGCGGACGCACAGGATCTCCGATGCTTTCAAACCTGTGAGGTAGTCGGCCAGAGAGTCGGGATGTACGTGGGCCGTCTTGAATTCGCCAGTGGACACGTCAGCGTGTGCAACACCGCAGACGAGACGACTGGCTGCGCCCCGGCCTTCTTCCTGAAGATGGATGGCCGCCAGATAGGTCGACTGGGTAGGCTCTAGCAGGTTGGAGCGCATTGAAACGCCCGGCGTGACGATCTCTACGACGTCCCGCTTGACGATTTTTTTGCCTTTCGTGGGCTCTTCGAGTTGTTCGCAAATGGCGGCCCGGAACCCGGCCCGAACCAGTTTGGGGAGATACGTATCGAGTGCGTGATGTGGAAAACCGGCAAGAGCGACCTCAGAGGCGGATCCGTTGGACCGTTTGGTCAACGTGATACCGAGCACTTCGTGTACCTTCTCGGCGTCTGTGTCAAACGTCTCGTAGAAATCTCCCATCCGAAAAAGCAGGATGGTGCCCGGATGCCGTTCCTTGATGGCGTAATATTGACGCATCAAGGGTGTTTGGCCTTTTTTATCAGCAGCAGGTGCCGTTTGGGGCATGGGAAATGACGAGATGACTCCAACGGGTGCGCCGCCGCAGGCGGCGCACTATCAAGGGTTCGGAAACTAAGCGGAGTCAGTCCCAATCAAAAGGTACTGTGGATAACCAACCTCGCTCACCAATCCATTTCAGCGTGACTTCGCAAACCAACTTTTCACCCGTCATCTCTGCTCAGGAAGTGTCGGACATCCTGGGGGACGAGGGAGTCGGGCTCGTCGATTGTCGATTCAGTCTGGACGACACCGAGCGAGGTATGCGTGACTGGTCTGAAGAAAGGATCCCAGGTGCTGTGTATGCACATCTGGACCACGACCTTTCAGCCCCGATTACAAAAAGGAACGAAGGACGCCATCCAATGCCGCCCCCCACCGCGATTGCCGCACTTCGAGCTTCCTGGGGATTCGGCGAAGACACGCTCATTGTCTGCTATGATGATGCAGGTGGTGCCTTTGCCGGTCGGTTGTGGTGGATGCTTAGCTGGATAGGCCACGAGGGCGTGTGTGTTCTGGACGGGGGTTGGCCGGCGTGGCAACGAGGCGATTACCCTACGACGCGTGCGACGGCTCAGCCGACACCAGAGGCAGCGGTGCGTTCACAGAACTTCACCCCTCGGAAAGACTGGGTGATCCCTGCATCACAAATAGAGCAGGATGAATACAGGTTGATTGATGCCCGCGCGCAAGAACGTTATGAAGGGCTGAACGAGCCTA
The DNA here is from genome assembly GCA_030830105.1 of Rhodothermales bacterium. Taxonomy (GTDB): domain Bacteria; phylum Bacteroidota; class Rhodothermia; order Rhodothermales; family UBA10348; genus JAAZVD01. The sequence continues at coordinate 840 of JAURNP010000215.1, read as the reverse complement.
TCGATGCGGTCGCTGGTCACATTCCTGGTGCCAAAAACTTGCCATGGAAGGGCAACCTGCGTGAAAACGGTCAATTCTTGTCTGCAGAAGCGCTCAGAGAGCGGTGGGATTCTGTCGGTGGAACCGATCGTGCCATTGTCTACTGTGGTTCTGGCGTGACGGCTTGTCACAACATTCTTGCCGCCGCAATAGCAGGACTTCCACTCCCCAGGCTGTTTCCGCCCTCTTGGAGTGGTTGGATTTCCGATCCCGATAATCCGATCGAATCATCCGCCTCCTGAAGCTATCTCGTTCAGAATATGCGTGCCGTCGACAAACCGACTCTGAAACCAGGAGCATCCAGACGCCACGATGTGTCGACTCGAAACGCTGTGAAAAGACCCGACAGCGACACGCCAGCCTCATGATGCCAGTTTCCTGCGAGATGCAGTCGACCAGATCCCAATGCACGGTCTGAGTCGGTCCACCCGTGACCTCCAGTTACAATCAGGCCCCAGTGACGTCGAACGGCCCAATCCCAACCCAGTCGCTCGAATGGAACCGTTCGGAATGAGTGCTCCCATGCAAACAGGCCCCATCTCTCACCGGTATACGGCGGGTGATCATTCGTCTTGAGGGCACCGAACGTAGTCAGCGTAGAGCTTCCGTCTACAATTCCAAGACGCTGGATCGGGGCGTCTCCCCACACGTTTCCTGCCACCAAACGCACATCCAAGGCGTTCGGTATGAGGCGGCGCTGATGAAACGTTGGGAAGCGCAGGAAGACATCCAGCTCCGCACGCAAATAATCCGTAGCGTCAGCAATGGTCCCACCGATTCCTTTCTCCAGCCGCAAAGTGG
>JAURNP010000214.1 GCA_030830105.1 Rhodothermales bacterium | reverse complement strand
TGAAGCACGAAGGGTGCGACCCTACTTTGGGGGCGCTTCTTGGGTGCCAATCCCGAACGCTCAGCATCGGCATTATTTCCGATCCCCATCCTCTGCGACTTTCATCATCTGCCTCTTCCATGCGTGCTTTTTCCCGCGGCCTGTTCCTGATTCTGTCGATTTTCTTCCTGTGGCGTTCTCCTGCCTCAGCGCAGCATGGCAGGCAGCCAGTTACGGCTGAGAACGGTATGGTAGTCTCGACACAGTATCTCGCTTCCGAAGTGGGCAGGGACATCTTGAAACAGGGAGGCAATGCAGTCGATGCAGCTGTTGCAACGGCCTTTGCTCTCGCAGTCGTACATCCAGCGGCAGGAAATATCGGCGGCGGTGGATTCCTGGTTTACCATGGGGCCGATGGTGAAGTGACCGCTTTCAATTTCCGGGAGAAGGCGCCCATGGCGGCCACGGAGTCCATGATGCTCAATGAGGACGGGTCCATTTCCTCTGTTAACCGACATTACAATTTGCTTTCTACAGGCGTCCCAGGGACGGTCGCCGGACTCGCACTGGCCCACGAACGATTGGGGTCGCTCCCCTGGTCCATCCTCGTTCAACCGGCAGTTCGCCTTGCCGGAGAAGGCTTCCCATTCACCCGCAACCTATCAGGATTTCAGGAGCGTCTGCTCGAGCGTGTACAAAATGACCCCATTTATCAGTCATCCGTGGATGCCTTCCTGAAGAATGATGGCTCTACCCACGATGCGGGAGAATTGCTGATCCAGGAACATCTGGCTCAGACATTGGAGCGAATCCGCGACCAGGGACGCGACGGATTCTATGCCGGGGAGACCGCCAGGCTCATCGCCGACTTCATGGCGGAATGGGGCGGATTGATCACTGAAGAAGACTTGGCTGCTTATGAAGCTGTAGAGCAGAGCCCAATCCACGGAACCTACCGTGGCCACGATATCTACTCGATGAGTCCCCCCTCCTCGGGCGGTATCGCCCTCGTAACCATGCTTAATATCCTGGAGGGGTATGACCTGGCTGCACTCGGGCACAATTCGGCCGCCTATCTACACCTCATGACTGAGGCCATGCGGCGCGCATATGCTGATCGTGCTCAGTTCATTGGCGACCCTGCTTTCAACCCGGAAATGCCTGTGGACTGGTTGATCTCCAAGAAGCATGCCGACGATCTGCGCGCATCCATTGCAACCGATATGAAATCGGAAAGTGATTCCAGCGCCTTCAACGGACTTAAATCGTATGAGAGCGAGGAGACAACGCACTTCTCAGTCGTGGACGTCGATGGAAATATGGTCTCACTCACTTACACGCTCGAATTCGGTTATGGCAATTCGATCGTTGTTGACGGAGCCGGATTCTTGCTGAACAACGAAATGGGAGATTTCAATCCGAAGCCAGGCTACACCGATCGGAATGGTAACATCGGGACCGCACCTAATCGTGTAGCGCCACAGAAGCGGATGCTCTCTTCCATGACGCCATCTATCGTCGCTCAAGACGGCAAGCCGCTGCTGGCGGTCGGCACCCCAGGCGGACGCACGATCATCAATACCGTCCTGCAGGTCATCTTGAATGTGATTGATCATGACATGAATGTCGCCGAAGCGGTTGAGGCACCCCGCATGCACCATCAGTGGCTTCCAGATCGGACATCGCTGGAGCGCGGATACTTCTCTCAGGACACCATCGACCTCTACACCCTACTTGGACACGAAGTGGTCTTCAGGGGTAGTCAAGGCCGAGCCATGAGCATTTTTGTTGACCATGAGAACGGCTTGCTCCACGGTGCAGCCGACTCCCGCAGTTATAAGGGCCGAGCCGTCGGGTATTGAGGCGCTGAATAATGAAGGACTCCCAGCCACTGAATCCGGACCGCCTCGATACGTACCTCCAAGGCATGCGTCTTTTAGATCCAGACTATGATCTGCCGCTGATCGATTTTTGGAATCCTTCCATCGTGAAAAGCATGCAGAACCTGGTGTTGGATCGCGAGGAGCCTTTGACCCTCAGGGCTGAAATAGGGCGATTCACCGTCATCTATTCGCGAGGCAGGTCGATCCCAGTACAGCTGGAAATCAGGGAAACCAATTCGGGGCGCCGATTACGTCAGGACGGTGAGGACGACCTTTCTATCCTTGAGCGGATGCTGGAGCGATGGAATAACGAAAATGCATGAGCCATGGACATCATCCAACTTCTATTTGCGGTTGTAAATCTGTTGCTGGCCCTGGTCGTGCTATTTGGCGGGCGATTGATCTTTGAGCGGCTCTCACGCCTCCGCGAGGATGTAGAGAATCTCAAGCTCCGTTCTCCAGACGACGAAGCCACAGAAAAGGACATCCCCTCCTTGGGCTGGAAGGAATAAAGCGCCTACATCAAAGACCCGGTTACCAACGTCTTGAGATCGTCCATCTCCTCCTGACTTACTCTGGAACGATGGCAGGCCGGGAAACGGGTCGCAATTCCGATAGCAGCGCGCAGTTTCGGATCAGCCAGGTGCAGCAAGGCATTCCGACTGGCTTTTTGTACGATGGATTCGAAGCGGCCATCGTTCGAAAATGATTGATCCTGAGCCAAGCTATAGACCCGTTCAGCCTCGGTCATGGCGTCGACCATCTCCTGGTTCTCACCCCCAAAGATGATTTGCACGGCAACAGCACCTGCCAGCAGCATCTGGATGTATTCCGGTAGCCCCTCGGATCTCGAGGAGATGTGCTCAGCGTTTGAGTGCACAATCAGCTGACCGCGTGTCTCTCGAATCGCAGACACTTCGATTCCGTGATATACGCAGAAGACATACCGAGCCGCTTCTTTGACGTGATGTCTGTACGCACCTGAACGAGACCCGGATTCGGCCTGGAACAGATGACTGAGCGTCGGATGCTTCGAAGACGTGAGGGGATCCGATGTGTGATTCTTGTCCATGAATCGCCCTCACGATACAGGAAATGAATGCGGGATCCTCGGTACTCCGCTACGACATTGTGCGTAACGAAGTCCCTAGCCTTGAATATCGACCAGGCTCACCTTGATTTTAAGCGCTTCCTGAGCGCCTTGATGTCGCCCGGTTCCCCAATAATGGTGATGCGATCACCATCCTTGAATTCGGTAGATCCGTGCGGGAATTCCACGTCTCCGTCGCGCTGAACCAGAGCGACCAGACAAGTCCCAGGCAGGTCCAAATCCATGAGCTTGCGATCCATCCACTCCCTGGCCTCCTTTTCGGAAACCCGCACCGTGATGGAATGGTCATTGCGAAGCAGTACTTCCTTCAGTTCCTGCTCGTCCTCGGCGCCCAGCCATTCTGATTCGAAGCTTTCCTCGTCTACCCTGCCAGCAATCTGCGCCAATATGCGCAGGTGCTGTCCCGGCTTACCATCCGGGCTAACCAGGAAGAAGAGCGTGCGGACCTCTTTGTCGTGTTCGACCTCTTCCGTTAAAGGGTCGTCGCCAGGCACAAATACGGTGTCTATGGCTCGCACAAGCACCAGCTCACTTTGCTCGATGGCGTCGGAGCGGAAATGTGGTAACGCAACGCCATGAGTCACCGGAGTTGCACCCAAACGGGTGCCCTCCAGGATCTTTTCAGCAATCTCAGCCTCTGTAGAGGGCAACCTGCGAGAGAGTTTCTCCGCTACTTTTTGGACAACCTGATCGAAATCGTGAGGCGTCTTCAGGTCCAGGACAAATGAGCGGGCTACAATCTCTTCGTACGGATCCTCACCTCGCAGCCCCTTCTCTTTCAGAATGCCACGGAATTCGACATCGAGTCCTTCGAACCGGCGCTGTCCCAACCTGGAGAACCAGTGGTAGATGGCACCGTCACGACGAACCTTTCCGTCCGCGTAAAACCGATACCAAGCCACACAAACCAGTACAATGGCAATCGTAAACAGAATGGCCATGGTTCCCATGTAGACGATCAGTGCTCCGCTCGTCAGGATTCCAAACACCTGTACCCATGGATACAAGGGGGAACGATAACCAGGGTCGTAGGACTGAATCCTGCTCTCGCGCATCACCACGACGGCCAGATTCAGGAAAATGAAAATCAGGAGCTGGAATGCCGATGCCAATTTGGCAATGCCCTCTGCATCGAGAATGATGATAAAAAGTATCATCACACCACCGGAAACCAGAATGGAGACAACAGGCGTGTTGAACCTACCCAGCTTGGCAAAAACCGAAGGAAGCAATCGATCGCGCGCCATGGCCAGCGGGTAGCGAGAGGCGGACATCAACCCTGCATTACCCGTAGATGCAAAGGCGGCCAGGGCGGCAATCACAATCAGCATCAACCCCCAGCGTCCCGGAAGCCAGCTGAAGAACTGCTCCGCTGCCGTCGCCACCGGTGTGAGGTCGGCGCTCAGATCGTTGAAGTCGAGTACCGAAACCATGATGAAGACACCAGCTACGTATATCGCGGTCGTGACAGACAACGACAGCATCATTCCCAGGGGAATATTGCGATCCGGGTCCTTCACTTCCTCTGCAATACTCGCAACCTTCGTCAAGCCGGCGTACGATACAAACACAAACCCAACTGTAGACAGGAGACCGCCAACACCGAATTTCAGGAAAGGTGTATGCCGTGCCATGGTCGTCGAAGCAGGCTGTTCAAGGCCAACAAACAGCAATCCCTGAACAGTGAAGAACGCCAGAACGATAAGTAGAACCGTAACTAAGATGCGCTGAAGCGCCGTGGTTTCTTTTGCTCCCACAATGTTGATGACCACGAACACAGCCGTGAGGGCTATGGCCACCGTTTTGATGGGCAAATCGACAAAAAAGGCCGCATAGGCCCCAATTCCGATGAGCGCAAAAGCGGTCTTGAGTGTCAGCGCGAAATAGGTCCCCAGTCCTCCGATGGTCCCCGCCATCGGGCCAAGACTTCGGTCAAGGAAAAAATAGGCACCACCGGCTCTGGGTAAGGCCGTTGCCAATTCACTTGCACTGAACATCGCCGGCAGGATCAGTACGCCCGCTACCAGATAGGCCAAGGCCACAGAGGGGCCCGCTTGAGCAGCCGCAAGACCAGGAAGCAAAAAGAACCCGGAACTGAACATGGCCCCCGTACTGACCGCGAAAACGTCGAACAGTCCGAGTTCCTTTTTCAGGCGCCGGTGGGTGGATGGAGTGGCCATCGGCGTCGACAGGAATAGTTCGTGGATGTACCTGTCCCTTCTGGATAGGCGTAAGGACAAAAGGGATACCCGACAACCTGACCAATGTTCTCTACTATCGCGCAGTAAGTGGGTTGTTACCCAGGCCCTTCCGCCCGCTGAGCCGAAGTCAGGATTCCGCGAATCATGGCCGATGAGAAGCCGCGATGCTCCAACTTATTCAGTCCTGCTATCGTGCAGCCCCTGGGCGTCGTGACCCGATCAATCTCCTGCTCAGGATGCGCCTCTCCCTGAAGAATGAGATCCGCCGCCCCCCTGGCAGTCTGGGCTGCTAGCAAAAGCGCCTCTTCGGCGTGGAAACCAATTTCCGTCCCACCTTGCGCTGCTGCGCGAACGGTTCTTAGGAAGAAGGCGATACCACAAGCACAAAGAGCCGTCGCAGGAATCATCATCTCCTCGTCGATAACCAGCGTAGCTCCTACGGCTTCAAATAGCTGCTCTGCCAACAACCGGCCGTTTCCCTCATCATCCAGGGCCAGGCACGTCATGGAAGAACGCGTTTCGACGGCCGTATTTGGCATGGCTCGGACCACCGTAGTTCCTGCTGGCAGGTACGCTGTAATCCGTTCAATGGAGACGCCCGTCAAGGCCGAGATGACTGTATGCCGTTCGGGATCGATCGCAACAGACAGTTTGCTCATGACGTCGTCGAGCTGACCTGGTTGAATGGCCAGAACGACGGCATTGGCCTCGAGAACCGCTTTTGCGTTATCCGATGTTGAACGGATTCCCAACGCGACCAGCCCTGATAACTTTTCCGGATGCCGGCGCGTGACCGTGATGTGTTTTGCCTTGAAGAGACCGGACTCTACCCAGCCCTTAGCCAAGGCACTGCCCAGATTCCCTCCTCCAATAATCGCCAGCTTCTATGCGCTCATATGTTTGTTCGTTTCCGTCTGTGCGGCCTTCTTGGGCAAGTTCTCATGCGAGACACAATACCCCCACCCTTTCAACATTCAAGGACCGAACCGCTACCTAATCAACTACCTGAACAGGGCGCGCGATGGAAGCAGCCTTGTGCTGCACCCGCACGATGTACGTTCCAGCGGCAATACCATCATTCAAGATTAGGGGAAGGTCGTGCTGCCCGGATTGCAGGATCCCCACGTCGTGTTGGGCAACCGGGCGCCCGAGGAGGTCTACGACGGAAATCGCAACGGGCCCTGGCTCGTCCAGCGTGATGACGATTCGTGCCTTACCACCACTCAACGGATTGGGGTAGACACTATCGAGCTTGACCTGGTTGGGAACTGATACTGCTTCCTCGGTATGTGTGGACAGCTGGCCGTTGAACAGATTCAGCACGGGATATGCGCCATTGAACAGCTGATCCACATCTCCCTGGCCCATTTCGAACCAATCACGAAGAAGACTGCCGTATACGGATCGAAAATCATTTCCTGCTATCAGGTTACGAGCCGAATCCAAATTGGAAAGATCGGGTGCGTCGCCCAGCATGCCACCCGCCAAATGCTGACCAAAGATGAACATTGGAGCCGACGTACCGTGATCCGTTCCTGAGGAGCCATTCTGAAATACGCGTCGCCCGAATTCTGAAAAGGTGACGCCGGTAACCCGATCCATTAATCCATCTGACTGCAAGTCTTCTACGAAGGCTGCAATGGAGTTACCCAGTCGGCTGAGAAGTGTATTGTGTGAGCCCGCCTGGTAGGCGTGCGTGTCAAAGCCACCAATACTGACATGGTAAATCCGGGCGCCAAGACCTCCTCGAATGAGCCGGGCCACGGTTGCCAAGTCGCTACCAAGCGTGCTTCCTCCGCTATAGGACACTTGGTTGCGCCCAATATCGAAAGCATCCTTGATGGCTTGCGCGTAGACGAACGAATCGTTGGACACCCGTCGAACAAAGGAAATTTCCTCCCCCTGGATCGAATCGGGTACGTCGTCTTCGTCGAACAATTGACCAGAACGTGCAAGACGGTCCAGAAGCCGCTGATTGGGCAGCGTCACCCCCAGAGATTGTCCATGTCCTGCAAATAGCAGCGGCGTGGAGGATCCAATCTGCAAGGCTATCGGATGATCCGGGGGAGCGTCCGCATACGTGGGATATTCCTTTTCGAGGAACCGTCCTGACCAGCCTGTACCCTCCAATTCTGAGGCGTCCCGCCCCGACAACCAGACGTCGGTTGAAGTGAAGTGAGAAAGCTCAGGGGAGGCATATCCAACGTTCTGCACCACTTCGAGCAGGCCTTCCTGGTAGAGAGGACCCAGTCGCGCCAAAGCTGGATGCAGACCTGCATCTGTCGTCAGTGAAACGGCATCCCGCGCTGAAATAGCGATGTTCGGCCGAGCGTTGTAGTAGATGTCATTGGTGACCGGCACCACGGTGTTCAGTCCGTCATTCCCGCCGGACAGCTGGATTACAATCAGAATACGGTCAGACGCCGATCCTGCAAGCGCGCGAAGAAGTGGATTGGCCATAGTGGCCTGTACCGTTCTCCCATTCAGGCCCAGTGACACCGCTGCCCCAGACATGGCCAAGCCGCGAAGGAATTGCCTCCGTGACCATGTCGAATGCGCCTTTTCATGTAGCGCTCCGTCTTCCAGTCGGGATCCGTGGTGCGTACACATATCAAGCTAGTTGGTATTCAGGGTACTTGGACAGCGTCACGATGTAGTTCCGGATCATAATGGATGCATGCTGGGACGAGGGATTCCACTCATACCACGGGACCGTACCTAGGAACAGCTTTACCAAATTGATGTGGGCAACCGGGCCATCCAGGAAATCTTGCGGCAAAGGCTGCGCAAAGAGGTCACCGGCGAAAGGTTGATCGACCTCAGGAATTTCAACGAGATCCAAAGGCGTCGCAAACAACGTCTCAGCCAGATTCAATGCGAGCGAAATGACCGGATGCGAAGAAGAGGCATCACAGTACTTTTCGACAATCGCAGAATAATCGACACCCAGAACGGAGGAATTAAGGGTCGAGTCCGCGCTGAAGTTGGCGTCCACTGAGTTCCAGCGAAGCGGCAAGGTATCGGTTGACAGCCAAGAATGATGACCGGGCCATCCTGCGACATTCGGCGGGGAGAGTAGGTCCTGACCCAAATTGCGCAAACCCGCGTAAATGTTCACGAATTTATCCTGGGCCGGATTTCCCTTGAATGCGGATACATCCAATAACATGTACTCCATCGGACTTTTGATCCGGGCACCTTCGCACTGAGGATCAAAAAACAGGTCTGACGCAAACAGATCGGCCAGCGTAGGACCAATCTGGAAATCGTGCTCCAGCATGCGTCCAGCCAACCAGTCCACTTGATCCTGCGCGGGAGAGGCGTAGACAAATTCGGCGAGAAGCTTCCCGGCAACGAATGAGGCAACCTGTTCAGCCCTTTCCTCGAAAATGAGGTCGATCACATCATTGTGATTGAAGTTGCCCGTCTGTCCGAAAATGGTCTTCTGGCCACCGTCATGATTATACGAGGCAAGCGCTGACTCCCATGATGATCGCACATTCATGGTCCAGCCCGTGAAGGCGCGTGCCGCTTCGCCAATGTCGTCCTGTGAATAGTTTGGCTGACCATCCTGGCCTACTGGACCCATGGTGAACAGCTCAAGCAGCTCGCGGGCAAAATTCTCGTTGGGAGCATTCTTTCGATTGAAGCGGCCGTCCAGGTAGTACAACATGGCTCCGTCTCTCACAAAACCTCGGGCCAGCGCCTTGAAGTCTCCGACAGCCCCGAGAGTAAGGCGCTGCAGGTACTTGTA
>JAURNP010000213.1 GCA_030830105.1 Rhodothermales bacterium | reverse complement strand
TCCCGCAGGCGATCATCCAAGAGTTCAATCACCCCGCCACCAACTTCTACTTCTTCCTTGTGGAGATTGCAGCCCTGTTGGTCGTCATCGGCCTTTCCGTCGCCCTGGTGCAGGCGGTGCGCCGTGTCCCGGTGGAAATGACCCGCATGCAGCAGAACGCTGGAGCTACTTACTTGCCCCAGGGAGCCGCTGCCCGCAGCTACATCCCCCTGAAGGTGAACTCCAGCGGTGTGATGCCCATCATCTTCGCGCAGGCCATCATGTTCGTGCCGCTCTACTTGACGCAGAACGAAAGCCTGGCTGACAACGAAGTGCTCATCGCACTGGGGGATTTCAATGGATTCTGGTACAACCTGTTGTTCTTCCTGATGATCGTGGCGTTCACGTACTTCTACACGGCCATCACGGTCAATCCCCAGCAGATGGCGGATGACCTGAAGCGTCAGAACAACTTCGTACCCGGTGTGAAGCCCGGTCGTCCGACCATGGAGTTCCTCGACAATGTGATCTCCAAGATCACGTTGCCCGGTGCCATCTTCCTCGGTTTGATTGCCATCCTGCCGGCCATCGTATTCACGCTGAACCTGACGCATGCTCAGGCGTTCAGCATCTTCTTCGGTGGCACGTCGCTGCTGATCATGGTGGGTGTCATCCTCGACACCCTCCAGCAAATTGAAAGCTATCTGTTGTCCCGTCAATACGACTCCCTCATGGAATCCGGAAAGCTCCGGGGCCGTCAGGGGACGAGTGTGAGCGGGATGGCAGGCTGATGGGAATGGCAAGAGGACGGATACAGGTTCGAACCGAATCCGAAATCGAGCTGCTCCGAACGAGTTCTTTGCTTGTCGGAAGAACCTTGGCTGAAGTAGCCAAGCTGATTCAACCCGGGGTGACCACCTTGGAATTGGATCGGGTAGCGGAAACCTTCATCCGGGACCATGGCGCTGAGCCTGGGTTCAAAGGATACAACGGATTCCCCGCTACGCTCTGCACCTCCGTGAATCACCATGTGGTTCATGGAATCCCCAATGACGACCCTTTGCAGGAAGGAGACATTGTTTCCATTGACTGCGGGGTGCTCAAGGAGGGGTATTACGGAGACAGCGCTTACACCTTCATGGTGGGCGAAGTCAAACCGGAAGTGCGGCGCCTGTTGAAGGTGACGCAGGAATGCCTCGAGGACGCCATCGAAGAAGCCGTTGCGGGCAACCGCATCGGAGACATTGGATGGGCGGTCCAGGAGCATGCCGAGGCCGAAGGCTATGGCGTGGTCCGCGAGTTGGTCGGTCACGGGGTAGGCTCCAATCTTCACGAGCCACCGGAAGTGCCCAATTACGGGCGCCCCGGTAACGGAGTGAAGTTGGTTGCAGGTATGGTTTTGGCCATCGAGCCGATGATCAACCTCGGCCGCAAGGAGGTGGTGCAGGAGAGCGATGGTTGGACCATTGCGACCGCGGACGGCTTGCCCAGTGCCCACTTCGAACACGATGTGGTGGTGCGGGAAGGCAAGGCAGAAGTTCTTTCGACATTCAAATGGATTGAGGAGGCCCTCGGGGCAGTGAAGTTGGGTTGAGGCGTCACAAGTAAAAAGGAAACGGAAAACACATCAAATGGCCAAACAAGCGTCGATAACGCAGGACGGAACCATCACCGAGGCACTGGGGAACGCCATGTTCCGCGTGGAGCTGGAGAATGGGCACGTCATCACGGCGCACATCTCCGGTAAGATGAGGAAATTCTACATCAAGATTCTTCCTGGAGACAGGGTGCGCGTGGACATGAGTCCATACGACCTGAGCAAAGGCCGCATTTCGTTCCGATACAAGTAAGAAAACAGACCGATTATGAAGACCCGTGCTTCCCTCAAGGTCCGCTCAGCGGATTGTAAGATCGTCCGCCGCAAGGGACGACTCTTCGTCATCAATAAGAAGAACCCAAAATTCAAGCAGCGCCAGGGTTAATCCCCGGTGTTAAAAAGCATTCGCCATGGCCCGAATTTCCGGAATCGATATCCCACGGAACAAGCGTGGAGTCATTGCCCTGACTTATGTCTACGGCATTGGACGCTCCCGCGCCGCGGACATCCTCTCACAGGCTTCTGTCTCTGAGGACAAGCGCGTCCAGGACTGGTCCGACGACGAGATCACCAAAATCCGCGAGATCATCTCTGAGATCCGCGTAGAAGGTGAGCTCCGTTCGGAGGTTCAGATGAACATCAAGCGTCTGATGGACATCGGATGCCAGCGCGGCATCCGTCACCGTCTCGGTCTACCCCTGCGCGGCCAGCGTACGAAAAACAACTCCCGCACCCGGAAGGGCAAGCGGAAGACCGTAGCCAACAAGAAGAAGTAATTCCCTGTCCCTGACCCGGGACGCAGAATCGATCAACTCCCCACACGATGGCCAAGACCACCAAGAAGTCAAAGAAGAAGGTAAAAGTGGATGCCATGGGCCAAGCCCACATCCATGCCTCTTTCAACAACATCATCATTTCCCTCACGAATGCTACAGGACAGGTCATTTCCTGGTCCAGCTCGGGTAAGATGGGATTCCGCGGTTCCAAGAAGAACACACCTTATGCTGCGCAGTGCGCCGCCGAGGACTGTGGCAAGGAAGCCATGGAGTATGGCCTGAAAAAGGTCAAGGTCTTCGTGAAGGGGCCCGGAAGTGGACGCGAGAGCGCCATTCGCTCCCTGCACAACATGGGAATTGAGGTCACGGAGATCGTGGACATCACGCCCATGCCACACAACGGGTGCCGCCCTCCCAAGCACCGCCGCGTCTGATTCATAGGGAACCGAAACTAGCAAGCAACACAATATGGCACGTTACCGCGGACCCAAGTCCAAGATCACCCGCCGCTTCAAGGAAGCCATCTTCGGCCCGGACAAGGCGCTCGAGCGCCGTCCTTATGGCCCCGGCCAGCACGGCCCCAACCGCCGCCGCAAGAAGGAGTCCGAGTACTCCGTTCAGTTGGCAGAGAAGCAAAAGGCCAAGTATACCTATGGCATCCTCGAGCGTCAGTTCCGGAACATGTTCGAGCGCGCACAGGCCAAGCCCGGCATCACGGGTGAGGTGCTGCTCCAATTCTGCGAGTTGCGTTTGGACAACGTCG
>JAURNP010000212.1 GCA_030830105.1 Rhodothermales bacterium | reverse complement strand
GCAGCCTTCTATTCATCTAAAGACCCATTCAGGCAGTGAGATTGTCCTGGCGAGTGCTTGGCTGGAATGGGCTGCCTTGGCAGTCAATGATCGGATCAGTAATCAAGCGTGGGAATCTCACATATTTCCTTGGGCTCGCGCCGCAGCTTCCGCGGCTGGTTTCAAGGGCTCTTGGCGCCATCCTCATATCGATGCCTTTGTTAGGTGCTTGGTGCTCATGGACCGGTTGGACCGATTGCGTTTGGAAGAAGGCGAATCGAATGTCATATCCGCTTCCATTCGGGAAGAGCGAAGGAAGGCGGTCTGGCGCGAGTGTGTGCACATTCGGCAATCCCTTGCTGATATCTTGCCTTTCGCTGAGGATCTTCCGAGAACGGCTCGAGGCCGATTCAAGTATTGGTGGTTTTCCTGTTTGGAGTGGACCCGCCAGGCGGAAAGGCAAGGAGACGCATTGTGGGACGGACCCGTCGTGTTGTCTGGTTTGGTGCGTGCCCAGATAACCTGGCAGCGATGGTTCGGAAAGGTGGCATTCCGATGACTCTGTTCATGATTGGGAGGCACCTACGTTGGGAGGTGTCTTTTTCATCCTGATTCTGCATCTCTCTCTGCGGTAAGTCCTAGTTTTGAATCGTTCGTACTAATCCGCGCGTTCGCCCTTACCCGCGCGTTCGCTCTTACCCGGACAGGTAAGGAAAGGAGCAACCTGACATCACTCAATCATCTATCCTGAAATGACCACGTACAAGGATGCCGGCGTTGACGTCGAAGCTGGAGAAGAGATGGTCGATCGTATCAAGCCACTGGTCCGAAAGACCTTTACGGATGGCGTGATGACCGATATCGGGGCATTTGGTGCGTTTTTCAAGGTTGATTGGCGTGCTTACGAGGACCCGGTGCTGGTGTCTTCAGTGGATGGTGTAGGCACGAAACTGAAAGTGGCTTTTGCCATGTCCCAGCACGATACCGTCGGGCAGGACCTGGTCAACCATTGTGTAAATGACATCGCAGTGTGTGGCGCTACGCCGCTGTTTTTCCTCGACTATTTCTCGACGGGGAAGCTTGATCAAGAGGCCGGGTTCGATGTCATCAAGGGATTCGCAAAGGCATGTGAGGAAAATGGCTGTGCGCTCATAGGCGGGGAGACTGCCGAAATGCCTGATATCTACGGTGAAGGCGAGTATGACCTGGCAGGTACTATTGTCGGCGTGGTTGATCGAAAAGATATCATAGATGGAAGCAGCGTAGCCGAGGGAGATGCTCTGATCGGTTTCCCCTCTACCGGGCTCCATACCAACGGATACAGCCTGGCCCGTCACGTTCTGTTTGAACATTACGAAGTACACGATCGACCAGAGGAGTTCGGTGGTATATCAGTTGGGGAGAGCCTACTGGCCATCCACAAGTCATACCTCACTACCATTGATCTATTACGCTCCGTTGCGGATGTTCGTGGACTGGTCCACGTCACAGGTGGCGGGATTCCCGGCAATTCGAAGCGCATCATGCCTGAAGGATTGAGCATCGATGTCGATTACGAATCGTGGAACCGTCCGGCTCTTTTCAGGGTGATCCAGAAATTGGGTAATGTCCCCGAGGATGATATGCGGTCCGCCTTCAACCTGGGAATAGGACTGATCGCTGTTGTGCCCCAGGCAGATGTCGATTCCGTCATGGCAGCATGCGAAGCGGATTCACCCGTCGTAATAGGATTGGTCACAGCCTCCTGATTGTGACGTAACTCTTTCAATGCGGAACGAATGACGGTATTCTCCGGTATTCGTCTTTTGAAGTCCCTCCACTAACCCTGTGATACGCCGTGCTGTCTGTGGCAGTCATTCTTCTTCTGAGCTATCTGGTCGGTTCTATACCGGCCAGCGTGTGGGTCGGTAAGCTGGCCTATGGAATTGATCTGAGGAAACATGGAAGCGGAAATGCAGGCGCCACCAATGCGTTTCGCGTACTGGGTTGGAGAGCAGGTTCCGTGGCCTCGCTGATAGATCTCGGAAAGGGCCTTTTGGCTGCCGGCGTCATCGCAACCATCCGTCTTGATGCGCTCCCCTCAGGATTTGGTTTCTGGGACGTGGAATCGGTGGTCAGACTCATGGCTGGGATGGCTGCCGTGATTGGGCACATGTATCCTGTGTGGGCTGGATTCAAGGGTGGCAAAGGTGTCAGTACAACAGCTGGCATGTTGCTGGCGCTTACGCCTGGGGTCATGCTGTTGACGCTGGGAGTCTTTGGGCTTGTGTTGTTGGCATCCCGCTACGTTTCGGTAGCCTCGCTCTCAGCCACGGCCCTTTATCCAAGCGCCATAGCGATCAAGAAATACGGCCTGCATGCCGACGGCCTGGATGCTTCCATTTTTGTGTTCAGTTTGGTACTTGCCACAGGTATATTCATCGCACATCGAAGCAATATCGAGCGGCTACTGGCAGGTACGGAAAACCGTGTCAAGACCTTCAGGGCGGCACGCGGCATGCGAGGAAGGGGAGAAATCTAAAGAGATCTGCTCCACATCGTACCGAAAGAGTCGCACTACCGGTTCTGAACAATCGCCCTGTTTGTGGGCCTCCATTTTTCCCGCAGCCGATGTATAGTGAATGTTGCCTCTGAATGATCAACGTAGAGGACGCTGCCTACCGCGCAAGATGCGTTCTCAATATGGAGCACTGGGCCATGGGTCAAAATAAGCGGGTAGCTGTCATTGGAGCGGGAAGTTGGGGTACTGCCTTGGCCATCAGTCTCTGTGATTCCGGACACAACGTAGTGCTCTGGACTCGTCGCGAGGAAGCAGCTCAAAGCATACGTGAGACGGGTCACAATCCTCGCTATCTGCCTGATGCTCCGATTTCTGCCGGCATGGAAGTCACCCACGATGTCAACGCTGCAGTAAAGGGCGTAGAAGTGTGGGT
>JAURNP010000211.1 GCA_030830105.1 Rhodothermales bacterium | reverse complement strand
GAGCGCCGTTTGTACCGGGCCTCTTATCGGAAATAAAACCTGACACCAAAGACCCAGCTACGCTCCACATCCATCCAAAAAGAATATGAAGCACCAGGGCAACTGCTAGACCAACTATCAAAGAGAGTCGTTTCATGTCAGATCGGTGTTAAGCGGACTTGAACTCGCCGGACTTGCACCGCTCAGCAAATCGAGTAATGCGCCGCACGGACTCTTCGATGTTCTCCATTGAATTGGCATACGAGCAACGCACGAATCCTGCACCGCTTGGGCCAAATGCGTCGCCCGGCACCACTGCTACGTGCTCTGAATGGAGTAACTCCTGGGCGAACTGCTCCGAGTTCAATCCGGTAGACGTGATGTCCGGGAAGCAATAGAACGCCCCTTCAGGCTCAAACGTTGGAAGTCCAGCCGCTCGAAACCCATCCACGATGATACGACGCCTCGCATCATACGCTTGCCGCATCTGCTCGACATCATCTTGGCACTCCAGAATACCTGCCAGTGCTCCCCATTGCCCCGCCGTTGGCGCAGACATGATGATGTACTGATGCAACTTGTACATCGCATCGTAAATGGGCTTGGGCGCGCACGCGTATCCCACGCGCCAACCGGTCATGGCATACGCTTTCGAAAAGCCGCCCAGCAGGACGGTCCGGTCGCGCAGAGCATCTATGGATGGAAGGCAGGTATGACCCCTCTTGTAAGCGTCGCCGTAGATCAATCGATCATAAATCTCGTCTGAAAGCACGATCAGGTCGTGTTTGACCACGACTTCTGCGATCTCCTCGAGCACCTCACGACGAAGGACAGCACCTGTCGGATTGGATGGATACGCCAGAAACAGCACCTTGGTACGATCTGTAATCCGTGCTTCTATGTCGGCTGCCGTGACCTGGAAATCATTTTCCACGGATGTAGGCACATACTTGACCACCCCATCCGCAAAAATGGAAGTTGGACCGTATGAGACAAAACAAGGCTCTGGAATCAGGATTTCGTCTCCGGGATCAAGCAACGCCAGCATGGCCAACTGCACGGCCTCGCTGACTCCTACCGTGACCAGAATCTCACTACCCGCATCGTACTTGACGCCATAAAGCCTGTCCAACTCTTCAGAGATGGCATCCCGCAGCGGCGCAATCCCGGAATTTGAGGTGTATCCCGTTTTGCCTTCTTCCATGGAGCGAATGGCTCCCTTCACGATAGCATCCGGCGAGACGAAGTCCGGCTCACCGATACCCAGGGTAATCACCTCTTTCATGGTAGCCGCAATCTCGAAGAAGCGGCGTATGCCGGAAGGCGGAACGGACGTGACGCGACGCGACAGTCTGCTTTCCAGATTCTGCATGGTGGACTCCAACGACATTTACGGTTTTCAAGGCCCGGAATATACAGCACAGATGGGCCCCACGACGAGCTTTTTCCGCGCAGAATCTTTGCTTGTCCACCTCCGGAAAGCAGACTACTTTTCCTTCAATCAACCCCTCTTTCCCATTTCAGAATCCCATGTCTGACGTACTGAACAAGAACTATATCGATGGCATCTGGCAGGAAGCTTCTGCAGGCGCTGTTTTCAAGGATGTCAACCCCGCAATCAATTCCGACGTTGTCGGCTCTTTTCCGGAGTCCGGTGTTGAAGATGTAGACGACGCCGTACGCGCAGCGCGCAAGGCTTTTCGATCATGGAGTCGCATGCCGGCGCCGGCTCGTGGTGACATCCTTCGCCGAATCGGCGACCTGCTGACCGAGCGCAAGAGCGAAATGGCCTTCCAGATGACGCGAGAGATGGGAAAGCCGTTCTTCGAAACGAAAGGAGACGTGCAGGAAGCCATTGATACGGCTTACTATGCGGCCACCGAGACGCGGCGCATGTTCGGGCACACAGTGCCCAGCGAGATGCCAAACAAGTTCAACATGTCCATTCGCCGCCCTATCGGTGTTTGCGGCATCATTACCGCATGGAATTTCCCGGTAGCTGTACCAACATGGAAGATGTTTCCAGCTATTGCAGCCGGCAACACGGTCGTGTTCAAGCCTAGCGAGGATGCCCCGCACAGTGGCGCCCTCCTGGTCAAGGTATTTGAAGATGCCGGCGTTCCTCCAGGGGTTGTAAACCTGGTGCAAGGCAGTGCAACAGCGGGACGAGCTCTGGTTGAGCACCCCGACGTCAATGCGGTCTCTTTCACTGGCTCCACGGAAACAGGAAGCAAGATTGGCGAAGCCTGTGGCCGGTTGCATAAGCGCCTCTCCCTCGAGATGGGTGGTAAGAACCCGATGATCGTGCTCGCCGATGCCGACCTTGACCTGGTCATCGACGGTTTACTCTGGGGTGCTTTTGGAACTACGGGGCAGCGTTGTACCGCTACTTCCCGCCTCATCGTGCACGAAGACGTACACGACGCACTTGTCGACAAGCTCAAAGAAGCAGCCTCTAAGCTGAAGCTTGGCTACGGTAATGAGGACGACACGGAAATGGGTCCCGTTATCAACCAAAAGGCGCTCGACAAGAT
>JAURNP010000004.1 GCA_030830105.1 Rhodothermales bacterium | reverse complement strand
TCCCGATGGCTCGGTGCTCAGTGACACGCAGGATTTGTGCATGTACATCTTGCACGAGCACAACGTCGCGCTCGTACCAGGGCAGGCATTCGGTGGTCCTTCGGGTCTTCGCGTATCCTACGCGGCTTCAGAGTCCGACCTGATGACGGCGGCTGATCGTTTGGAAGCAGCTTTTGCTGGCCTTACTCCAGAGAACGCGTAATGCCGCAGAACGGCTTCCGGGATCGATACTGGCTTCATGCGCTGCTTTTCTTGCTGACGCTGGCGACCACCATGTTTTCCGGAGCGGAGATGGCCGGCCGGTATCTGGTGTACGAATCGGCCCCCGCACTTTTTTCGCTGGGCCCCATTCCTGTCTCCAAGCCATTCCTGCTTGATGGACTCCGGTTCGCTGGGTCGCTGCTGCTGTTTCTTACCGTGCATGAGTTCGGACACTATTTCGCGGCCCGGCTGCACCGTGTTGCCGTGTCACTGCCATATTACATCCCGTTTCCGTTCAATGGCATCGGTACGTTTGGCGCGGTCATCCGCATCCGCGAACAGGTGCCCTCGATGCGCAAACTGTTCGATATTGGAGCAGCAGGGCCGATTGCCGGTTTCGTTGTGGCGTTTGCCGTACTGGTGTTCGGCTTTGCCACTCTGCCTGATTTCTCCTACGTCGATGGTTTTCCGGGACACGAACCGCTCAAAGATTGGCTGACTCGTTATGGGGTATGGCCAGAGAATCCACCAGCGGTATCGGGTGAGGAGCAGCTGCTTACGCTGACCATCGGTACCACTCCGCTGTATTGGCTGTTGTCACAGTTTTTTTCCGGCGTGCCTCCGATGTGGGAGATGTACCATTATCCCTTCCTGTTCGCGGGGTGGTTGGGACTGTTTTTTACGGCGCTGAACCTGTTGCCAGTTGGGCAGCTTGACGGAGGACACATCCTCTATGCGCTCGTCGGCCCTGTGTGGCACCGTCGCATTGCGCGCAGCTTTATACTGCTACTGCTCTGGTCGGGTGGAATCGGGTTCATTAGTGAGATCGAGCCTCTGGTGGCTTCTTATTCCTTGCCGGTGGGTCAGGTCTCATGGATAGCCCTGGCTATGATCTTCTTCCTGTATAGTCAGCGCATCTTCCATCGCGCCTGGAGGCATGTCACCTATGCTGTGTTCGGATTGACCATTTCGACCGCGCTCGGTCTGAATAGCGCCTGGGTAGTAGGTGTATTTGGATACAGTGGCTGGTTGATCTGGTGCTTACTGATCATCTTCCTCATACGCGTAGAACACCCTCCCCTGGTTTACATGGAGCCACTGACTCGAGGACGCAAAATTCTGGCGATTTGTAGCCTACTCATTTTTGCCCTGTGCTTCAGCTTCAAGCCGCTCTATATTGGGTAGACAAGGGACTCGCAGGGTACTTTGAATACCCGCTGTCCGATGCAATTACACGAAACGTTCGTCGCCACTGCCCGTTCCCTACTACCTTTTCCTTGAAGGGCTTTTTTTCTCCTGCGACCTGAACGGATTTTCATGCTTTTTAGAACGGTTTCTTGCCCGTGGCGCGCTGTCTTGTTGCCCCGCTTTGGGAGTGCCTTGGCCATTTTTGTTTTGACCGTGGTTCTTGCTGGATGTGACTCGGCTCCCGGTCCCGATCCACTGGACCCTTCTGCCCCACGAATCGAGAATATCGAGGTCACTCCGGATGTCCTTGCCCTGGATCAGATTGCGGGGGAGGGAGATACCGTCACGGCACCCATTACGGTGTCGGCCGATGTCTCGGATGAAGATGATGATCTGACCACCTTTTTCGTAGTCGTTCGATCGGCTCTGGCTGGGCAGACACCGCTGGCGCAAGCTGAACTGCCCATCGCAGGCTCGGGCCGGATGCAGGCAGTACTCGATTTGACCATTTCACGAGCTGAATCCGGTCGCTTCACAGTATCAGTCTTTGCCTCGGATACGAGGGGCAATCTCAGCAACGTAGCCTATCACGTCATCGATGTGAGTGCGACCAGCGAACCACCTGAAATTGTCGAAGTGAGATTACCCGATCGGGTTACCCGTCCAGCTGCCGGAGAACCTCCTGTCAGCATTGCGCTGATCGTTGAAGCGACTGATCCGGATGGATTGGATAACATTGCCTTCGTGCAGGTCATAGTGAACGGAGGAACGTCCCTGCGTCTCTGCGACGATGGCGGACAAGGTGTTTGTAATGCCGGTTTTGGCGCCTCGAGTGGCGACGAACAGGCAGGGGATGGGGACTTTACGCTGACCATCCAGCTGGACAGCAACAATGCTGCCGGCACGAATACTTTTGAATTCTCGGTCGTGGATCGCAGCGGTCTTCGCAGTGCTACGGAAGTACGAACGATTGTGGTGGAGTGAGCTGATGCTGAGAAGAAACGTACAACTGACTTCCTTGAGTCTGGCCTCTATGGCCTTTGGATTGCTTGTGAGTAGCATGCCGATGAGCAGTGCCGCTCAGGACGGTTCTGGGCTGGACGTCAGTCCCTTCGGAATCCTGAACAACAGCGTCGCCAATCTGCACGTCACGCCCGACGCTGTGTGGGTCGGTCCGTACTTGAACGTGTCGATTGATCGTGGTGCGTCCTGGTTTGTGCCAGAAACAGATTCGCTGTTCGGGTCTCCCAATCGCCTTTTTTCGATTGATATTGAAGGCGACACCATCCTGGCTGGACTTGGAAGAGCCGATAATTCGGGTGGCGAAAGCGTGCAGACTGCATCCGGCTTCCTGGTGTCAAACGATGGCGGTCAGACATTCCAATTCCGATTTCCGCAGTTGGATGATCCGAGTGCAGATACGCAGGAATATGGCATTTCCATCCTTCCAGCATTACCCGTCATCGTACCCCAGCAAAGCCCACCCTTCGATGTCGACATCGATCCGTTGACCGGCGACTTCTGGGTTGCAGGGTGGGCGAGCGGAGTGCGTCGTTCCCGGGACGGCGGTAGGACATGGGAGCGGGTAGTGTTGCCTCCAGACGATCTGGATCAAATCCGCCCTGACCAGGCTTATTCCTTTTCTTTCGAACCCCGTCGCGGTAGTAATGGATCGCTGAACCACATGGGATTCTCTGTGCTGGTCGATGAAATAGGTACGGTATGGGCTGGAACGGCGGGTGGATTGAATCGCTCCCAAGATGGTGGTGTCTCGTGGGACAAGTTCAAAGCAGACGGGACTTCCCGCTCGCTTACCGGGGACTGGATCATTTCCATCGAAGAACAACCCACCGGCCAGCAACCTGTGATTTGGATGGCCACCTGGAATACCAGCGAGTCTGGAGGTGGAACGGGCCAATTCGGGGTGACGCTGACACGAGATGGCGGTGCTACTTTCGAGCAAACACTGCCTGGCGAGCGGGTATATGATTTTGCCTTCGACGGTCCGCGTACCTGGGTGGCCGGAGATGGAGGATTGTTCTTCTCGGACGACTTTGGACGTAGCTGGAATTCTATTACCGACTTCCGGGACCAGGCCAACCCGACACGCCGAATCCGGGAAGATGCCGATGTGTTTTCTGTCGAGGTAAGTGGGGGCGTTCTTTGGGTCGGCACGTCCCAAGGCCTTTTGCGCTCGTTGGACGGAGGGATGACCTGGGCACTATTCCGTGTGGATGTGCCGCTTGATCCCGATGCTCCGACCGAATCGGTGCCGCGTGTGGATACGTATGCATATCCAAATCCCTATTCGCCAGGGGCTGATGGGTTCATTCGTATCAAATATGATGCGGGGGCAAGTAGTTCGGCTACCATCCGGGTGTTCGACTTCGGAATGAATCTGGTCCGCGAGATTCGGGAGGATGGCGCTTCGGGTGTCACCGAGTCCTTGTGGGATGGACGTGATGATCGGGGCGTGCAAGTGGCCAACGGAGCCTATTTCTATGAGGTAGCGGTGGGTTCGCAGCGCAGCCGTGGTAAAATTCTCGTGATTGAGTAGGGGAGATGATGAACCACAGAGCTTCACATAACCGGTTGAAGGCACGCCTCATGGGCTGTTGGATGATGGGACTGATGATGGTCGCCATCCCTGTTTCGCAGGTATTCGCTCAACAGGCAGGAGCCTTCGCGCGCGTCGGGTTCGGCGCGCGCGGAATTGCCATGGGCAACGCCCAGGCTTCAGACGTCTTCTCAGGTGCCAGTTCATACTATAATCCGGCACTGGCTCCTCTGGCCGAAGGACAAACGATCGCTGCTTCGGTATCGAAGCTCAGTTTTGATCGCAGCTTACAATTCTTGCAACTGGGCGCTCCGCTCCAGGGACGAGCAGGGTTTGCTGTCGGAATTGTTCATGGCGCCGTCTCAGATATCGACGGACGAGATAACAGCGGTTTTCACACCGGCTCCCTATCAGTGGACGAGTACGCTGGTTTTCTCTCTTTTGGACTTCGCTTTTCAGAACGCGTCAGCGGTGGAATAAACCTTCAGGTCTTTCAGAGTGACCTGTATGATGGGTTGTCTGCCTCCCGGACCGTGGGCGTGGACCTGGGTATCGCCTGGCGCTTGAAAACAAACTGGGCCGTAGCCGTGGTGCTGGATGACTTGCTGGCTCGCTACACATGGGATGGTTCGGCAATCGGTGGCAGTGGTTCAGAGGTCACCGACGACTTCCCACGGCGTTTACGTTTTGGTCTGACCCATCAACGCGGCGAAGGGAAATGGCTCGTTTCCGCTGAAATAGAATCCAGGACGTCCTCGGCCACACTAATAACCTTCGAGCCTCGCGTCCTCGGAGACGGAGCGGCCCGGCTTCGCAACGAGGAATCTCTGACTTTCCGGGAAACGCGTTTCCGCTTGGGAGCCGAAGCCACCTTATTGGAATGTTTCGCCCTGAGAGCAGGGCTGGAGCAGCTGGGCGACGAGACGTTGGGATCATTCCGTCCCTCCGCCGGATTCAGTGCAGAGCAGCCCATAGGTGAACTGCGACTCCGAATCGATTATGCCTTCGGAATGGAAGCTCAAGCCGGTGGGCGGATGCATTTTATCACGCTGCGCATCCTTCTGTAGTTCGTCCAGCAACCTTTCAACAGACTCCCTGATTTCATGCGAATCCGTTTCGTTCTCGCAACCGTTCTGATGGCGCTCAGTCCATTGGTGGTGGTCGCACAGGATTCGGGACTCTCTTTCTTGACGCTGGGTGTTAACGCCGAGGCGCTTGCCAAAGGCGATGCCGGCGTCGCTTCCAGTGATGGCGCGTCGGCATCCTACTGGAATCCAGCCGGACTCGCGGGTACCCAGTCTGAAGTAGGCGTCTCGCACCACGTTTGGATCGGGGATATCCGTACATACGCCTTGAATGGGGCATTCAGCGTGGGAGAGCACTCGGGCATCGGAGTATCCGTCGTGGCTACTGGAGCAGGAAATCTTGAGGCTCGCCAACAACCTGGAGAATCCGATGGTCTGTTTGATGCTCAATTCGTGAGCGCAGGGGTCTCATTCGGTCATCAGTTCGGACCCGTTCGTGCCGGCGTCGGTGTCAAACTCCTGTCCGAGCGCATTTTCACGAATTCGGCGAACGGGTATGGTTTCGACATCGGTATCCAGACGGAATTGTTGAATGAATCGGTACACCTTGGAGTAGTGATGGCCAATATGGGCTCCATGCAGGAGCTGAACGTGGAAGCCACGGAGCTGCCGCGCTTGCTTCGGGTGGGGGCAGAGGTGTTCCCTTTTCGGGCGATCACCGCTCTTGACGGAGAGGTATTTCTCTCGACATCTCTGCTGGCCGAGGTAAGTCACAATTACGTTACGGAACGTACCAAGTGGCATTTCGGGCTGTCGGCCGAGGTTCTGGAAACGGTAACGGCTCGCATCGGCTACCTGTCGGACGACTTCCTACGCGATGTTTCTGCTGGCGTCGGCATCGAAGTAGCCGACATCTGGTTTGACTACGCCATCCTGCCATTCGAGGATGGATTCGGTGGTCCGGCGCATATCCTTACCGTTCGCTACGGCTTTTAAGGCACGCCCCAACGTTCGGGATAAACGGAACCTCGCAGAGCCCAACCGCTGAGCAGCCTTATAGCGTACGGAAGAGATCGAGTAGGGACGGGATCCCGGTCCCGGATACGCCTGATCGAACCCGCAATGAGCACCACGCGTCCAGGATCATCATTTGGGCCGCATGGATAGGCACAGCAATCCAGAAGCTGCGGGTGCGCCAGACCAGGGCTCCCAGCGCAACGCCTCCCACGATGGAAAGAAGAGCCTCGGGAACCGGTTTGTCGTAGTGAAGAATGGCAAACGGTACGGTCTGGACGAAAATGGCCATCACACCAAAGGCCCGGGCGGTACCGAAGAGGACGAACCCTCTCCACAGATATTCCCAACCGACCCAGTAGAGCAAGAAAAAGGACTCATAAATGAGAAAGACACCCCAGTCCCGCGATGCCGGCGTATAGTGGGGATACTTGTTCATGAATTCAGGAGAGGCGGAAAGAAACCACGTTCCCAATGCGACAAGCGGTAGGTAGAGCAGGGCAATTTTTGAGGCAAGCTTCCAGTCACCCGCGCCCAGTCCCATCTGCGCCCAGGTATTCTTGAAGCCGAAACGCAGCAGGGCAACCGGTAGAATGAATCCCAGGAGACCCTGAATACCAAACCACCACACCCACCCGTGGAGTCCGGAGTAGTTGTCAGTGAGCAGCGGTGCGACCTCGCGTCGAAAGAATCCCCGGTCACCGTAATTCATTTGCAGGATAACAGCCAAGGCCGCGAACAGAAGCACAGCTGCCGTCTGTTTGTCCATCTGGTGCCAGGCTGTCGTCAGCCGTTCCCGCTCCGCTTTGAAGTCGATTCCTAACATGGCGCCTATCAGACGTGGCGCTCAGCGTGGTACGAAGAGCGGACCAATGGGCCGCTCTCTACATGCTCGATGCCCTTGGCTTCCCCAACTTCCTTGTACCAGGCAAACTTATCCGGGTGAATGAATTCTTCGACCGGCAGGTGCATGCGAGTCGGCTGCAGGTACTGGCCGATGGTCATGACGTTCAGTCCGATATCTACGAAATCATCCATGAGCGCCAATACCTCTTCATCGGTTTCACCGAGTCCGACCATGATGCCACTCTTGGTACGTAGTCCCTGATCTTTCGATTTCTGAAGCACGTCCAGCGAGCGCTGATAGACAGCCTGGGGACGCACCCGCTTGTACAGGCGTGGAACCGTTTCCATGTTGTGATTCATCACTTCTGGACGGGCGTCAATCACGATCTGAAGAGCATCCCAAAGACCACGGTAGTCAGGAATCAACACTTCCACCGTGATGCCTTCGATTTCTTCGCGTAGCCGTTCAAGCGTCTTGGCAAAAATGGGCGCGCCACCATCTTTGCGCTCGTCTCGGTTCACGCTCGTTATGACGGCGTGCTTCACACCCATGGTTTTGGCAGCATTGGCCACGCGATTCGGCTCATCCCAATCCAGTCCCTCGTCCGGGCGACCCGTTTTCACCGCGCAAAAACCGCAGGACCGGGTACAAACGTTCCCCAGGATCATGAAGGTCGCGGTACCTGCGGTCCAGCACTCGCCCATGTTTGGACAGCGGGCGCTCTGGCAAACGGTGTGTAGTCCGTTGCTCTCGATGGTATCGACGAGCTTCTTGTACGTCTCACCATATGGTAGCTTCACGCGAAGCCAGTCTGGACGGTTGCCGCGCACGTTCTGCACGGCGGGCGCCTCAACGACAGGCAATTCCAGCATGCCGTCCATTTCGCTTGAGCCAGTTGGGGCTGCTTCAAGCTGAATTTCTCCGGGAAGAAGGGGTTTCCGTTTCGCTTCCATCGCTACGGGATTTGGGATGAGGTGGGCCAACTTTCCCTTTCGTTGAATGATCCCCGAATTAGTGTCAGGGGGGGTGAAGTTTCGGTCGAAAGCAGTATCTTGCTTTGCTGCCCGATTTCGCCTATCTGGACGCGTACGCGTCGTTTTTTAGCGTTCGGGGCCGGCTCATCCTGATGTATTCACATTCAAAATCGGTACGGAGTATGACCAATCGTAGGCAGATCACGCCGGATCAGGTAGAAGGAATTTTCATGGAGCATACCAACGCGGAGGGCATGATGCCCATGGTGTTGGATACGCAGGCCAGTGGTGGTGTTGATCTCGTCGACGAGCAATCGAGTCAGGCCTATATGGACTTCTTCGGATTCTATGCCTCCAACGCTGTGGGTATGAACCATCCGAAGATGG
Source organism: Rhodothermales bacterium (assembly GCA_030830105.1). Lineage (GTDB taxonomy): Bacteria > Bacteroidota > Rhodothermia > Rhodothermales > UBA10348 > JAAZVD01. Next base: position 6,522 of record JAURNP010000004.1, on the reverse strand, counting down.
TGGAAGACGAAGAGTTCAAAGCGCGTTTGCTGGATTCGGCGCTGAATAAGGTTACCAATTCCGATGTGCGCACGGTGCACATGGCCCGCTTCCTCGACACTTTCGGTCGCGTCGCCAAGCCGGATTACCTCCCATACGCTTTCTTTGTATCGGGCGGGGCGCTGGCTGTGGAAAATGCCCTGAAGGCCGCTTTCGATTGGAAGGTGCGCAAGAATTTCCAGAAGGGCTATCGTCGCGAGGTGGGAACGAAGGCCTTGCATTTCGATCAGGCTTACCATGGTCGTACGGGTTACACGATGACCATGACCAACTCGGCCGATCCGCGCAAGACGATGCACTTCCCGAAATTCGATTGGCCACGCGTGTCCAATCCGAAGATCCATTTCCCGATGGAGCATCATATGGATGATCTCCTGAAGCGGGAAGAGGTGTCCTTGAATCAGATCAAGCACTACTTCCACTCAATGAAGGACGAGATTGCCTGCGTCATCATTGAGCCCATTCAAGGAGAAGGCGGCGACAACCACTTCCGGAAAGAATATCTGCAGGCCGTCAAGGACCTGTGTGTGGAGAATGACGCGCTGCTCATTTTCGACGAGGTGCAGACAGGTGTCGGTATGGCGGGCGCATTCTGGGCCCACCAGTCAATCGGCGTGGAACCTGATATCATCTCTTTCGGGAAGAAAACGCAGGTTTGTGGAATTCTCGCTGGTCGTCGACTCGACGAAGTCGAAGGACATGTTTTCAAGATGGGGAGCCGAATCAACTCCACCTGGGGAGGCAACCTTACGGATATGGTCCGCTTCGATCGCATCCTCGAGATCATTGAAGAGGATAACCTGATTGAGCACGCCAATGTCATGGGTGATCACTTATTGGCATTGCTGGATGCCATGGCAGAAGAAACCGAGTCCGTGTCCAATGTCCGTGGGCGCGGTCTTTTCTGCGCTCTGGACGTACCGACCCACGAATTCCGCGATCGCGTACTTCAGCGCTGCTACGACGAGGGCATCATCATCCTCGGTTGTGGCTCACGCTCCATCCGCTTCCGTTCGCCGCTGACCATCAAGCGCGAGGAGATCGACAAAGGTGTCGGCATTCTGCGCGACATCATCCTGAAGGTGGAATCCGAATACAAGCCGTACAGCAAGAGAGCGGGTCTCACGGATGCGTTGATGGATGGCTGATCCGTTATGCTGGACGGTCGGATCTGGGCTCTTCGGAGCGCGCCGATCCGACGGGTCCAACTGCGCAAGGTCTTGAAATGAAAGCAGGGTCTTGAAATTAAAATAGGGGCGGCGATCTGTGATCGCCGCCCCTATTTCGTTTGGTCCGGATCAACTCCGGTTCACTTTCGCTGGTTCAAGCTCACTCGGGCATGGCCTGACGTTGGGTGCCTGACTTGCGGGCCAGCTGCGCCGGCGTGAGCCCACTGTTGAGCTCCACTTTCTTGACGGACACTGTTTGGGTGCCTTGAGGCGTCTGTGCTGTTTGCCCCATAGAGAAAATCAGACCATCAATTTCCTGGTAGTTCGAAATGGTAGTTGTTGCTCCGGCCGCTGACTGTGCGACGATCATCAGCGTTTCCTTGTCTACCCAGAAATCAGAGTCAATACCATACTGGTTGGATCCTACCACGTACATGGCTCTGTCCTCGAAAGTCGTGTCAGACTTCAACGTGAGCTCAACCTTTTCGGTGAGCAAGGCGAGCTCAGATTTGGGCGCTGTGCGCATGAACTGCTGTTGCGCTGCAGGCGGAAGATCCTTGATGTCCTGACGCTGACCACCTTGCTCTATCCAGCCTTCCAATGGCGTGTAATAAGCCTTCATGGCGACCGCCTCGGCAGGGATACCGTCTGGACCGTCCAGAAGGCCCATTTCCGTGAAGCCATAGCCAGGGAAAATGGACCAGGTCTTCAATTCGATAGTCAGGTTGCCCATGGGCGTGGCCGCGACAATCTCGATTTCTGCATACATGTCTTTCACGGCATTCCAAGCCGCTTCGCCGCCAGTGGCTTCAATGTGTGCCTTAATGACGTCATCACCCGTGGTAATGTCCTGGGCAAGTACAGTGTGGGATGCAGTCGCAGAGATAAGCAATGCGACTGCCAGTAGGGAAAGTCGTTTCAGCATAGGAGTAAGTTGTAATCTTCCAAGGTGTTCTGGAAGCGAATACGGAAAGGGCACAAACAAGGTTCGCTCCGGCGAATCATCGCGCCTAACGGAGCAGAGTGGGTGAAGATCCTTAATGGATACATCCGAATGTGATGACGACTATTCGGTCTCGTCTCCCGAGTCCTCGGTAGGTGCAACTGCAGTAGGCGTATCCGTTGCAGGCGCTTCGCTGTCTACTGCTGCATCTCCTTCGGTCCCTACGAAGCCTTCTTCCTCATCTTCCACCATGATCTTGGTCACATCGGCGATGGAGTCACCGTTTCGCAGCTTGATCACACGCACACCCTGGGTATTACGCCCCAGTCGGGAGATACTGCCGATATCCATCCGGATCATGATACCTTGGACAGTGGAAATCATGAGGTCGTTCTTTTCCAGAACCCCCTTGATGGCAACGATTGGGCCGGTTTTCGAGGTTGTTTTCTGGGCTATGATTCCCTTCCCGCCTCGGGACTGCAGGCGATATTCCTCGAGAGCTGTACGCTTTCCATATCCGTTGGCACTGATGGTCAGGATGTCGCGCGCTTCGTCGTCTACCACGATCATGCCGATCACGTAGGCGTCGTTGACCAGCCTGATACCACGAACACCGCGCGTGTTACGGCCCATCGACCGCGCATCCGATTCGTTGAAGCGAATACAGACGCCTGAGGAAGAAGCAATGATCACGTTTGCGCTGCCATCAGTGAGGTGCGCTTCGATCAGTTCATCATCTTCATCGATGGAAATGGCAATGATGCCATCCACACGAGGCCGAGAGAAAGCTTCCAGTTGAGTCTTCTTGATCTGGCCGCTCTTGGTGGCCATCAGGACATAGTGCGAGTTCAGGAAGTCTTCGCTACGGAAGTCCTCCTTCGAGACCGGCAGAACCGCACGAACGCGATCCTCCGGGCCGATCTGGATACAATTGCGAATCGATCGACCTTTCGAATTACGAGTACCCTCAGGAATTTCGTAGATCCGGAGCCAGAAGCATCTTCCTTGATCCGTGAAGAATAGCAGATAGTCGTGGTTGTAGCCCACGAACAGATGCTCGACAAAATCCTCGTCGCGCATGGATGTACCACGCTTACCGACGCCGCCTCGCCCTTGTGCAGCGTACTCGGTGGCCGAGGTCCGCTTAATCAGGCCCTGGCTGGAAATGGATACTACCACCTGCTCATCGTCGATGAGGTCTTCAATGAAAATGTCACCGCCGCCGGTGTAATCAATCTCGGTACGGCGTTCGTCGCCGTACTTCGTTCGCATCTCGACCAGTTCGGTCTTGATGATATCCATCCGGATCCCCTCGTTGGCGAGGATCTCGTTGAGGCGATCGATTTCTTTGAGGATGGCAGCAAACTCGTCTTCAATCTTCTGGCGTTCCAGTCCGGTCAGTCGGTTCAGACGAAGTTCGAGGATGGCCTTCGCCTGGACTTCCGACAGGCTGAACATGGACTCACCATGCGTGGGCAGTCCAATCTTGACGAGCTGATCCTTGGTGAGCTTGGATGGGAAAACCCCGGCCATGAGGTTATCTCGCGCTTCTTCCGTGTCCTTGGAGTGACGAATGATGGAGATGACCGCGTCGAGGTGGTCGAGCGCGATGGTCAAGCCCTCAAGAATATGGGCGCGCTCTTGTGCCTTACGCAGTTCGTAGCGTGTACGACGCTGAACGACTTCGTGACGATGATCGACGTAGTGGCCGATCATTTCCTTGATATTCAGCGTTTTCGGACGGCCGTTTACCAGCGCCACGACGTTCATTCCAAAGGTCTGCTGGAACTGCGTGTACTTGAAGAGCTGGTTCTGAACGACCATGGGTACGGCATCGCGCTTCAGCTCAATGACGATGCGCATGCCGTCGCGATCCGATTCGTCGCGCAGATCGGAGATCCCTTCGATCTTCTTATCGCGGGCTAAGATCGCAATTTTCTCCAGCAGGGAAGATTTATTGACCTGATAGGGGATTTCCGTCGCTATAAGGGCATAGCGGCCCGGACGGATCTCCTCTTCGTGGATGCGCGCCCGCATCACAACACGTCCACGGCCAGTGTGATAGGCCTGACGCACTTCCGTGTGGCCGTAGATGATCCCGCCGGTTGGAAAGTCCGGGGCCGGGACCAACTGGACCAATTCATCTATCGTGATATCCTGGTTGTCTATGTAGGCAACCGTGGCATTGATGACTTCCGTAAGATTGTGCGGCGGAATCTTGGTGGCCATACCAACGGCGATTCCGTCGGAGCCGTTGATCAGAAGGCTCGGAATGGCGGCTGGCAGGACTTCCGGTTCCTGCAAGGAGCCGTCAAAGTTGTCCTGGAAGTCCACGGTCTCTTTGCCGAGGTCCTTCAGCATCTCCTCGGCGAGGCGCGTCATGCGGGCCTCGGTATATCGCATGGCAGCGGCGCCGTCACCGTCGACGGAGCCGAAGTTTCCTTGCCCATCTACCATCGGGTAGCGCAGCGAGAACTCCTGCGCCATGCGGACCATCGTGTCGTAAATGGCCGAATCACCGTGAGGGTGATACTTACCAAGCACCTCACCGACTACACGAGCACTCTTCTTATACGAAGAGCCGGCACCCATGCCTTGCTCGTTCATGGCATACAACACGCGCCGGTGCACCGGCTTGAGACCATCGCGCACGTCGGGGAGTGCACGACTGACAATGACCGACATCGAGTAATCGATGTAGGAGGACTTCATCTCCTCCTCGATGTTGATCGGAATGATGCGTGAGGGGGTTGGTTCTGTCTGTTCGTCCATCCGCTGCGACGCAGGAAAACCTGCGCTTTCTGACCAAAATGTGATGTGATTCAGGGTAAATAATTGGAGCCCTCAAACGGGTCGCAACCATCTTCAAAAAGATACGAAACACACGCCCCGAAAACCACATTTTCAGCACATTGTGGACAGGTGTATTTAGCTTTGCGCTGCAACGAGTTAAGGCAAGTCATACGACCCTTTTTAGTGTCTTGTAAAAGTCCATCTCTGAATACATCCGAAACCACCAAGGAGGGGGGCAATTTCAGCTCTCGTCAGGTATCGAAATTGTGATGAATGCGTTGAACTAGAAGTGCTTTCCGTCGGCTCTGCTGAAACTGAAGACGATTTCCTCGTACAGAGGAGCGTCTTCGGACATTCACCCTTGACTTCACCTTGCGTCAAAAAGTCAGCCCATGTTCCTCCGAACCATCGCAGCTTCGAATGCCTGCTTGCTCTTTCTGGGGATATTGTTAGCAGCTCCAGCCCAGGCCCAGGATGCGTCAATAAGCGGTTTCGTTCGAGATGCCGAAACAGGAGAGACCCTGTTGTTGGCGAACGTCCGAATCAAGGATACCCTCATTGGCGCGGCATCGAATATGAGCGGGTATTATGCCCTGACCGGCCTCGATGCCGGCGATTATGTCATTCAATTCTCGTACATCGGGTACGAGACCCTGGAATGGGAGGTCAGCCTGGCGGCAGGAGAGTCCGTGCGTCGCGATGCGGATCTGGCGCCCCAACAATTCGAGGTGGACGAGGTCGTGGTGACCGCAGAAGCGGATTCGGAAGAAGAACAGCGACGGCTGGGGGTCTCGAAGATGCCGACTGCAACGATTCGTCAATTGCCGACGATTCTCGAGCCGGATGTCTTCCGCTCCTTACAGCTGTTGCCTGGCGTCAAGTCTGCATCGGATTTTTCCAGTGGTCTCTACATCCGAGGCGGGAGCCCTGATCAGACGTTGATCCTGTTGGACCGAACGACCGTGTATAATCCTACGCATTTTTTCGGGCTGTTCTCAACTTTCAACCCGGATGCCATAAAGGACGTACGCCTGTTCAAAGGAGCGTATGGCGCCGAGTATGGCGGTCGGATCGGTTCGGTGGTTGACATCTACAACAAGGACGGCAATCGTCGAGAAAACGCTGGATCCGTTTCCCTTGGACTGCTTGCCTCACGGGCTCTGATTGAAGGCCCGCACAAGAAAGGGTCGTGGATGCTGGCCGTTCGCCGATCCACGGTGGAGCCATTGCTGGCCATTGCCCGCAGCGCCGACGTGGAGGGCATTCCAAATACGTTCTACTTTTATGATGCCAATGGGAAGGTGAACGTCGACTTGAATGCGGACAATCGCATTTCGACCTCCTTTTACGTGGGGCAAGACGTGGTCGACGTTCCCATCGCAGAGGGGGTCGCTGCTCGTCTCCGTTACGGCAACCGAACTCTCAGCACGAACTGGACGCACCTCTTCTCGGATCGACTCTTTTCCAATTTCACGTTGACAGGCTCCCATTATTTCAGCAAGCCTGAGTTCGAGTTCGCCACCACCGAGGTATTCCAGACCAACGATGTCTGGGATTACTGCATCAAAGGGGATTTCG
>JAURNP010000210.1 GCA_030830105.1 Rhodothermales bacterium | reverse complement strand
GGAGGTGGCCATGCATAGTCCAAAGACCATGCTCACCGCCCTGCGGACTGCTGCTTTCGAAGGCGGTCATCGATTTGCAGACTGCGTCGATGAACGGATCACGCAGGTGCAACAAGGCTTGTCCGAGGTAGCCCGACTTGCCCCAGGCCCCTCGCAACCTACCGACCTAGAAGAAGCTCGCGAACACCTTCAGGAGGCATTCTTGCCTGCCTACCAAAGGCTTACCTCAACGCTGCTGTCCCCAGACGAACTGGCCCGCCTTTTCTGCGATTGGTTAACAGAGATGGATGCGTATGTAGGAGATTGGCCCGACACGTTGGAAGACGTAGAGCCGGAGCGTCTCTACGAACCATCATCTGCGGATAGCGCGCTGACCGCCGCGCGAAAAGGCATGGTTCGTCTGACCCGCAGCTTCGGCTCTGCACCGGAATCACGTCTACGCGAAGTCCCCGTGGGTGCTCTTGGAAGGGCATTTGCTCGGGAGTGGATTCCGGTTCAGTTCGGAAAGGTGCTGGACGACGACCGCAGCCGGGCTGCCCGTGTGATGACTACCATCGAACGGGCTGTTTCCGATCTGGTGTATGCCATCCTTCGAGCCGAGAATCAATGGCAGCTATCCCAGGATATGGAGGGCGATGTATCTCCAGATGTCATGGCCTCTGTTCATCGAGCTGCCGATCGACTACAGGAGGTTTTCCGGGCGGCTGGAGACGATCTGTCGTGCCGTGCGGCCGCAGGTGTCGACCGGTGTATCGAACAGGCGTGGATCCCGTTACAGACGGAATTCGAGCGCGCAAGCTCTTTCATGAGCGATATCCCCACTATCGCAGATGACGTCTTTGCTGGGAGACTCGATCGCATTGCTTCCCAGGCGCCCACCTGGAAGGAATGGACATCCCGAGTTCAGGAGCGATCAGAGTTCCTGGTGACACTGGCCGCACTGCGTACGTCCTTGCACGAACTGGTGTACGGAACCCGGCAAGGGGTTGAAAATCATTTGGTCCAGCCCATCAGGCGGCGGACCATGGCGGTTGCTGCGCGCCTGGAAGAAACGGAGCAGCAGCTTGATTCCAGATCCCAACCATCGGGAGAAGGCCTTTTTTCGGATCGGGCAAGCCGGCTTCAATCGCTCGGCGAGGAGGCTGTTCGCCGGGTACAGGAGGAACTGATCGAGCCAATCCAGGAATTGTCCCTGCTAACCCGGATTCCAGACGAGAATCAGGCTTTTCTCGACGGGCTCTCCGCCGTGATTGAAGCGCTGCCCGAATCATTCCGGGTCCATCCACTTTCTTCGGAAAGTGAGTCATTGATCGCTCCGGATCAGGATGCCCGGATTATTGGCTTGCGTGAAATCGCACGCAAAGGCACGGTCGAAATAGACGCAGAGGAACTGTCCGAGGGAACGCGGGATGCCAAGAACGACCTGAAAGAGGTCCTCGAGGAATTAGTCAACCTCCCATCCATCGTACGCTTTTCGATTGAGGCGGCGACCGGTGAATCATCCGAGACAGAACCGACAGAAACTCCTGATAGCGTTGCGGAGGACCCTGATCAGCTCGTGAGCATGATTCAGGAAAGTCTGCGTCGTACCCGCGATGCGATCGCTACCATAGGCGATCGCATCGAAGAGGGCGCTTCTATGTTGACACATGTGTACCGCCGTGAGTCATTCGAAGCATGGACCCGGATCCAGGATCGCTTGGAGGTAGAACATCAGGTTGGTGCTTACGTGATGGATGTGCGATCACGCATCGATGCGGAAGCGCGCGAAGCGGGTCAGCGACTCTCACGCTTTGCCCGCCAGGCAGGGGTGCTTTTCGAACGCCTTTTCCTGCGGGGCCACCGCGAAGCGCGCGCGCTCATTGAACGTGGAAAAGAAGCGGTTGGCACTCCCTCGCCCACACGTGCCTCCTTTCACGAAACCGCGCTGGGACTTGCCGAACTCGAAGCTGTCCTCGAGGACGTCCCGACCGTTTACCGAAAACTGTTCTCGTTCCAGCCCCTTTCGGACTCGGACCTCCTCATTGGTCGAGACCAGAGTCTGACATTCATTGAAAACCAGTTGGAGCAATTTGACCTGGGTATGCCGCAGTCGGCTATCCTGGTGGGAGGCCCATCCTCAGGACGCACCAGCTTGCTCAATGTCCTGAGGGCAACGCGTCTCAAAGACCGTGACCTTCGGATTGCCCGCCTGGAGAATCGCCCCAGTAGTCCCAAGGAGCTCCTGGCTTTCCTTGGTACCTCTCTGGACCTTCCAATGCCGGAGGTAAACACGGTTTCCGAGGCCGCCAAGGCCATCTCCATGTCCCTCGAGGGTCAAAACGCTCCTGTCTGCATGGTGGAGCATCTTGAGGTCCTCATCCTGCGTGGTATCGGGGGTTATGACTTGCTGGTGGATGTCCTTCAGTTGATGTCGCTTACAGACTCACGCATCATCTGGATCGGTACCATTTCAACGTTTGCTTGGCAAATCCTCAAAACGGCGGATCCCGATTCGGCTTCCCTGGTCAGCCAGCACGCCATGACAGACCTGAACCGTGCGGACCTCGAACGGCTCATCATGGAGCGTCACCGCAAGAGCGGCATCCCGTTGGAATTCGTAAAGCCCGAAGAGCCCAGCCCTCTGCTCCGCCGCAAATTGCGTCGCGTCACCAGTCGCGAGCGCCAGCAGCAGATCCTGCGGGAGGCCTTCTTCGATCGGCTCTTCAATCAGTTCGGACAGAACATTCAGATGGCTCTGCTGCAATGGATTCGCTCCGTCAGCATGTCCGAAGATGCCGCTTCGATGCGAGTGTCCCATGCACCGGCACTGAACCTGTCATTTTTCTCGGGCTTCAATATGGACCAGGTATTCGCCCTCAAGGCTATTCTCGAGCACGGATCTTTGACACCGAACGAGTATGCACGCATCGACCGGCTGTCGGAAGACAAGGCGCTTACTTTGTTCGAGACTCTCGGAAATGCATTGGTCATCGAGACCACCGAAAAAAGGGAGGCTGGCCGCATGTATCGGCATACAGCCGTCGATGCGGGTCAGTCCTATCGCATCCGCCCCTTGTTTTCGCATGCCGTGATCCGGCTGCTGCGCGAGCGGAACGTAGTACATTGACACCATGCAGAGCTGACGCTACTCCCGTCAGTGCTGAGCTTGGTACCACTCGTAGGTTCGACGGATGCCTTCTTTCAGGTCCACTTCAGGCCTCCATCCGAGGGAGAAAAGCCGTGTCACATCGACCAGTTTGCGGGGCGTACCGTCCGGCTTGGACGTATCGTACGAGATCGCATTATCCGCTCCGACAACCTGCTTGATGGTTTCGGCAAGCTCGGCGATGGACAGGTCGTGTCCTACCCCTGCGTTGATCAAGCCGTCGGGAGCGGCATCGAAGAGCTGATCCTCCGGCGTCTGGAGCACGTGCAGGATAGAAGAAGCCAGATCGTCCACATACATGAATTCGCGCTTGGGCGACCCTGTCCCCCAAAGTGTTACCGGATCCGACGTTCCTTTTGCTTCGTGGAATTTGCGGATGAGCGCGGGCAGTACATGCGATGAATTCAGGTCAAAGTTGTCCCCCGGGCCGTACATATTCGTCGGCATCATGGAGACGAAGTCCACTCCGTATTGGCTTCGAAGCGCCTCACAGAGCTTCACGCCAGCAATCTTGGCGATCGCATACCACTGATTGGTTGGCTCCAATGGACCCGTGAGCAGGTATTCTTCCTTGAGTGGCTGCGGCGCCAGCTTCGGATAGATGCAGGTGCTTCCCAGGAACAGCAGCCGTTTTACTCCGGCCTCATGGGCGCCATGAATCACATTCGACTGAATCTCCAGATTCGTGTGCAGGAAATCTGCCGGGTATGAGTCGTTGGCCAGGATCCCTCCAACTTTGGCGGCAGCGACTACTACGAAGTCGGGCTTTTCCTCCTGGTAGAAAGCGCGGACTGCATCGGCGTCCGTCAGGTCCAGCTCCTGCCGCGTCCTGAGTATCAATCGGTCAAACCCCGCATGCTTGAGCGCCCGAACCACGCCGGACCCAACAAGACCGCGGTGGCCTGCGACAAAAATGGATTGACGGGTATTGCTCAGGTGCATGGCAAAATGAGAGAATGTCAGGAAGCCCAGGAAGGAAGAATGCCCGGCTCCACACCGAACACCCACTGAACCAGAAAATAGGCCATCCCGGACATCACGACGGTGAAAAGCAGGTTCATCCAGATGCCGGTTCGGGCCATCTGCGGGATGGTCAGCAGGTTGGACCCGTAGACGATGGCATTGGGTGGTGTCGCTACGGGCAGCATGAACGCCGCGCTGGCTGCCAACGTGGCCGGAATAGTCAGCAGGAACGGATTCTGTCCTATACCCAGGGCCACAGAGGCCATGACTGGCAGGAAGGCAGCGGTCGTTGCCGTATTGGAGGTCAACTCGGTCAGGAATATGACCAGGAGCGTGACCAGCAGGATGATCAGAATGACCGGCCAGTTGCTGACGCCTGAAATCAGGGAGCCCAACCAGGCAGCAAGACCCGTGGTACTGATCGAGGCTGCAAGTGAGAGGCCACCACCGAAGAGGACCAGAATACCCCACGGTAGTCGTTTGGCATCCTGCCAGGTGATGAGGAATCGCGATTCCCATGTTGGACCCGGCTGGGTGGACGGAATCAGGAACAGGATAATTGCTCCACCCAGGGCGATGACGGTGTCCGAAAGACCGGGCAACCAGCCCGTGAGCAAGGGTCTGGTGAGCCAGAGCAGTACGACCATTCCGAAAACCCAGAAGACGGCCTTTTCATCCTTCGAGGGCTTCCTTAACTCGGAGAAAGAATCCTGGATCAGTGTCTCCATGCCGGCAATTCTCTCACGGCCCAGATCAAACAGGACGCGCGTAAGCAGCCACCAGGTCAGAGGAAGCCCCACTACGATCAATGGGATACCCACTCCCATCCATTGGACAAAGCCAACCTCCACCCCGTAGGTCTCCTGCATGAAGCCTGCCACGAGCGCGTTTGGAATCGTTCCAATGAGCGTCCCCAGTCCTCCAATGGTGCAGGAATAGGCAATCCCCAGCATCAGGGCCGGGCCCAGGTTGGGAGATGTGTCGTGATCCAATTGTCCCTTGGCCAGGGCAACCACAGAAAGCCCGATGGGAAGCATCATCATCGTGGTGGCCGTGTTGGTCACCCACATACTGAGCAGCGCCCCGGACAGCATGAATCCACCGATGATGGCATCGGGACGCGTTCCGACCTTGCGCAGAAGAGAAAGTGCGATGCGCTTGTGTAAGCCGGTCTTTTCCATGCCGATGGCCAACATGAATCCACCCATGAACAGATAGATGAGTGGGTTGGCATAGGGCTCGGCTGCTTCGCGAATAGGCGCAATATCGAGCGGAGGAAAAAGGATCAGTGGCAACAGCGAAGTGATGGGAATCGGTACGGCCTCGGTCATCCACCAAATGGCCATCCAGAGTCCGATACCTGCCGTTTGCCAGGCAGCCACGCTCAAGTCATCGGGCGCGGGGACGACCAGAAAAAGGACAAACAGCGCGGGCCCGATCCACGTGCCGAGACGCTCGCGCAAAAAGCGATGTGGGTCGGATGGATGGCCGGAATCAACCACGGGACTCACCTTCGGACTCCTCTAGTTGCTTGGCTTTCTGGACAATCAGATTCCAGGCAACATCTACGTGACGCTGCTCCTGATCCCGCCCTCCGATACTGCAACGGATGGTATACCGATCACCCAAGCGGGTGTGACTCAGATACAGCTGACCGGTGGCATTTACCGCTGCCATGAGCGCCTCGGTAAACGCGTCTCCGCGACGATGGGCGAAGCACACCAGGTTGAGCGTCCTCGGAACGACCAGTTCGAAGTCGTCGTGAGCAACTACGTTGTGTTCGAAAGATTCTGCCAAACGAACGTGCTCGGCAATATGGTGCCACAGGCCGGCCGCACCGTAGTGCCGAAGGACAAACCACAGTTTCAGGGCCCGAAAACGGCGGCCAAGTGGAATCTGCCAATCCCGGTAGTCAATGGCGGCGCCACTCAGATGCTCGGCCGTTCGCAGGTACTCCGGCAGGATGCTCAGGGCATCAATCAATTGCTTGCGATCCCGCACCCAGAAAGCATTGCAGTCAAAATTGGTGAACATCCACTTGTGCGGGTTGAAGCAGTAGGAGTCGGCCGCCTCAACCCCGTCGTGGATCCATCGGTATTCAGGGCATACGGCCGCAGTCCCTGCCATGGCGGCGTCTACATGCACCCAAATGTCAGCGGCCTCACGCCGTACGACGTCGGTGATGGCCTGCACATTGTCAACGGCCATCGAAGAGGTAGTGCCCACCGCGGCGCAAATGAAAAACGGCGTGAGGCCGCCTTCAAGGTCCGCGCGGATCGCGGCGGCCAATGCCTCAGTATCCATCCGGAAATGATCATCCGATGGGATGAGCCGCATGCGTTCGTCCCCGATGCCCGCGATCCGCGCGGCCTTCTGGATGGACGAATGCGCCTGATCAGAGGTGTAGGCCACCAGGTTCGAGGGCACACCTGCTCGATTGGCTGCTCCCCCAGTGACCCGTTCGCGAGCGGCAAGCAGGGCGCACAACGTGGCACTCGAAGCTGTGTCCTGAATGACCCCGTTGCCCTTGAAATGCTCCGGTAAACCCATCAGGGAAACCAGCCAGTCCATGACATGCGTCTCAAGCTCGGTTGCCACGGGACTCGTTTTCCAGACCATGCCTTGCTGCCCCATCCCGGCTGCCAGCATCTCGCCCAGAATGGATGGAAACGAGGTGTTACTCGGGAAATAGGCCATGAACTTCGGAGACTGCCAGTGCGTCAGTCCCGGCTCTATCAGCGTGTCCACATCGCCCAAAATATGCTCGAAGGATTCTCCGATTTCGGGCGGATCCTCGGGAAGAGATTTCCGGATATCGCCCGGAGCCAAGTTGGGCAAAACCGGTCGGGACTCCACCCATTCGTAGTAATCGGCAATCCAGTCCACGACTTGCTTTCCGAACTTGCGGAATTCGTCGGGCGTCATGTGATGGTTTGTACTCATGAGTCGTCCAAGGAGGTGCTGACGATGTCAGGTACAGCCGCTGCAGTCGAGCCATCGCCTGATTCCTGAGCACGCAGCATGGCGCGGTACATCAATTCGGCTGGATGGATGGCTTTACGACCCGTCCCTTCAATGATTTGCTGACGGCAGCTGACGCCTGGTGCAACGACTGTTGTATGTCGGGGTGTTTCGCGCACCGCCGGAAACAGACGCTGCTTGCCGATCTGCATGGAAAGCTCGTAGTGTTCTTTCTCGAACCCGAACGAACCAGCCATACCACAGCAGCCTGCATCGACCTCGTTGACGCTGCACCCATCGATGCGTCCAATGGCAGCGTGTGTGCCTGCCGTGCCAACATCGGCCTTCTGATGGCAATGACCGTGCAAAAGCACCTCCGCGTACCCGCTCATGGCGGGCAATCGATCCGCATCGAGGCTTGCTACAAACGAATCAAACAGGATGGCTCGCTCGGCCACAACCTGAACGCGGGGGTCGCCAGGGAGCAGCTTGTGATACTCGTCACCGAAGGAAAGCAGGCAACTCGGCTCGAGACCGATGATGGGCAATCCCTCCTCGGCAAAAGGCAATAACTTATCGAGCGTCTGTGAGGCTTGCTTCCGGGCCATGTTCACCAGTCCCTTGGAGATGGCAGGCCGGCCACAACAGCGGTGACCCGGGAGGATAACCTCGAATCCGCAGGCCTCCAGGAAGAGAGTGGCGCAGCGGGCGACGTCCGGATAATGGTAGGTGTTGAACGTATCATTGAACAGCACCACACGCTTGCGGCCCTGCTCAGCGGATGAAATCGAACGGGCATGGCGACGGTGCCAGCTCGTAAACGACGTTGCGGCGAACGGTGGAAGCGTACGTTTTGAGGAAATCCCGACTGTCTTCTCCAGCAGTTGGCGCATGAAGGGACGGTTGGAAATCTTATTCAGTAGCGGAGCCAACCAGCCGCTGAACATACGGGCTTGCGAAGCAGCCCGAGCAAAGAAACGCGCACGAAGCGGGATTCCATTCGCACGATGATAGCGATCCAGGAATTCGACCTTGATGGTGGCCATATCCACCGATGAGGGGCATTCGGCCTTGCACGCCTTGCACTGCAGGCACAGATCCATCGTCTCGTGGAGCCGCTCGCCTGTCAGGAGATCCGGATCGAGTCGGCCATTGAGCACGTTGCGCAGCGCATTGGCCCGTCCCCGGGTGGAATGTTCTTCTTCCCGAGTTGCCATGAAGGAGGGACACATGGTGCCCGAACCCAGCTTTCGACATACGCCGGCCCCATTGCACATCTCGACCGCGCTTGCATAGCCCATGTCCTCTGTAAAATCGAGGTTGGTGCGCAGCTTCTGCGTGCGGTAATCCGGACCGAAACGCAGATGATCCGTCATCGGGTCGGCTCCGGTGATGATGCCGGGATTCAAAATGCCCTTTGGATCAAAAACCTGCTTGGTCTGCTCGTAAAGGCCGTAGAGATTGTCTCCGAAGAAGGAGCGATTGAACGAAGAGCGAGCCCGCCCATCTCCGTGCTCACTGGACAAGGCTCCGCCAAATCCTTTGAGCATGTCGATGGCGAAGTGGATGATGTCTGGCAAGTGGGCAATTTCTTCAGCCGCCTTCGTGTTCACCATGGGGCGGATATGCACGCAACCAGCGCTTGCGTGCGCATAGTAGGCCACATCCAGTCCACGCTCATTGCAGAACCGCTCGACCCCCGTCACATACTCGGCGAGGTGTTCAACGGGCACTGCCGCATCCTCGATGAACGGGATGGGTTTGTGATCCCCGCGCACACTCATCAGGAACCCGAGCCCCATTTTTCGGACCGACCAGACGTCGTTCTGTCCACGCACATCCAATACAGAGACCACAGCGTGCGAAGGCGCACCGTTGTCAGAGAGGTGCCGTTTCAATCGATCGATCTTGGCAACAATCTCAGCTTCAGAATCACCCTGGAATTCTGTGATCAGGATCGAATTAGGCTCGCCGTCAACGAAGCTTTCCAGCTTCTTCCGCCACATGGGACTCTGCCGGCACATGGACATACCCAGGTGGTCGAGCAATTCCACGGCACTCGGTTCCACTTCGAGAATGACCTGCACCGTTTCCAGTGCTCGGACAATTTCGTGGAAGTGGACGATGGCCAGTCCAGTGTATCGAGGCAGCGGGACCAGGTCCAGCGTGATGGACTCGATCAAGCCCAGGGTGCCTTCCGCACCACAAAGTAGTCGGGCCAGGTTGCGGCCTTGAGGATGGTCTTTCAGGAAGGACACGCCGCCCGAGGCCAATCGGTCCAGATTGTAGCCGCCGCATCGGCGCCAATGCCGAGGAGTATCGCGACGTATGATGTCCAATGACCGGGAATCCGTCAGCAAGTCATTCATGCCGCGATAAATCGCGCCTTCCATTCCTGAGCGCTGCCCCCGATCGGCGAAAGAAGAAGCATCCAGGTTACTGAAGGAGGCGCGCGAGCCGTCGGACAAGACCACATCCATCGCATGGACGTGGTCGGCTGTCATGCCGTAGCAGATTGAGTGACTGCCAGTCGAATTGTTGGACACGATACCGCCCATAGCCGCCCGATTCGAGGACGCCGGGTCGGGTCCGAAGAGCAAATGCTCTTCGCGCAGAAATCTATTCAAGTCGTCCAGCACGACTCCTGGCTCGACCGTTACCTGATGGTTATCGCGATCCAGCTCAAGGATGCGATCCAGATGTTTGGTCACGTCAACGATGATCCCCCTTCCAACGGCCTGTCCAGCCAGACTGCTTCCCGCCGCTCTCGCCGTCACCGGCACATGAAACTGGGCAGCCGTTTCCATGACGGCCTGCAGATCATCACGATGACGCGGAATGACCACGGCCGCAGGCTCCACGTGATAAATACTGGCATCCGTTGCGTAGAGCATCCGCTGATACGCATTAGTGCGCACAGCATCACCAATCTTGTGCTGCAGCGCCGCCATACAGGCACTTACCTGCTCGGGGCTTACGACCGAATAATCCACTGCTTGCATGGCTGTCAGCGGTGAAGGACGTTCTTGAGGGCAGCCAGCAGCAGCATCACGTTTTCCGGGCGACTGTTGAAGCCCATCAACCCGACCCGCCATACTTTGCCGGCAAGAGCACCGAGCCCCCCGGCGATTTCGATGTTGTACTCGGTGAGCAGCGTACGGGCAACCTGCCCGGAATCGACCCCATCAGGCACTCGAACGGTAGTGAGACTCGGAAGGCGAATCTCCTTATCCACGTGACAGGATAATCCAAGATCCGCCAGACCATCCCAGAGCAGGTTGGCATTGGTTCGATGCCGCTCCCACCGAGCCTCAAGGTCTTCTTCGGCAATCAGCCGTAGAGCCTCGCGCAGCCCGTAATTCATGTTGATGGGCGCCGTGTGATGGTAGGTGCGCTCCGATCCCCAATACTTGCCCACCAATGACATGTCCAGGTACCAGTTTGGAACAGGACGCGACCTTTTTTCAAGGCGTTCCAGGACGCGTGGTCCTAGCGTGAGCGGGCCAAGTCCGGGTGGGCACGAGAGACATTTCTGTGTGCCGCTGTATGCCGCATCAACACCCCATTCATCCAGGAAGAGCTCAACGCCCCCGAGACTGGTCACCGTATCAATGATCAGCAAGCAGTCGAATTCATCACACAGATCGCGTACGCCTTCCAACGGCTGCCGGGCACCGGTGGATGTTTCGGCATGAACCAACCCCAGAACCTGGGGGCGACAGGATTCCATGGCCGTGCGAATCGTTTCCAGGTCAAAGGCAGTCCCCCACGCTGCTTCCATGCGCGTAACACTGGCACCATAGCGCGAAGCCATATCCACCATCCGCTCACCAAAATATCCATTACAGCCTACCAGAACGGAATCTCCCGATTCTACCGTATTGGCCACGGCGGCTTCCATGGCCGCACTACCCGTACCGGACACCGGAATGGTCACCGGGTTTTCTGTCTGCCAGGCGTACTTGAGCAGCGACTGGACTTCGTTCATCAGATGGATGAACGTCGGGTCCAGGTGCCCAACCTGACGATTGGACAAAGCGCGAAGCACACGCGGGTGGGCATTTGACGGACCGGGCCCCAGAAGCAGTCTGGGAGGCGTGTCAAGATCCGAGGTCTGGATGCGGTGGGCGTCTGAAACCGGCATGCGGCAACAAGTTGATTGGGTGGTTTGTACTGGTCTCCTGAGGTTAGGGCGCAGGCACTTTGATATCCACCCCGCCGGGCGATTCCACCTCTGTTTCCGCTCCACCTAACGTGGCCCGTCAAGGAGCGTTTCTGCTTTTTTCATACCAGCCTCCAATCATATGTCCCGCATCGGATCCTGGACACTGCACACCATTGAGACCGGCCGCTTTGGTCTGGACGGCGGCGCGATGTTTGGCATCGTCCCCAAACCTCTGTGGCAGAAGCGCATCGCGGCCGACGAGCTGAACCGAATTCCATTGCATGCCCGTTGCCTCCTGCTGGTGGATGGGGATCGCTGTATCCTTATTGATAATGGAATCGGGACCAAGCAGGACGAGAAATTCCTGAAGATCTACGGTGTCGATACATCTACCATGGAGCTGGACGCTTCGCTGGCCGCGATCGGATTCCACCGAAATGATGTCACGGACGTGGTGCTCACCCATCTCCACTTCGACCATTGCGGCGGTAGTACAGAGCGGGTGGATGGACAGCTGCAAATTGCGTTTCCGAATGCACACTTTCATGTCCAGCGAGCCCACTGGGATTGGGCGCAGGAGGGAAATATCCGCGAAAAGGCCTCCTTCCTGCCCGAAAACCTGGAGCCGCTCGCCGCATCCGGGCAATTGACGTTGATCGACGGACAGACGGCGCTCTTTCCGGGCGTGGAGGTCATTCCTGTCGATGGACACACGCGGGCCATGCAGCTCGTACGGATTCACGATACCGAAAAGTCCCTTCTATACACGGCTGATTTGCTGCCAACGCATGCCCATCTGGCTCCTGCCTGGAACATGGGGTACGATTTGTGGCCCATAACTACGATTGAAGAGAAAGGCCGACTGCTTCATCAAGCCGTCGAAGGCGGATGGGATCTGTACTTTGAGCACGATCCAACCGTAGGATTGTGCAGCGTGCGCATGGGAGATCGTGGACCCGAAATAGTGGATCCGCGCCCTCTGGCTGAACTGTAGGCGGCCCGGACAGAGGCCGAAAGCGAGTTTCATTACCTGCCCAGCGCTCCTCACCCAACACCTTATTGATTCAAGCAGCCCACTCCTCTATCGCCTCCCGCAGCTTGACCAGGAAGTCTTCGAGGTAAGAGCTGCCGTCGACCTCCTCCAGCTCGACCCAACGATTCATGAACACCAGTCTCATAACAGAAAGGGCGTCCGCTCCCGTCTGCCCGCTTTTTCCGTCGTGCTTGCGCCTGGCCATTTCGATGGCAACGGGCAGGAATCGACCCGCCTTATGGAACCAAAGGGATTCATAATTGGCAATCGTCCCTCCCGATGTGAGGTGTCCGAACGATGTGCGATCATCAAATCCGAACAAGCGTGCGAACTGCTTGCCCACTTCCAGTTCATACCGAATCGTGACCGGAGACGCCTCGCTCGAAACGTTATTCGGATTGTGTAGCAGCGTGGCAAAGTATGCTACCAACGCCGGCAGCGTCGTTTCCGAAATCATGTGCGCCATGTATCGCGGGCTGAATACTGGAACGTTCAGTTTCATATCGGAAACAAGGGAGAAGAGCTCCGTAAAGAACATCTCCCGAAAGTGACTGGCATCGGGGCCGTTGACCTTGCTGTACCCGATGGCTGGCGGATCCTTGGGCCAATAATTTCGCCGCCAGAAGACGTGGTCATTCAGGACCAGCTGCAGGGCTTCGTAGAGGAATTGCCGCTGTTCGGATTTTGGGCCGAGGAAATACAGATCCAGATCATGCTCGAAGTCAGGATCCAGCGGACTTGGAATGTGTGGGTGCTCCCGTTCGTTGGAAGGGACCATGATCTGAATCGGGTGGTTGGCTCCGGAGGGTTATCGCTCCAGCAGCGACGCTCCTATCGGCACCCGGTTGTTGTAGTCCAATCCGAGTAAGTGGGCAACGGTCGCTGCCATCTGGTTCTGATATACGGGAGACGGCGCTTCCTGATTGACCGAATTCCCCACCTCTCCAGCGTGCGGGAATCCCGGTCCGAGAGCAGCTACCCAGATGGCTTCGGAGCCTTCCCAGTCGATTCCGTGACCGACCCAACGATCCTGCTCACCTCGTCCATGATCTGTCGTGATCAGGAAGGCGGTATTTCCAGCATACTCGGCATCACTCTGAACCCATGCCCACAGATCCCGAATGAAGGCATCCGTCCGATAGGCTGCGTGCAGGTAGTGGCGATAATCTCCATTGTGGGCAAAATCATCTGTTTCCCCATAGGAGATGTACATCAACCGGGGACGTTCCGATTTCAGCGTCTCCAGCGCATAATGATGGGTGAAGACGTCCAGGCGCACCGACGTCCATGGTGAGGGCGTCTGAGCCTGCAGCTCGTTGAGCCAGGCTTCTTTTTCGGTCAAATCGCCTTCGGCCGACTCGAATCCAGCATTCACCGGAACGCCGCTGCGCTCCTCATTGACGATGTACGGAAATACATCCCAGGACCCGAACGCAGCCACACGACCTTCGAATCCTTCCTGTTTGTTCACCCACTCCATAACCGTCTCATTACGATTCGCAATCTTGTCATTCGAGTCGATGGCCTCGTCTACGAATCCAGTCAGGATCTCGTTATAGCCCGGATAGGAAAACACCTGCTTGTTGGTCACTGCCCCGACAGAACCGATATGGCGATTACCCCAGAGGGTCCCTTCCTCTGCGATTACACTCCAGAAAAAGGGCATGAGCGCCTCGCGGCGCGCTTCTGGCGTGTCGCGCCAGAAGCGCGCCGCGACCTCGTCCCGGTTATTGGTATAGTCATCATTGTTCAGAAGCCACGCATCGGCGCCCGTGAACAACTCCTCCCAGCGAAGTCCATCGAGCGTAATCAGAATCACGTTTTCGACGGGACCAACATCCATAGTCCCGGAGGCTGCTGGGACCTGTTCGTCGGTCGAAGAACACGCGGCCAAGAATGAGACAAGGACAGCAAACAGCGGAATGCGAGAAGTCATGGTAGGGATGAAAAAGTAAGGTTAATCAAGGCCGAGGCACTTTTCAGCTCGGGAGCTCATCGTGCGATGATATCCCGCATGGGGTAGCTACCGGATGGCAGCTCGAAGGTACGCTCATGACCGTCCGGCCATGTCAGCCGAAGGTTGTAATCACGGCTGGTGTCGTAGACAGGTATCCGGTACATGCCCGCTCCCGGACGGATGGAGTAGATATGCTCTCCTGAATCCAGATCGGTTACTTCCACTACGGGCGCATCGCCCACTTCGAAAGTGACACTGGCCAGGTGGTCGACTGGGCGGCGACCATCCCCATCTTCCTGATGGAATCGCACCGGCCAATCGTGATACGGTTCGGCGTCCTGTGCCGAAGGGTCCACCCAGCGTGGCCATGCCTCCAGGACTACCTGACGCGTGGTCCGATTCATACGGATGATGCCATACCCTGGCGTGCGATCATACAGGGCGGTGGGCTCCACTTCGGAATTGACCGGATTGGCGACCGCCAGGACGGTCATGTGGTTTCCGAAGCCATCGAGATGATCGCCCGTGTACCAGGAGGCCTCCGGATCACGCGTGGGGCTGACTTCGGGTGGAAACCAGCGTCGGGGCCAGATATTCGCAATCGACGGCACTACGAAGCCATATCCAGCGTCCTGGAAAGCATCTTTTCCATATCGGACGGTGCTGCCCAGGTGCTGATCCCCTGCCACATGAAAGGCTCGTGCACGACGCAGCACATCGACAACCTTGTTGCGGCCGGTCTGAGGCCATCCGTTCGAATCATGATCCATCGCTTTCTTGTAGCCGGTCACAATTTCGCCTGCAGGCGGGATGGGTAGACCCGGAATGCCGGAGCCGTCAAATTGGTCTACCGGAATGGTAGCCACGTTGGCAAACAGCGTCTGCGAAAGCATCACCTTCATCCATGAATCGCTGCCCCACTCCTTCGCCCATTGATCCAGAAACGTCAGCTGTCGGTCACCCAGCAACACAGCATCGGGGTGATCTCCCTTTTCGGCAGCATCCCAATTGGCATTACGGGGCCAGCCATTCCAGATTTCGGCCTCAGGCATCAAATCCCGGGGTGAGCTCTTGAATTGACGGTCGGCTAAAACGGCGAAGGATATCCCACCAAACTCCACGTTCGTGTAGTAGACCGAAATATCCTGCTCGATCGGGGGCGGATCGTAGGGGTCCGGAAGATGCGAGGTCTGCGTGCGGTGGACCGCATTGACAAAGCCGGGGGACTGGATGTACCCACCGTTGTCAGAGGCGGGCGAGTGCGGACCCGTAGCCGATTTCCCTCCTGCTCCCCAGATGTTACCGTGATACACATCGTGATCGTCAGGGATGGTTACCGTTGGACGGTGCCGCGTGAGATCGCCGAAGGCCCACAAGAATCGATTCCAGTGGTAGAGATAGTCGATAATTGCATCATCCTCAGGAGCGCGGATGATACCGGCGAGTCCAGACTCGTAGATTTGATCGCCCGCGAAGAAGATCATGTCTGGTTCGTGATAGGCCACCCGGTCCGCCACTTCCTGATGCGGCCACCAGAAATGGTTGTGCGTCCACGAACCATCTCCGCCAGAGATGTGATGACAGTTCATGGCCGCCAGAACGAACTCCTCCCCTTCTACGCCTGCGTGGATCGTCCCGTCGTAATAATGGGTGACTGGTGTAGTCCCTTCCCACAGTGAATACATCACGCGGAACGGAGTATCCCCGTCCTGTTGGAAGTCTTCGACGCGGAATCCGATAGTGAATCCATTGTCATCCAGCTCGCCGGTCGCTACTGTTGTCCAAGAGTCACCATCGGCTACCTGCAATTCGGCGACACGGGAATCTTCGGCACCCAGCGGTCCCATTTGCGCTGTCATCTTCAACGTTTCCTCGCTCAGCGTGTATTGGACACCCAGTACAGGCCCAAAGGCCCGGGTAGCATCCATACGGACTTTGCTGCCCTCGAGTGACCAACCATCGAACCAGTATCCTTGGCCGGAATGGGATGGTGAGCCGTGGGAGAGCAGTGCCACGTTGCCCGTGAAATACTTTTTGTCCAGACCCGGGTAAACAGCGAGAGAGATGACCTCGTCCGTCGCGGGAATGAAGGTCTCAACAACAAGATCATACCCGGACTCGCCAGGAGCGGCCATGGCGCGGAGGCCGAAGTCCCGGATGGTCTGCAACGCTCCTTCTGTGGTTGATGGCGCGATAATTGGCCAGTCCGAAGGCTTGAAGTCGGCTCGGGGCCGTCGTGCAACTTCCGGGTTCTCATTGTCACGGACCGTAATCTGACCATTTCCGTCTACGGCCACAACCAATCCTCCTCCCGGCGCCGGCCAATGGTGAACCAAGGAGCTGATTCGATAATCCGTCTCCGACCCACCGGCTCCGATCAGAAAACCCACCCACGTGCTGTCACTGGGACGATCGGGTTCGTTGATGGCGCCGGTCCTGACACTCATATGCACCCCACCTTCCTCATCGGCCAACCAGTGGGTCAGCAGGTGCACGGTACGCATGGGTTTAGCCTGTCGCCCCTCGATACTCTGCAGCCGACCCTCTTTCAGTTCCCAGTCCAACATCCTGTTCGCATAATACTGGGGACCAATCCAGGTGCGATCGGGAGAGCCGGAAAATTCAGCCAGAAACGCCGTTTCAGGTCCAGAACATCCAGAAATGGTCAGAAGAGAGATCAGCAAAAAAGACAGGGTGCGCATAGCCATGAGGGTGGGAAACATCCGGAAGTGCGGAGATGGCGAAACCAGAAGTGTCATGCACTTCAACGGCTGCCTGAACAGATGGTACGAATCAGAACGCAAAGCGGGCCTGTGGTTTTGGTACGGTGTACACGGGTTTTCTTCCAAGTCGATCGTCTCGACGTCCAGACGGGGCTAACCGGAAAATTGACTGATAAGTTGATTATGACAGACCTCGCACGAGATACCCAGGTGGTATTCTTGGAGCTCCGACCCGATGTAGGTCGGATCAGCGCCGAAGACAACTGATCTTCTTGAATCTGCCCTGACCTGCGACGTAACCTGTTGGCGACTCGACAGAGCCGTACTATCCAGCGAACTCAACCAGAACGGATCCTCTGATCCTGAACACATCATGATGAAAGCATCCCGTCGACAGTTCCTTTCCGATGCTGGAAAAACTCTCGGTGGTCTGGCCTTGATACAGGCGGTTCCCGGATGGGCATTTGCTACACGCAATCCGGCCGCCGACCTCGTTCATCGGTCATCATATGGCATGGGGACATCCATTCGTTTATCCCTCCTGAAGGATGAGTTCTCGAATGATGCGGTAAACGACGCATTCCGACGCCTGCAAGACGTAGACGGGCTGCTGACAGTTCACCATGCCTCGAGCGCATTGATGCGCGTGAATGGCGGCGAGCGAGTATCGGGCCGGGAAATCTCGGATGTGGCCCGTGCAGCCCAGCATTTCGGCGACGTGTCCGAGGGAGCCATGGATGTCACGGTTCTCCCAGCCATGCGTCGGCTTGGTTTCGTTCCAGGTGCCTCCACAGAAGGACTGATAGACTACCGTCAGCTGCGTGTGGACGGTACGACGGTTTCGATGGGCTTGAGTGGTGTCGGAGCTGACTTTGGTGGCATTGCCAAGGGCTACGGCGTCGATCGGGCGATTGAAGCTGCCCACAATGCTGGCGCCACGGCCGCCCTTATCGATGCAGGCGGTGATCTCTATGCATTGGGTCGTCCCGATGCAGATCGTCCGTGGAAGATTGGAATCCGTCATCCGGCAAAGGAGCAGGATCTGGTCGCCACGCTGGAAGTCGAAAACGAAGCCGTCGCTACGTCTGGCATCTACCTGCAGAAACGCACGGTTACCGGGAAGGAAGTATCGCACATTGTTGATCCCGTCAGCGGCTATTCTGTGAATCACGTGGTCAGCGCGACCATCGTGGCCCGGGATACCATGACGGCTGATGCCCTAGCAACGGCCGTTTCGGTCGCCTCGCGATCCCAGGGTCAGGCGCTTGTTGATTCACAAGCAGGCGTCGAAGGCTTCCTCATTTACAGCGACGGTACCTCCTTCACTTCGAAGGGTCTCAAGAATCGACTTCAGCTGCTGTAGGGCTGCCGTGTTGAAGCCGTGGCGAGCCCATTCCGGGCACCGCCGAGCAGCGTACAATGCCTGACCGAGCGTTCCCAGCCCTACGATCCGGATTCAATCTCCAGGATTCCATCTTCGAGGATGCGCGCTCGGTCTCCGCTGCGGAGCGCAGCAAATACCTCGGGATCTACGGCGACCATTGGAAAGGCATTCTGATACATCTCGTCCGCCACGACAGACGCCAATGCCAGGAAGACATCTGCCCGGTCGGTAATAATGCCTGCAGGTGCAACACCTCGCCGTACGGACTCCAACAGGATGGCTGTCGTGGTGGACGATCCTCTGGTAAACGGCAAGGCCAGGATCCTGCCGGAACCGTTCTCGCCCGAGAGGGGATGTCGCCGATCGATGATTTCTCCGGTGTGTTGGTCATACCCTCCCCAGAATGAAAGGGGTTCAGTACTGGCCAAAACACGGCCCTCAGCGGCTCCTTGAATGATCACGCTTCCTTTCAATCGCTCCATGGCCCCTCCTCCCGGATAACCCGGCCCTGAATAGCCGATTCTACACAATCAGTCAGTCGACCATAAATCACATCCACACCCAGCAGACCGGGCGAGTAGTACGCGTATTTGGCCGAGTTCGTCATCAGGTTGTTGATGCGATCGGGAAGCATGGGAGACGTGAGTGGACACGTGTCGACGGTAATCTTGGCACCGAATGCCTCGATTGGTTCGAGAAGCCCGACGTGATCTGCGATCATTCGGACCGTCCGGCTGCACGTGACCAGAAAATCCACGCCGTCGGCTTTCTGGCGACCCTTTACAAGCGGCGCCAGGGCCTTGAATTCGTCGATCGAAAAGTGGGGACTTCCCAGCACCACCATGTCTAACTGCTCTCCCTGCGCTGTAGACAGGTCCCGATAGGACGTACGCAGTTCATTCATGCCCACGTCGATGACGCGTGGCGGCTCCTGTCCGAGGAATGCTTCGCGAGTGGTGGGTGCTTCGGGCGTCACGCCGACCATGTGGAACAGGGCAATGGCGCCGGACGAAGCCCCGCCGGCGCACACCGCTTTGAGCTGGTCTTTCGTTGGCTGCACGTGCATCCCCTCGATCACTGGAATTCCGTCCGGCGCCATACGACCAATCAAGTGTCCCAGAACCGGGTAAAAAGCATCGTCCTCCTGCAGCGCTGGTGGCACATCCTTCAATCGTAGCAAGACGCTCCCTCTGCGCCCTTCATCCAGATGCAGCCCAGCCGCCGGCACGCGGCCTGTTATGGCGGCACAGATGTCCAGCAAATCTGGATAGCGCTCGGTACGTGCCCCGATGACCGAATTATAGTATCCGATCACGTTCGACTCCCCGGCTGCAATTTGCTGACCAAAAGAAGGAGCATGCTCTGTTTGATAAGGGGCACACGTCCACGTAGGAATACATCCCATAGCCTCATAAGCCCGCATCTGTCGGGTGGCATTGGCAGCCACTTCTTCTGGTACTTCCCACTCCTGCCAACCGTGTTCGTCGACGCCGCTGACGTTCAGAGTGGAGGGCACGCGCACCTTGGCCCCCAACTCAGCAAGCCGTTCAGCATACTCCATGGTGGCCACACCCATGTAGACCGTACTGTCAATATGCGCTGCTTCAACATCCATGAAGCGATCCACGCCGAACACGGGCAGCATGCGATGCAGGATCCGCATCGCCATCTGGGAGGCTGGGCCCTCTTCACCTGCCAGCAGAGCTTCATCAAACTGCGAAAGCACCATCAACGACCCTCTTCCACGTCAAAATTCGCCAGCAGACGAATATTGGGATCCATGATCAAATCAACGGCTCGACCCCGCCCGTCCGCATCGATGGATCGACTTACAGCTTCACCGTTGTGGGGCAGCGTAACGGTCACGATGTCCGAGAGTGTATCATCTTCGAAGCGGACCTGTACATCCACTTCAACCTCGTAGCGGTACGTCTCCTGGGTTTGTTCCAGAGACACATGCACATGACCATTCTCTGTCCACCAATTCGTGGAAACGGTCGGTACTCCGCCCTGGAAGAGCCATTGCTTGAAGAACTGCTCCAGATCCTGTCCTGACGCTTCTTCCAGATGTCGACGCAGATCGGCCGTTTGAGCATTCTTGTTCATGAACTCAGCGTAGTAGGTCCGGATACCCTCGTGGTAGATTTCTTCGCCCAGGTTGCGGCGAAGCATATGCAGGATCCATGCGCCTTTCTGATACATCATGCCGCCGGACACGTTGTTCAAATCCTCGATATATGGGCGAACCAGCGCGAAATCGTAATCCGTGTCTGCGTAGAAGTTCAAAACGCTCTGCCGCGACTGCAGGAGACCCCGCATGAAGTTCTCGTGCCCATAGTGGTGCTCACGGAATAGCAAGGTGTAGTACGTGGCAAAACCCTCACTGAGCCATACATCATTCCAATGGTACTCGGTAACGGCATTTCCGAACCACTGGTGGGCAATCTCGTGTGTGATGACATACTGCCAGCGCATGTCTCGATTGCCAGAAACAGAGCGGTCCGAGTAGGCCGGAATTGAAGCGGCCTCCATTCCTCCACCCGGCGTGGCATTGGAGACGATGTTACCCAGACGCTTGTTTACGTAGGGACCGATCAGGTCCTCATAGTAGGCCAGAACCGCCTTGGACGGCTCTGCAAAGTCATAAAAACCGTTGTCCCGGTCCTGCCAGTACACCCAGGTCTCAATAGGAATACCATTCCAGGTGTCTACGACCTCCATGGCCATCTCTGCCACGCCGATGAAATACAGCCAGGTAGCGGTTGGCACATCATTGACCCAGTGCGTCATGCGCATGCCACCACCCAGGTTGGACGACTCCTTCAGGACGCCATTCGACGTGGACTGGTAGTGCGCCGGATGGGTGATGATCATTTCCGTCGTGGCCTTGTCGTAGGGATGATCCACAACCGGAAGCCAGTTGCGTACCCTGGACGACCAGTTGTCCGAAAAGAAGGTCCGGTCCCCGTACTTGTTGGGGCCGATGTCCATTCCATCCACAGGCGTGCCGCTGTACTCTACCACGACGTCCACCCGCTTTCCCTCGGGTACTTCCATGCCCAAGTCGATCACGAGTGCGTCATTGGCGTGGGCAAAGGATAGTTCGTCTTCCCCATGCAAAACCCGGTGGACTTCCATGCCGCGATCTCCTCGATCCGCCGATTCGCCGACCAGGTCCAGGCGAAGATGGGACTGTCCCCCTGCCACATACCGGGCATCCACGGTCGTGCGGCCCTGAACGATGTCATTGTCGTCGTTTACGGTGAGTTCGAATACATAGCCCTGGATATCAATCCCGGGGTTCTTCGGATAGCTATCGGAATAGTCCTGCGCCGAAACGGGAACGGCGATCAGAATGGCGAGAAGAAAGGTGAGACGGGAAATCATGGTACGTTAGAAGGTGAGTGTGTAGGTAGACCCGGCCTGGGCCTCAAAGGTCAAGGTTTCTGCGTCCAATTGCGCGTAATCTATTCCTCCGGCAGTTTCCACGCCGCGCATTCCGCTGGCTCTGATCAAAATGGGACCATCCGACCCTGCGTGGAGAGTGACAGATGTCAGGCGATGGTTCTCCCAGGTCATGTCCACCTCGACATTGCCCCGAGCTCGAAGGCCTTTCACCGATCCTGTTCCCCATTGCAGGGGAAGGGCGGGGAGCAGATGGAGCTCTCCCTGGTGGGATTGCAGCAGCATCTCAGCCATGGAAGCCGTGGCTCCAAAGGTGCCGTCCACTTGAAGCGTGCGACCACATTTAGAGAAGAAGTTTGGATGGGACGAGTCGATCAGATGCCGCTTGAACTCGTGCAGTGCAGGACCAGGCGCATAGAGACGCGCCCAAAGGCCCATTTTCCATCCGTATGACCAACCACATCCGCCCGTACCGCGGCGCTCGATGGAAATCGCGCTTGCAGCGGCCATTTCTGGCGTCTGATCGGGGGTGATTTCACTTCCGGGATACAGGCCCCACAGATGAGAAAGATGGCGGTGCCAAGGTTCAACCTCGTCGTAGTCTTCAATCCATTCCATCAGCTGTCCATGTTGGCCGATCTGGTTGGGAGCCAATTTCGACGCGGCATCGGTCGCTTCACGGGCGAGTCCTTCGTCACGGCCCAGCAATGCCGCCAGCTCGCTGAAACTTCCAAACACTTCCCGGATGATCTGCATGTCCATGGTCGGACCCACGGCAATCGTTCGGGCTTTCAGATACAGTCCCGTCACCTCGTCAAAAAAGCGCCCGTTACCTTCCCAGGCGGGGAAATTCTCGGGTGAATTGGACGGAGCTGTGACGAGCCATCCATTGTCTGGATGCTCCACAAGGATATCCAGCAGGAATTCGACCTGCCCTTTCAACACGGGATACATTTCCTCCAGAAACTCCCGGTCTTCTGTGAATCGATAGTGATCAGACAGGTTCGTCATGACCCAGGCACCACCCACGGGCCAGGCACCCCAGGAGGGACCATCCATTGGCGTAGTGGAGCGAAAAAGGTCCGTGTTTTGATGCAGAACCCACCCATCTGCATTCCAGTGTTCGCGGGCCGTACTGGTACCCGCCTCGGCTACTTCCTGCGCAAACATCCACAGCGGACCGTTCATCTCGGACAGGTTGCCCGAATCGGCCAGCCAGTAATTCATGGGCAGGTTGATGTTGATGGTGTATTTGCTGTCCCACGAAGGGTTGGGCCGATCCTGCCAGATACCCTGCAGGTTGGCCGGCTGCGTGCCAGGGCGCGATGAGGCAATCAGCAGGTAGCGTCCAAACTGGTAATAGAGAGCTGCCAGAGACGGGTCTTCCCCTTCTTCCAGGCGGGCAATCCGCTCATCCGTGGGTAGCTCTCTCAGGGTCGGATCCCCTTCGAAGTCGATGGACACACGACGGAACCATTGGCGGTGTTCTTCCAAATGGTCAGCGCGCATGGCAGACACATCCCGATCCGTGGCTGCTTCCAGGTAGGCTGCCACGCGCGCCTGCGGATTCGCCGACACGTCTTTGTAATTCACATGGTTGGTAGCTGCCGCTATCAAGAGCGTGGCAGAATCTGCGCCTTCTACATGCAAGGTGCGGTAATCCACCCAAGAGCGGCCGCCTTCGGTCTGTGCATCCACCCGAGCTTCGTAGCGCATCTGTCCTTCGATGCCCAGATACGTCGAACTCTTACCTGTCAAGCGGAGCTGATTCGGCGCAATGCCATCCATCCGGAAGTAGCCCGTGCCGTAGTTGGAATGAGCCACATTACGTACGCCGTGCAGGTTGGCAGAAAACGAAATAGCACCTGGCTCGCTGGCCGTAAGGTGAACGACTATCACTTGGTCCACGGCGCTCGAATACACTTCGCGCGTAAAAGTGACGCCATCCACAACATAGCTGGTTGCTGCAATCCCGGTGTCCAGATCCAACTGACGACGATAGTCCGTTACGGTATCATCGCCCTCGAAGTCATGCCCATCAAAATACAGATACACATTTCCGAAAGGCTGGTACTTCATCTGCTCGTAAGGCACGCCCATCATGGTGCGGCCGAACAGGTCGTGGGCCTTAGCGAAGTCGCCTTCGAAGAGCAAGCGCTGGATTTCAGGCAGGCCAGCATGAGCTCCTTCCTGTACCGGATCGTAAGGACCACCAGACCAGAGGGTCTCCTCGTTGAATTGAATACGTTCGGTGGCAATCTCACCAAATACCATCGCACCCAATCGACCATTGCCAACCGGCAGGGCCTGCTCCCATTCGGACGCAGGCTCGTCAAAGAAAAGAATGGTTTCCTGGGCCAAGACGGGACCAGTGACCCAGATCAAGGCAGCTGCAAGCAACCATCTCATCGCGATCCTCCGGTTAGTTAGATCCTGCAGGCGGTGTGAGTTCATCCACCGTCTCGATGGTCATGGGCATCGGGCCGGCCGGCATGTCACGCTCGGCCTTTTGCTCTTCGACCATGGCGCGTACGTCTGCCAGCAGCTGGCGGGCATCGAAGATGATGCCGTCCTTGATCGTGTACTTGACGCCGCCCACACGCTCAACCTCCATGGTATCGTCATTCAGACGGATCCAGCCCGTACCGTACAGCACTTTCAGGTTTTCGATTGGATTCTCGGGCACGATTACGAGGTCTGCTTTCTTGCCCACCTGAATCGTTCCGATCTCGTCGTCCATGCCGAGCGCTTCAGCGGCCAGGTTGGTGGCGCTTCGAATTACCTCCAACGGATGGAAACCGGCCTCGCGCATGAGCTCCATTTCCTGGATGTAGCCGAATCCGTAGAGATTGTAGATGTAGCCCGAGTCGGAGCCCAGGGTCACTCGACCCCCGCGATTCTTGTACTCGTTGATGAATGTCATCCAGAGACGATAATTCTCCTTCCAATCCATCTCGTTTTCGGTCGTCCAGTAGAACCAGTACGACCCATGAGCGGCGCGGCTCGGCCGGAAGAAGTCCCAGAGCGCCGGCAGGGTGTAGATGGCGTGCCACTCCTTGCGGCTCTGCGCCATCAAATCCCGGCTGGCCAGATACGGAATGAAGGTCGGATTGAGGGTGAAATCGAGGGTCAGCAAGGAGTCCATGACCGTGTTCCAGTGGTCAGAGAAGGGTGGCGCAGCCTGAGCCCACAGGCGACCGGCTTCACCGAACCGGTGTGCCTCGTTCAGATAGTTGTAGTCCACCGGATAATTCTGGATTACCCGGTCCTCGAAGAGTGCTTCGGGAAGCCCGTACCAGTGCTCCATCGAGGTCAGTCCGAGGCTGGCCGTACGAAGCACGTTCATGCGGGTGACATCGAGCTGGGCATGGTGCTCCGTAGATCGCAGTCCCTGGATTCGCGCCTCATCGAGTGCCGCCTCCATAATCGAGGGCGCGGCTCCGAAGAATTTCATGCCCTGAACACCCATATCCTTGACCATGCGTACCCACTCTCGCGCATCATCCGGCGTTGTGATGGGCCGATCAAATCCCCGACCGAAAATGGGATAGGCCTGGATGCGGGGCGCCGTGATTTCATTGTTGTTCGAAAGTCGCTGCATTTCAAGCAGCCAGTCCGGACCGCGCGATCCCACCACCCGGGTTGTGGTTATTCCGTGAGCCACCCAGAGCTTGGTCACGTATTCGAGAGGAGTGCCATGGCCGGAGTCCTCGGTGTGAGGATGGCCATGCATGTCAATAAAGCCGGGCAGCACGTACATGCCGTGCGCATCGATCTCTTTGGTGCCCGCTTCCGGACGACGGTCTGGATCAATCGGCAACCCAGGGTAGCCCACATTGCGGATTTCGACGATCCTGTCGTTCTCAATCACGATGTCCACAGGACCCGTGGGAGGCGCCCCCGATCCTTCGATCATGACGGCGCCCCGAATTACCAGACGTTCGTATGGCCCCTCGCCGTCCGAGACGAAGTCAAAATCATCCCATTGCTGGGCAGCAACAGGCAGAGAGAAAACGGCGGCGAATAGAACCGCGATCAGGAAGCGCATGGACATGTGACGGATGGGGAGGAATCTGTCGTCAATGTACGAGGCGCATAGGACTTGCGGGCAAACGATGTGGACTAATCGCGCCAATTGAAATGGAGTGCTTGGGCTGCTGCCGAGGCCTTCCTGCAATCCAGGATTTGGACTGCCCGATCGATCAAATCATGCAGGGAGGTACCTGTTACAGCCCCCCGATCGTTACCGTCTTCGTCTCCAGGAATTCATCCATGCCATAGCGGGACCCTTCGCGCCCCATACCCGACTGCTTTACGCCTCCGAATGGAGCTACAGGAGTCGAAATCATTCCCGTGTTGACACCGACCATACCATACTCTAGCGCTTCCGGAACCCGCCAGGCACGTGCGTAGTCCCGGGTAAAGACATAGGCGGCCAATCCAAAGGGCGTATCGTTGGCTCGGCGGATCACCTCTTCTTCGGTCTTGAACGTCGAAATGGCGGAGACGGGACCGAAGATCTCTTCGGAAAAGATGTCCATCTCATCTGTGACGCCTGAAACCAAGGAAGGCTCGAAAAACGTGCCTCCGAGTTCGTGGACTTTGCCGCCCGTGCGAATCGTTGCGCCGGCCTCTTGCGCGCTGGAAATCAAGCGTGTCACCTTTTCAAGCGCCGATTCGTTGATGAGTGGTCCAATCTGACTGCTGTCATCCACGCCGGGACCGACTGTCAGGCGTGAGGTCTTGGCTGTGAGCCGTACGGTGAATTCCTCTGCGATCCCTTCCTGAACCAGAATGCGATTCGCACACACGCAGGTCTGCCCCGCATTGCGATACTTGGACGCAACGGCACCCTCCACCGCAGCTTCCAGATCGGCATCATCAAAAACGATGAACGGCGCATTGCCTCCCAGCTCAAGAGATACCCGCTTGACCGTGTTCGCGGCACCCGCCAGCACCAGCTTCCCAACGCGGGTCGATCCGGTGAACGAAATCTTCCGTACATCCGGATGGGACGTCAACATGGTGCCCACACCCGCCGCGTCCATGGTCGTCACGACATTGAGCACTCCTGAGGGAAATCCGGCGTCTTCGGCAAGGCGAGCCAGCGCCAAAGCCGTCAAAGGCGTCCACTCGGAAGGCTTGATAACGACGGTACAGCCCACAGCTAATGCTGGGGCCACTTTCCGCGTGATCATGGCTGCGGGAAAATTCCAGGGCGTGATGGCAGCCACGACGCCAACGGGTTGTTTCAGCGCTAGAATCCGCTTGTCCGCCACGTGCGGTGGAATGACATCGCCGTAGGCCCGACGCGCCTCTTCCGCGAACCAGCGAACGAACGAGGCCGCGTATCGGATTTCTCCACGTGCCTCGCGGATGGGCTTGCCCTGTTCCAGCGTCATGAGCAGAGCAAGATCCTTTTCGTTGGCCAGAATAAGATCATGCCATCGATTGAGCATCTTGGCCCGGTGGCCTGCGGTCTGTTTCTTCCATCCTCCAAATGCCTCTCGAGCTGCTTCCACAGCCTGTGCCGCATCATCCGGACCGAGATCTGGTACGGAGGTCAGCGTCTTTCCATCAGCCGGATTCGTGACTTCAAACCGATTTCCGGAATCCGCAGACACCCAATGTCCGTTGACGAAGGCATTGTCTCTCAAGAGGTCTTCTACTGCTAGCATGAGCTTACTGCCTGATGGTCTGATGATTCGAATCGAAAATCTGCGCAAATCCTCGTGGTTCAACAAATGCCGCGTCGAACAACGAGCGGATGTACGCGCCATGGCGCGATGGGTCCTGTTGTTTGTATTTGCTGTTCAACTTGCCGTTCCGGAGTCGTCTTGGTCGCAGTCCACGTCAGTAGCTACCGTTTCCGGACATGTAGTTGATTCAGAATCCGGTGACGGATTACCGGGGGCTGTCGTCCGATTTCTGAATCAACGTCAGACGGTTCTTTCTGGTACTTCCGGTGCTTTTCAGTTTCGTGGTCCCATCCAACTACCCGACACGCTGACCGTTCGTCTTCTGGGGTATCGACCCCTCATTCTGGCGATTCAAGCAGAGGACATTCCCTCCTCAGGATGGAAAGTGGCCATGGAGCGGGCCCCCATTGCTTTGGATGCCATCACCATCTCGGCAACCCGGGAAGAACGGTTGGGCAACGAGTTACCCGAGGCAATCGACCGTATTGGTGGTGACCTCATCGCCGCATCCAATCCGGCCCACCCATCGCGTATTGCCAACCGCATACCCGGCGTCTGGATCAACGCGACGGAAGGTGAGGGACACATGACTTCCATCCGGCAGCCCCTTTCGCTGTTGCCACAATACTTGTACCTGGAGAACGGTATCCCGACACGCTCCACCGGCTTTTTCAATCACAATGCCCTCTTTGAAGTCAACATTCCGCAGGCCTCATCGATAGAGGTGATCAAGGGTCCGGGGACGGCTCTACATGGAAGCGATGCCATTGGGGGCGTGATCAATGTCGAAACGGGCAGCATACCAAGCGAGTCGGGTGGTTCGATCTTGGGTGAGACCGGAAGCTTTGGTTTCAAACGGGCCCTTTTCACGGTCTCCTCCGTCGGCGATCAGGATGGGTACCGACTGGATGTAAACGTTGCCGATTCCGACGGATGGCGCCGGGGCACGGCCTACAACCGACAGAGCGCCACGCTGGCCTGGAGACGCAGCCTGGGGCCTGCTTCCCGTTTACACACGGTGGCTACAGCTACACGGGTGGAACAGCATCCGGCGGGCATTGCGGCGATCTCCACGGAGGATTACGAAGCGGATCCTCGTACCCACTATACCCCCATTTCTTTCCGAAATGTGTCGGCTTTCCGGCTATCGAGCGCATGGAGTAAATGGGCCGGCTCATCGCTTTTCAGCGTGACGCCATACTTCCGCTACTCGGCGATGGACCTGCTTCCGAATTGGGCCTTGACGTTTGATCCTGCCATCTGGGAAACCTCAAATTGGTCCGTTGGCGCACAGGCCCGATGGCACTGGTTCAACCGCAGCGAAAACGTGCGTACGATCGTCGGTTTGGATGCGGAAATCAGCCCTGGTAAGCGAAGGGAGATCGAAGTGGAAGCCAACCGAGTAGCCTCCATTTTTGTCGACTATGAACGAGCTGGAAACCAATACGACTACGATGTCACCTTTCAGCAAATCGCGCCCTTCGTTCATGCCGAATGGACGCCTGTGGAGCGTTTGCGCGCGACGGCTGGCCTGCGCTTCGACTTGGCCGGTTACGATTACGAAAATCATCTCGGGCTGCTCGAGTCAGGTCGTCATAAACGACCTGCTTCCCAGCGAACAACCTACTCCCAGTTCAGCCCCAAGGCAGGTCTGACCTACGAAGTAGCGCAAGGCCTGACGGCCGTGGCATCGTATCGGCATGCCTTTCGCGTGCCCTCGGAACGTCAGGTATTCCGCCAAGGCTCTGCCCGATCGTCCATTGGACTGAAGCCTGTCCGGGCCAACAACTTCGAGACCGGGATACGTTGGAATAGCCTTGATGCCTTTGCCTTGGAAGTGACAGGATACGTCCTGGTCAAGGACAACGACATAGTCACCTTCAACTACGAAGAGGGAAGCCGCGGAAGCGTAAATACGGGGCAGACCCGCCATCAAGGCATCGAGTCCGGACTCACGCTTCGACCGCATACACTGGTCTCAGGATCGGTAGCTTGGACCATAGCTCGGCATTCGTACGAGGCGTGGATCACAGATCTGGACCAGAATTTCTCTGGGAACGAGATGGAGTTGGCTCCCCGTCATCTTGTACATGCGGAAGTTGTTCTTCGTCCACCAGGATCCATTGAGGGTGAAATGGCAATTTCGTGGCACCGCGTGGGCTCCTACTGGATGAACCCCGATAACACAGTTCGATACGACGGTCACAACCTGGTGCACCTCCGATGGAATATGGTTCTGTCAGGTCGCTGGACCGTTCTTGGGCGGGTCGGCAATCTTGGAGACACACTCTACGCACAGCGTGCCTTGACCAATGCATTCCGGGGTGACGAATGGGCCCCTGGCCTACCCAGGAATATCAACGTGGCCCTTCGTGCGCAATTCTGAGCGCAGTCGTTCATTCGGTTTTCACCCTCAGGAGCGCCCAAACAGCGTTTTTGGGTGAGTTCAAGCAAGCAGGGCGCCTCTGTATTTGCTATCTTTAAGGCTCTCTTTGAACCGGCCCCTCGGGGTCCAACCGATACTGACATGAGCGACGCTCACTCCGCATCCAACGATCTTTTCGGTACTCGTCAAACGTTTGACACCGGCTCTGGGACCGGCGTACTGTACAGCCTGCCAGCGCTGCGCGATCAGGGATTTGAAGGCATCGACCGCCTGCCATACTCCATCAAAGTTCTTCTTGAGTGTGCTCTCCGCAATTGCGACGGCTTCCTTGTGGAGAAGAAAGATGTCGAGAAGCTGGCAACCTATGACCCAGCCAATCCAGACAAAGTGGAAATCCCGTTCATGCCAGCACGCGTGTTGCTGCAGGACTTCACGGGCGTCCCGGCAGTCGTTGACCTGGCTGCTCTTCGCAGCGCGATGGCCCGCTTGGGCGGCGACCCAGAGACCATCAACCCGCGTGTGCCTGTCCACCTTGTGATCGACCACTCGGTTCAAGTCGATGCTTTCGGACAGGACCAGGCCCTCTTCATCAATGAAAAGCGCGAGTTCGAGCGAAACGCTGAGCGCTACGAGTTCCTTCGCTGGGGCAAGAGCGCTTTCGACAATTTCTCAGTCGTACCTCCAGGCTCAGGTATCTGTCACCAGGTCAACCTCGAGTATATCGCCCGAGGCGCCTGGACCAAACCTGCTGGAGATGGCCTGAACGTGTGGTATCCCGACTCCCTCGTAGGAACGGATAGTCACACAACCATGATCGACGGTCTTGGTGTGGTCGGTTGGGGTGTGGGTGGTATTGAGGCGGAAGCTGTCATGCTCGGCCAACCCATCTACATGCTCATGCCGGAAGTGATCGGCGTCCGCATTACGGGTGCCATGCCTCAGGGTGCCACGGCTACCGACCTTGTACTGCGCATTACCGAGGTTCTGCGCAAATACGGTGTAGTGGGCAAATTCGTGGAGTTCTTCGGACCGGGCGTCTCCAATATGACCGTGCCCGATCGCGCCACGATTGCCAACATGTCGCCGGAATACGGCGCCACCATGGGCTTCTTCCCCATCGACCAGGAGACCCTTGACTTCTTGCGCCGTACCGGCCGCGACGAGGACCTGGTCGCTGCTGTTGAGCGCTATACCAAGGCCCAGGGTCTG
The DNA here is from genome assembly GCA_030830105.1 of Rhodothermales bacterium. Lineage (GTDB taxonomy): Bacteria > Bacteroidota > Rhodothermia > Rhodothermales > UBA10348 > JAAZVD01. The sequence goes on along the minus strand of JAURNP010000210.1, from coordinate 2,791 downwards.
TTCCGTACGGACGATTCAGCCGATCCTGCATTCAAGGACGTCCTTGAACTGGACCTGTCCACGATCACGCCGGCCCTCTCGGGTCCAAAGCGCCCACAGGACCGCATCGAACTGCCAGCCATGCAGGAAGAATTCCATGCATCGCTGCGGCGTGCCGCCGGCCCGCAGGGCTTTGGTCTTAGCGGAGACCGCCTGGAAAGCACAGGCACGTACCAAGATGACCGCGGCAATAAAATCGAAATGAATCACGGAGACGTCACGATTGCAGCCATCACCAGCTGTACCAACACGTCCAATCCGTCTGTCATGATTGGTGCCGGCCTCGTCGCCAAAAAGGCCGTAGAACGCGGCCTGAAAGTGTCTCCATACGTCAAGACGTCGCTGGCGCCTGGCTCGAAGGTGGTAACCGACTATCTCCAAAATGCAGGCCTTTGGCCCTACCTGAACACGATCGGTTTCAACCTGGTTGGTTACGGATGCACCACGTGTATTGGAAACTCCGGGCCACTTCCCGAACCAACAGCCAACGCCATCAAGGAAGGCGATTTGATCGTGAGTGGTGTGCTTTCGGGTAACCGCAACTTTGAAGGCCGCATCCACCAGCTGGTCCAGGCCAACTACTTGGCTTCCCCTCCTCTTGTCGTGGCCTACGCCCTTGCAGGAACGGTCGATATCGATTTGTCCAAGGATCCGATCGGGACCGACTCCGAAGGAAACGAGGTCATGCTTCAGGACATCTGGCCCACGGCTGAGGAAATCCGCGAGCTGGTCAACCGCTGTGTCACGCCGGAGGCTTTCAAAAAGGAATACGATGGCATCGAAGACTCCAATGAGCTCTGGAATGCGATCCAGATCCCCGAAGGGTCCGTCTACGAATGGTCTTCCGAGTCCACCTACGTGCAGGAACCGCCATTCTTCATGGACTTGACACCCGAGACGCCAACCATCCAGACCATTGAAGGAGCACGTGTGCTGGTAAAAGTGGGTGACTCCACAACGACCGATCACATCTCTCCTGCCGGAGCCATCGCGCCGGACAGTACGGCTGCACAGTATCTGCTCGAGAATGAGGTCGACTACCTCGACTTCAACTCGTACGGTTCTCGTCGTGGAAACCACGAGGTGATGATGCGTGGTACGTTTGCCAACATCCGTATCAAGAACCACCTGGTACCGGGGACGGAGGGAGGCATTACGCGGTATTTCCCCACAGACGAAACGCTGCCCATCTACGATGCTTCCATGAAATACCAGGAAGACGGAACGCAGCTGGTCGTCCTGGCAGGAAAAGACTATGGCATGGGCTCATCACGTGACTGGGCCGCCAAAGGTACCCTCCTGTTGGGCGTCAAGGCCGTGATCGCGGAGAGCTATGAGCGTATCCACCGTTCCAACCTGATCGGAATGGGCGTCCTTCCGCTCCAGTTCAAGACCGGCGAAACGCCGACGAGCCTCGGACTGGATGGAACAGAGTCGTTCTCGATTGCCGTGGACAACGATGTGAAGGCGCTCAGCTCCATCCGGGTGACGGCCAATCGCACCGACGGTTCGACCGTCGAATTCGACACCGACTGCCGACTCGATACGCCTGTCGAGGTGGAGTACTACCGCAACGGCGGGATTCTCCACTACGTCCTGCGGGACTTCCTCAACACATCGTCAGTCGGCGCATGACACAGCACCGATAACTGGTCGTGGGCACCCTCGACGGGTTTTGACGGGGTGGACTAACGATCCGCTCGGACTACGCCTCGAGACCCTACCGGAGCCTACCAGAGCCTACCAGAGCCTACCAGAGCCTACCAGAGCCCGAGAGTAATCGTCTCTTCCAGGTGGACGTTACTTCCAGGATCTCACGTTTGTGAAGCTCCTTAGGGTCACTACCCTATATGACGCGTAACGAACGCCAGCGCACTTCCGGCGCTGGTCATCGAACCGTGTAGGCAACGCTTCCCACAGCCCGATCTCCGATCAAGGTGATTCCAGCCATGATGCGACCTCTGTAGCGGACCTCTGCGTAGATCTCGTCTCCGTCATATCCTGAAACTACGAAGGCTTTGACCTGCTGTCCGCTCTCCGGCTGTACTCTCGCGTGGAATGGCAGGGAATGGTTACCAAAAGACAGGGTGTCTGCGTTTATCATAACCATGATTCCGACTGGCTCGTCTCCAGTTCCATAAACCTCAACATTCCATCCAGACCGACTGTTTCGGGCCGCTTCCTCTGCTTCCCACTTCTGGATCGCATAGGTTTCCCGCTCATATTCAATGATCTCCTCGAGACGGTCAGTCATTCGAACGCGAGCCAGGTTGACCCACCCTTCCAATTCTCCAATCTTGATTTTGACTCTGTCGCTGGGGGTCCACTGCTGGACCATTACGGTGTCGCCTTTGGATACGTCACCGCGACGTTTGGAAAGATTTGACACGCCGCGCCTCACCTTCGAGTTTTTGCGCATTGTTGTCATCTCTTCGTAGGGCACCAATTTCTATCGGTCCACGGAAGATTCGTCCTGTGCCTGGACAGTTGGTGCGAGGAAAAACAGCCCCGCAATAAGGAATAGAGTAAAGTATTTCATCGGTGATCCAATTGGGTGGTGATTGGGTCGTGCATTTTCTCGGATCATAGAATACTGCTCAAGTGCCTCCAAGCTCTGAAAAGCAGCATCATGTACGCTTTGAGACCTTCCAAGGGTACGTAACAAGAGACGCCTTTGGAAAATTGGCCTTCGATTATTCGGCCAGCGCTTCCAGGAGCAAGAGACCGGACGGATGCGACGTCAAGGACACTT
>JAURNP010000209.1 GCA_030830105.1 Rhodothermales bacterium | reverse complement strand
GGTCGACAGTCATCGATGCGGAGGCTATCAGAGGAAGCCGGATCGATGCCAGGAAGGTGCTCTCGATTATTCCGGAGAACGCTTCAGTCCCCCTGGCGGCATTCCTCTCGGCGGTGCTCCCCTCGGCGGTCCTGCAGATCTGCAAACTCACCCATGGTGGAGGCCGGCGTGATCGGGTAAATGGCAATGACTTCGCTGGCACGATAGGCGATATAAGCGGCTGCCTGGTTGCCGTCCATGGTAGCAAGGGTAGCGGAGGATGCTGCTGCTGGGGTCCCTTTCATGATGTTCCTCGGGTCAAATTAGGAGACCAAGTTGCGGGTTCGAACTGGGTGGTCCGGGGTTATGAAGCCGGAAACCCGCAATTCACTCGCAAGAAAGCGCGATCCGAGCTCCTGTTGTGAGGGCCGCGAGCCCGCTGACATGGCGGGGAATAGGAACAGTGTATGTAGGTCGCTTCCTTACAGACTCGGATTTCATTTCGACAAGGACGGGGTGAAAGTCAGGGTGCCAACTTGCCCATATTCCCTGAATCTTGTGATACCGGGCGATGAAAGGGCTTCCAATTTCTTACCTTGTCAGCTCGCCCTGATCCCAGCACTTGAATCCGGCATCTGCCGGTCAATAAATGGCTCATTACCCAGGTCAAGGACCTTCCGGGGGCAGTAAGACGGAAGGATCATGGCGGGAAAAGATTCCCGTCGAACTGTTCGCGTCGCCAGCTGATATGGCTGAAGACGTAGCCCGCCGCATCGCATCACTGATCACTGAGCGGGCTGCCGCTTCCAAACGCGCGGTACTTGGACTTCCTACAGGGTCCACCCCCATTGGGGTGTACCGCCACTTGATCGAAATGCACCGGGAGGAAGGTCTCGACTTCAGCAATGTGGTCACCTTCAACCTGGACGAATATTACCCCATGCAGCCCGAGTCGCTTCAGAGCTACCATCGGTTCATGAGGGAAAATTTCTTCGATCACGTCAACGTTCCAGAAGCGAACATCCACATCCCCAGAGGAAACCTGGAACGAGGAGAAATCGGGGAGTGGTGTCAAGGGTATGAGCAGACCATTCGCGACGCAGGTGGTCTCGATCTCATCCTGTTGGGTATCGGTCGTACCGGTCACATCGGGTTCAACGAACCGGGCTCGGGCCCGATGACACGGACGCGCCCGATTATTCTGGACGAAATAACCCGAAAGGATGCAGCCAGCGACTTCTTCGGGGATGAAAACGTCCCTCGAGAGGCCATCACCATGGGGGTCGGCACCATTCTCGATGCCCGTCATGTCATCTTGATGGCCACTGGCGAGCACAAGGCTCCGATCATCCGAAGGGCGGTAGAGGAAAAAGTCACCACAGCGGTGACCGCCTCGTATCTGCAGCGTCATGAAAATGCGCTCATTTGCCTGGATCTGGCGGCCTCCGGAGAACTGACACGGATAAAGACCCCTTGGATAGTAGGGGAGGTCGAATGGACAGAGGAATTGATAGAGCGTGCCGTCATCTGGTTGGCCGAACGCACCGAAAAGGCCATCTTGACGCTGGACGAGTCAGATTTCCACCGTCACTACCTGCACTCGCTGGCAAACAGCTATTCGAATATAGATGACCTGTGCAAGCACGTGTTTGAAAGCCTGAGGTGCCGGATAGCCTATGCAGAAGACTTGCCCTCCAGGCAGCGTATGATTCTTTTTTCACCCCACCCGGATGACGATGTCATTTCGATGGGCGGAATGCTGGACAGGTGCGTCCGTAATGAGAATGACATGACGGTTGCCTACATGACAAATGGGTCCGTTGCTGTATTCGATGCCGACGTGCGTCGCCACCTGCGCTTCATGCGGATGTCTGCGGAGTATTTTGGAGGCAGCGGCGAGGTTATCGAAAAGGTTGATGCCCTGCGCTCGGCCATTGACGAGAAGAATCCCGGTGATGTGGATAGCCTGGACGTTCAGCTCATCAAAGCGCACATTCGCTATTCGGAAGCTATTGCAGGAATCGAGGTAATGGGATTGAAGCAGGCGCACGCTCGTTTCCTTGATATGCCGTTCTATAAGACAGGAACTGTTCGCAAGGAGCCAATCGGAGAAGCGGATGTCCAGATCGTTTTGGACTTGCTTGAGGAAAAAAAGCCACACCACATTTTCGTTGCGGGTGATCTTTCAGATCCACACGGTACCCACCGGATGTGTTACTTCGCTATACAGAAGGCACTGAATCGCTTCCGAGCCAGATATCCAGAAGAGGAGTACCCGCTGGTTTGGCTGTATCGTGGTGCCTGGCAGGAATGGGAGATAGATGAGGCCAATGTGCTCATCCCGATGTCAAAGGCGGATCTGGATCGGAAAATCGAAGCCATTTTCAAGCACGAAAGCCAGAAAGATCGTGCCATGTATCCTGGGGCCCATGACAGCCGGGAATTCTGGGAGCGCGCCAAGCAGCGGAACCATCACACAGCCAAGCGGCTCGATGCATTGGGATTACCGGAGTTCTATGCTGTTGAAGCATACGTCTGTGCGGACGTACTGCCCACCTGATCAATCAACTCGGATCCAGCACTGGTGCCGAGCGCTCAATGGCCGCGAGGATGTCAGCCTTGCCGACGTCGCGATGGGTCGTTGCGCGGATCCGAGTGGGGCCAAACGGAACCATCAGAACACCTGCGCTGGCCAGTTCCTGCAGTACATCAACGGCTGAGCGTCCATCCGTGACATCGAACATGACGATGTTGGTCTCTACCCCGTCCGGATCCAGTTGGACGGCCGAAAAAGCTTCGAGAGCTTCAGCCAACACGCGTGCATTCGAATGATCCTGGGAGAGATCCTCTCTGTGATTGCGAAGGGCGTGAAGGGCAGCGGCTGCAATAATGCCAGCCTGACGCATACCCCCGCCGAACGCCTTTCGCGCCCTGCGGGCTTTCGCGATGTGTTCAGTTGATCCCACAAGTAGAGATCCGACCGGAGCCCCCAGGCCTTTGGAAAGGCAAACGCTTATGGTATCGAAGTGAGCGGCATACTCGGCTTCGGAGATACCCGTTGCTACGGCCGCATTCCAGAGCCGGGCACCATCGAGGTGCATGGCCAGGCTCCTATCGCGCGCAGCAGTGGAAATCTCTGCTATGACATCGATAGGGTAGACGGTTCCACCGGCACGGTTATGGGTGTTCTCGAGGCACACCAGACTGGTCCGGGGATCCCAGTCGAAATGGCCCCGCACCGCAGCAGTGACTTGAGAAGCGGTCATAATGCCACGATCACCCTTCACGGGATATAACTGCAGCCCAGAAAGACCAGCCGCCGCGCCACCCTCGTAGTGTCGAATATGAGCATCCGCTTCCAGGATGACCTCGTCGCCCGGATGGGTGTGCACGCGTAGCGCCATCTGGTTGCTCATCGTACCGCTTGGAACGTAAACAGCAGCCTCTTTTCCCAGCAAAGACGCCGTCTCTGACTCCAAAAGCTGAACAGTAGGATCCTCACCAAAAACATCATCGCCAAGTTCAGCATCCACGATGGCCTGCATCATGGATGGAGTAGGTCGGGTAACCGTATCGCTTCTGAGATCGACAGGAGTCACGGGCGAAGGAGTGGTTTATATCTGCACTTTCGGCAGATGATGGATATTAGCCTCGGGAGATCTCCATGATTTCCAGAGTCACAGCTCCGGCAGGGACGGTGATATCCACTTTGTCACCCACCGATTTACCCAACAGTCCTTCGCCAATTGGGCTTTTGACTGAGATTCTTCCGGTTGCGAAATCGGCCTCCTGGGCAGAGACCAACGTATAGGTCTGTTCCATGCCGTTTACTGTG
>JAURNP010000208.1 GCA_030830105.1 Rhodothermales bacterium | reverse complement strand
CTAGCGCCTGTTGAACCCAACGATCCTCTTCCAGATTTGCCTCGACCATGTCATTCTCGAGCAACAACCGGCTGCGGATCTCGCCCTTGAGCAGGAAAAGCAGTCTTTCGGATTGCTCCCCCATCTGCTGTTCCTTGGCAGCCGCCAAGGTTTGAGCGATTGACTCCAGCTCTATCGCGACGTTGTCATAGCCGGCATCCACACTCTGCACTTGCAGATTGCGAAGCTGCGCATCCAGATCGGTAGCAAGGCGCAGTCCCTGCTCCGCGATCCAATTTCTGAAGGCAGGCCACAATGCGTTGTCTGCCATATCACATATGGCTCCGGCTGGACATTGCTCCGACACCCACTGATTGGCGAACAGAAAGAAGGCAGACTCCTGTCTGAGCGCCTCTTCGACAGGCGAAGAGGCATCCTGCGCTACTTCGATATCCGGTTCTACGCCCCGGCCCCCTCGTACGGTGCGACCACCTTGCGTGGAAAAGTCCAACAGCGTGGGCGCCGTCATCGTTGCGGCAGCACTGCTGTAGCGCGCCAACTGAATCGTACGGCCTGATGGGAGATAATAGTGGGAAATGGTGAGCTTGAGGGTCGCGTTGTGCGGGAGCGGACGAAAGACCTGCACCAACCCTTTTCCCAACGAGGTCTGACCCAGGACAACAGCACGGTCCATGTCCTGAAGCGAGCCGGCTACTATCTCGCTGGCCGATGCACTGTACTCATCCATCAGGATGACCAGCGGCGTATCCGGCAAGTATGGTTCGGCGTCCGTCCTGTATTCAACCACTGAATTTTCGGCGCGCGACCTTGCGGTCACAACGAGCGAGCCTTCAGGTACAAAAATGCTGACCAGTTCAACGGCCTCGGCCAGGATGCCACCCGGATTCCCCCGAAGATCCAAGACCATTCCCTTCAATTCCTGACGGCGATTCAACGTCCGATAGGCACGCTTAACCTCTCTTCCGGATCGATCACCGAACTGTTCCAGCTTCACATAGGCGATCGCATCAGTCGAATCCTCCCCCATCCATCCATACCAGGAAACATCGTTCGTGCTTGGTTTGACGCGAGGTAAAGAGTAGGAGCGCGGTTCGGACTCTCCTTCGCGCTCGACCTGGACATCGATAACCGTCCCCGGTTGTCCAAGAAGCAATTCGTTTGCTTCGACGAGGCTCATTCCCTCGGTGGAGGTCGAACCGATCTGCGCCAGTACATCTCCCGGGCGGATTCCCGTTCGATAAGCGGACGCGTCTCCCTCGGGAGCCAACACAGCCAGCCTGCCTCCTCGGCGTCCAATCGTCAGGCCTACTCCACCGAGATCACGCTGCTGTTGGAGCCGCGAATCGACCATGTCTGCCTGATCATAGTACTGGGTGTACGGGTCAAGCTGACCCAACATTCCCTCTATGCCGGCTCGCATGAAGGGTGCAGGTCGCACCTCACTCACGTAGCCGAGAGCAATCTGCTCGTAGACTGCTCCGAAAATCTCGAAGTTTTTCCGGAGCTCAAACAGGTCATCGTCAGACCGAAAAGCAGAAACGGCAAGCAGGATCAAAAAGGCAGACCCGGCTGTGATCAGGAAGCGGCGCATGGCAATCGCGTCGAGTGTGAATGCATACAGGGCAATTTTTGACGCGGGGTGAGCCGGGATGATTCACAAGGGGGCGGAAATAGCCACGGATCCGAAATGCGCTCCAATCTGAAACGGCCTCGAATCTGAAATGCGCCGGGAGTGGAGTTTCCCTTGAGCCTGATTAGCCTTCACTTCTGGGTCTACCTACGGGATCGAGTACACTCTCAAGCCCACGGCGGGATGGAATCAGGCCAGTGCCTTCTCCAGATCACGCTTGCGCCGCTTCTCCACGATTCCCGCTACTCCGATGGATGCTTCATAGAGCAACAGTAGCGGCGTTGCTACCAGGATCTGACTGATCGGATCGGGTGGCGTGAAAAACGCCCCCAGGATGAGGCAGATTATGAGCGCATATTTGCGCGATCTTCGGAGTCCTGCCGGTGTAGCGATGCCCAGCTTGGCAAGGAAGTAGATGACCACCGGCAGTTCGAAGAGGACTCCCGTCCCGAAGGACCAGAACGTGATCATCTCAAAGTATTTGGTGATATCGAATTCGTTCAGGATCTCCGGGGAGATCTGGTACTGCGCGAAGAACTGCAACGCCAGCGGCGTAATAACAAAGTATCCGAAACAGATCCCCAGCAGGAAGAAGAATGAGGCGAAAACGGCTGCAAAGCGCAATCCTTGCTTTTCATCCGGAAATAGTCCCGGCTCGATGAACTTCCACAAGTAGTAAACAAACACCGGAGAGCCGATGATGGCTCCGACGACCAGCGCCGTTCCCCAGTCGGTAAAAAACTGACCCGTGACGGTCCTGTTTTGGAGCACAAAATCTGTGGTCTCAATACCAAAGATCTGGTAGCTGATGAAGTCGGCTTTCTTTGGACCCAGGAGGATATTCTCAATCACCCAGCGACGGTAGACAGCCGCAATCGCTGTGAACACGAACACGCCTGCGATGCCCTTGAAGAGTGTCCAGCGAAGCTCTTCGAGGTGATCGAGGAAACCCATTTCTGCTTCTTCCTTCTCCGTCATGGTGTGCGCATCACCCTCCCCATCACCGACGCGCGGGGCATCCACCTTGGCGGCGGACTTCGATTTTCTGCGAAGAAAGGAGATCATGAAGCGAGCGGGCGGAAATAGCGGCGGGGTTTAACGCTCGTTCTCACGAAGGTTCAAATCGAGCAGCGAATCAACCCAGAGACCATGTTGCTCGAGTCGGGCTTTTCCCCCACTCCAGGTGAAGTTGAACAGCGTCATGACGCCTTCCACCCGAAATCCATCTCCTTTGAGTAGTTCGATCGCTTTCCAAGCCGATCTCCCGCTGTTCAGGATGTCATCCAGCAGGACAACGGGGCGCTCCCTGGTCAGTGGTCCTTCGACGAGACGCCGGCGACCGTGTGGCTTGCGCTGCTCACGCACAAATCCTCCCATGAACGGTGGATTATTGCTGGTGGCCACCACAGCGGAAACCAAAGCGAAAGCGCCAAATCCGAATCCAACTACCTGATCGATCCCCTTGGCCTGAAGCCGTTCGCCCATCACTCTGCCAACTTCTGGCATGACGCTTCCGCTGAGCATGGGCATGCGCGTATCCAACAACCACCCGATGGCCTGCCCGCGTGGATCGGTGATGTGCTCTTGCTCGCTGCGTACGAGGGCCAGGTCGTAGAGCTGGCGACCGAGGTCGACCAGTTCGTCATAGCTGGCTGAGTTCAGGCGAGGCATGGGCTGAGGAGGGTGACAGAATGAGGTTTGATTCTACGATCGGTTCCGGAACCGCGTTTCATCGAGAGTTGGAATGCCGCTTCATGATCCTGGATTACGCCGTTACGAAATCGTAGAGCGGGAAACGAGCCGTCATCTCGTGAATAGCGCTTCGAACGTTACCTAATACGGTCTCATCGGTTGGATTGGTGACCACCTGATCGATGAGTGCTACGATCTGACGGAATTCGTCAGGACCCAGACCACGCGTGGTCATGGCCGGCGTTCCAACCCGGATACCACTCGTGACGAACGGGCTTTGATCATCGTAGGGCACCATGTTCTTGTTCACTGTGATATCGGCAGCCTGAAGGGCCGCTTCGGCATCCTTTCCGGTGATGCCCTTATTGCGCAGGTCAATGAGTGCCAGATGATTGTCTGTGCCACCAGATACGACCTCGTAGCCCCGCTCGAGAAATGCCTCCGTCATCACCGATGCATTGGTTACAACCTGCTGGGCATAGGTCGCAAAATCATCCTGTAGTGCCTCGCCGAATGCGATGGCTTTGGCTGCGATGATGTGCATCAACGGTCCTCCCTGCATGCCCGGGAAAACGGATGAGTCGAACAGTTCACTCCAGTTCTTGACCCGACCTGATTTGGGGGCCACCTTGCCGAGCGTGTTTTCACCGTCCTTACCGATCAGCAACAAGCCGGCACGGGGGCCGCGCAAGGTCTTGTGTGTCGTCGTGGATACGATGTGGCAATGCGGCATCGGATTATTCAGGACTCCTGCAGCGATAAGCCCTGCTGTATGGGCCATGTCCATCCACAGGAAGGCACCCACTTCGTCAGCAATCTCGCGGAAGGCGGCATAGTCGAAATCGCGAGAGTAGGCCGATGCGCCAATAGAAATCATTCGTGGCCGCACAGAAAGCGCCTTTTCGCGGACCTTGTTCATATCGATCCGACCAGCCAGGAGGCCTTCGCGATCCACCCCGTAGTACTCGGCTTTGTACAGGATACCGGAAAAGTTGACCGGGCTTCCGTGGGTCAAGTGGCCTCCATGGGCCAGGTCCAATCCGAGGAATGTGTCGCCTGGCCTCATGAGGGTCAAGTAGACAGAAGCATTGGCATTCGCGCCGGAGTGAGGCTGGACATTGACCCAATCACAACCGAACAACTCCTTGGCTCGGTCCCGAGCAATGTCCTCTACCTGATCAACGACCTGACATCCCCCGTAATACCGCTTTCCGGGAAGGCCCTCTGCGTATTTGTTGGTCAGCGTCGAACCCGCCGCTTGCATGACGGCCCGGGATACGAAGTTCTCCGAGGCGATAAGCTCGAGACCGTCATTCTGACGATCGGCTTCCTGCTTGAGCAGGTCAAAAATGATAGGATCCGCTTCCGGGAGATGGGCCATGATGAAGTCAGCAGTTGGGAAGAAATGCCGGTTTCTGAATCGGTCTAAGACCAGATTCATCCTGAGCTGTCAAAAATACGGGACGCGGCTCAATTGGTCATGGCAAAGACCAGGATATTCGCTCCCATTTGAAGGGCCGCTTGTCGCAATTCTTCCGGCTTCTCGTGAACCGTTCTCGGCTCCCATCCATCGCCGAGATCCGACTCGTGCGAATAAAACACCATCAAGCGACCCTCTTCGTCAAACAGACCAAATCCTTGAGCGGGACGGCCATCATGCTCGTGGATCTTCGGAAGACCATTCGGGAAGTCGTAAGCGGTGTGAAAGATGGGATGATCGAAGGACAACTCGATGAACTCACGATCCGGAAATACCTTCTTCATTTCGCGTCGCAGATAGGAATCCAGACCATAGTTGTCATCCACATGCAGAAAGCCGCCCATCTCCAGGTAGTGTCGCAAACGCAGCGCCTCAGAGTCGGAAAGGCGCATATTGCCGTGTCCCGTCAAGTAGAGATACGGAAACGAGTAGAGGTTGTCACTCGACAGCTCGACGACTTCTTCCTCCGGTGCAACATCAATAAGTGTGTTCTGACGTACGAAGGCCAGTAGTTCCGGCAGGGACTCCGGATCGGAATACCAATCGCCGCCGCCGTCATACTTCACCCGTGCAACGGTAAAAGCGTAGGATTCTGTGTCCTGCGCCGAGGACGTGGGGATCACGCCCAGCAAGAGCAGTACTGCGGCCAGCAAGTATGCTTGAAATGTCTGAATCATGCTGGCCTCTACGAGGATCGACGAGATTGGTTTTCCCACTTGAAGCATTGGTGATGAATCGAGGACTGAGCGTGATTCCGGCCGATATGTGGTAGATTGCTCGGATTCAGGGTGCGCCGTCAGGCCCTTCGGCATCGACGCGCCCCTCATCGAATTCCATCCAACCGACATCTGCCGACTCCCTCTATGGAGGACTATCTCAACGACTGCATCCTGAAAGCGCTGGACGCCATGGGTGGTGCTCCAGACGGTTTTTTCCTGGAGTTCGAGCAGCCTGCCAATCCGGATCACGGAGACCTTTCGTGCAATGCGGCCATGCAGTTGGCGCGCCATTTCCGAAAATCCCCTCGTATGATTGCCGAGGACATCGTCGGCCATCTCGAATCCCTACCGTTGGATGCCTCTCGAATCAGCGCCATTGAAGTAGCAGGTCCCGGATTCCTGAACTTCCGATTCGCTGATGCCCACCTGTCTGATCAGCTCCAGCAGATCATCGATGCCGGTGAGTCCTTCGGAAAAACCACCACGGGCAGCGGCAAGAAGGCTCTCGTGGAATTCGTGAGTGCCAACCCGACAGGCCCCCTCACCGTTGGGCACGGACGCAATGCAGTACTTGGCGATACCATTGCCAACCTGCTCGAATGGACCGGGTACGACGTGGATCGCGAGTATTACTTCAACGATGCGGGCCGGCAGATGCGCGTACTCGGCGAATCCGTGCGTGGGCGGTACATGGCGGTCGTGAATCCGGACCTGCCGACCAAGGAAATTGGAGACGAAGGTCACAAAACGGTCGTTCCGGAGCCTTTTCCGGAGGACGGCTACCTCGGAGACTATATCGAGGATATCGCCCGCGAACTGTCCCAATCGGCTGGCTCGGACCTGGATGTAGACGGGGACGTGGACGTCTTCAAGAAAGCAGCCGAAAAACAGATCTTTGCAGATATCGAAGGCACCCTCAAGCGCCTGGGTATCCACATGGACTCGTTCTTCAATGAGCGAACGTTATACGATTCCAACCGTGTTTGGGAGATCATTGAGTCATTTCGAGAAAAGGATCTCGCCTACGACAAGGATAACGCCGTCTGGTTCAGAACCACCCAGTTTGGAAAAGAGCAGGACACCGTCCTGGTCAAGAGTACAGGTGAACCCACTTATCGCCTGCCGGACATTGGTTACCATGCCGATAAACTCGACCGAGGGTACGACCTGTGCGTCGACGTCTTTGGCGCAGACCACATTGCTACCTTCCCAGACGTACTGGACGGAATCCGCTCCCTGGGCTACGATGCTGACAAGGTGGATGTGGTCATTTACCAGTTCGTTACGCTTATCCGCGGCGGCGAACCGGTCAAGATGAGCACGCGAAAGGCCACTTATGTGACGCTTGATGAGTTGATGGATGAAGTTGGCGATGACGTGACACGCTACTTCTTCCTCATGCGCTCGTCGAATACCCATCTGGAATTCGACTTGGATCTAGCCAAAGAAGCGTCGGACAAGAATCCGGTTTTCTACCTGCAGTACGCGCATGCGCGTATCTGCTCCATCCTACGTAAAGCCTCTGAGACGGGACTTGACGTATCAGGAAGTGCCAATCTGTCTCTCTTGGAGCACCCGGCCGAGCAGTCGCTGATCAAGGTGATGATGGACCTTCCGGACGCGATGGATCGAGCAGCAGCCAGCAAAGAGCCGCATCGCATATCCAACTACCTGCGAGACGTGGCCGTGGCGTTCACGCAGTTTTATGGAAATTGTCGCATTATCGGCGAGGCCGACGAATTGGCAAAGGCACGCCTTCAATTGGCCGGTGCAGCCCGCCAAATTCTCAAGAACGGCCTGTGCGTTCTTGGAATCGGCGCACCTGAGCGCATGTAGTCGCATAATTCCCCGAAGTCATGACTGGACACTCGCACTCGCACCCCTCCTCTTCCGAAACCACTGCTTTCCGCGTTGGCTTTCAGGGTGAGATCGGGGCATACAGCGAAGAAGCACTTGCCGCGCTGTATCCCGGTGCCACCATGGTAGCGTACACCAGTTTCGAAGTGGCTTTCGAGGCGCTCACGAGCGGCGACGTGGATCGCGCCGTATTGCCCATCGAGAACTCCCTTTTTGGCAGCGTCCATCAGAATTACGACCTGCTGCTTGAGCATGACCTGATTATCGTTGGCCAGGTTCAGCTTCGTATCCGCCATCAGCTGATGGCTCCGGCTGGTGCCATGCTGGACTCGATCGAGCGGGTCTTTTCGCACCCGCAAGCCATTGGACAATGCCGCGACTTTCTTCGCAGCACTCTTTCCGGCGCGGACGTGCAACCTACCTACGACACGGCAGGTGCTGCAAAGAAAGTCGCGCAGGAAGCCATCCCAACCCAAGCCGCTATCGCCAGCAAAGCGGCAGCTGCTGAGTACGGTCTGACCATATTGGCATCGGACATCGAGAGTAACCATGCCAACTACACCCGTTTCCTGGCCCTGGCACGACCCGATTCGGACCCGAATCAGGCTTTGCATCCAGACGCCATGGACACCGGAGAATTCAGGACCTCGTTGGTCTATACCCAGCGTGAAAACGTGCCCGGCGGATTATTCAAGAGCCTCGCCGTTTTTGCATTGCGGGATATCGACCTTCTGAAAATCGAAAGTCGCCCTCTGGTAGGCAGCCCGGGGCAGTACGTCTTTTACCTGGACCTGAGTGGCCACCAGGACGATGAGCCGGTCCGCAACGCCGTTGATCACCTTCAGGAGATCGCTGCCAGAGTTCGCGTGCTCGGAAGTTTCCGATCCGGGCGGATAGTAGGCTGAAATAACCCTGAATCTTGTCCGGGTCCAGACCGTAGGTGCATTTGCCCCTTTACCCTACTGCCGACTGTTCTGTCAGAACCTGTAAACACAGACCAACTGACCCGCTGGGTCCAGCAAGCCAAAAAAGGCGACGAGGCGGCGCTATCGCGTCTTCTCGCAGCGCTAGAATCGCCCATGCGTGGCTTTTTCATTTCGCGGATAGGCAGACGGCCAGATGTTGACGACCTGGTTCAAAACGCTCTGATGCGCGTCCACCGTGGCTTTACCGACCTGAAGGACGATTCTCGATTGAAAGCGTTTGCCATGAAAGGAGCCCTGTATGAGCTGCAGGACTTTTACCGAGGTCGTTATACCCCAAAAGAGGCGCTTTTCGATATCCATGATGCGCCTGAGATCAGCGATGACCAGGGCCCTGCCGGTGCTGGTCTGGACGTAGAAAAGGCTCTTTCCGCCCTTTCGGAAAAGGCTCGTCAGATCATTGAGCTGCGTGAGTATGGGTACAAGTACGAGGAGATTGCAGAGATGGTCGGCTCCACCGAAGCGGCCATCAAAATGCAGGTGAAACGCGCCTTCGACAGGATGCGTGCCGCATTGGGCCTGTTCCTTCTATGGATGGCCGGTTTTCCCATGATCGAGCGGTGATGTTACCATTTGCAGAATCGGGGCGGCTACTTCATGCAGACCCCTCTTGGGACCTCACCTGATGCTCTACCGATGTCATACGACCTCGAACATATCCTCTCTCTTGACGAATGGACCGATTCGGACCGTGATGCGGTTCGTCTGGCTGTTCAGGCAGATCCTGACTTGCGTCAGGCCCTGCAGCGCTGGTTTGTGCTGAGTGCGGCTCTGTCGGAGCGATGGCATGCGCACGCGCCATCTCGCTATGCGCTGGTGCTCCTGGCCTGCAAGGATCGATGGAACGATACTGACCTTTCGAATGATGAGCGCTCGCAGCTCGAAGATGCGGCTTCGTGCCTTGAGCAGGCAGCCGGGAATCATTCTGCGGTCACCATCATCCTGGATAGAATCGCGCGTGATGCTGTCGCTTTTGATAGCGCTTGGAACGAGGCTTTTGTCCCGGTTTCGCGCGGTAGCGATCGTGGTCCACTACGCCAGGAGCGGGCGACTGCCCGACCGTTGCGCCTTGTTCGTTTGGCGATGGCCGCTGCCGCTGTCGTAGCCTTGATTCTCGTTGGCCGCAACGTGCTGACGCCCGATGGCGGTGCACCCTTCGCCGTCTACTCCCCGGAAGATGCAATGCAGAAGGTGACGCTGGTGGATGGCACCGAGGTTCGCCTTGCAACGGGGTCGAGGCTGGATGTGTTTTTCGATCTCGAATCACAGGAGCGGCGCGTCCTTTTCGAAGGAAGCGCTTTTTTCGACGTTGCAGAAGGTCCTCGCACCTTCCGGGTTGAAACCGCGAATGCCGTGACTACTGTTTGGGGTACATCCTTTGGGGTGCACACCGAATCAGGCACCGATGTCACTCTCGTTTCAGGGCGTGTCTCTATCGCCTCTATTCAGACGCCCGACCACGCCACGATCCTGACTCCGGGCGATCAAGGAAGGCTCCCTGTGGGCGCGTCCGATGTGGAAGTCCAGTCTTTCTCCCAGTTGGAAGGGTTCGACTTTGCAGAGCTCCTTGTTTTCCGGAATACACCCATGCGTGAGGTCGTTCAGCGGCTAACGGAAGAGTTCGAAGTATCGATCACGGTGAGTGAGGACCTTTCTGAAGCACCTCTGACCGGGACGTTCGAATCCGAACGTGGTACCAAAGCCATTCTGCAGATCATTGTGGCAGCGCTTGGAGCTAATCTGGATGAGAGCCAAAACGGCTCATTCCACATTTCTGAGCAGAAGTAACCCTTCTTTACGGGTAGCAGCTACCCTGATACGGAACGCCCTCCCCGGGCGTGGCTATAACCGGCGATATCCCTCCTGACGGGCCGGAAGCCAGTGTGCGTGCGTATCTAGGATCAATTCTTCTGTGGGCCCTTCTGGGGACGACGGCTGCCGCCGGCCAGACTATTCGTCTGGACTTTTCCGACACGCCCCTCTCGGAAGCACTCGAAACCTTTGCAGCCCGGACCGGCATGGACGTTGTCCACAGCCCGTCGCTGGTAACCGACCTGGTTACATCATGCCGCTATCGGGGGACCTCGCAACGGGACGCACTCATCTGCATCATGTCCGGGCACGATTTCCGGGTGGAGTCCATTTCGCCCCGTCAAGCCGTATTGATTCCGCTGGATCCAGACAACCCAACCTTATCGCAGCCCGAAGGACGGGTCCTGTCGGGATTTGTACGGGACGCTGAGACGGGAGAATCGCTCCATGGCGCTCATGTGGTACTTCCGGGTGTCGGCAGCGGCGCAGTCACCAACGAAGCTGGCTATTTCGCATTTCCCGGGATGGGTACCAAGCCAATCAGCATGGCCATCACGTATCTCGGATATGCCCGATTGGATACGACTGTGGTTTCGCGTTCAGCCTCCGGCTCCTTCTCGCTGGAGCCAATGGCCTATCAGGTATCTGGAATCGTGGTGGAAGAAGAGTCGCGCCGTCGTGCGGATGTGACCATTACCCCGGGACTGGTTTCCGTGTCCCGCAGGGACCTTCAGCAGTTTCCGGGTACACTTGGCAATACAGACGTCCTGGAGTCACTCAAATGGTTGCCAGGCGTTCAGCGTGCGGGCGAGGCCACGGGTGGCCTGCTGATTCGGGGCAGTGGTCCGGATCAGAATTTGTATCTGATTGATGGGGCTCCGGTTTACCACCCATGGCATGCTTTCAGCCTTATTTCAATATTCCAGACGGACACCTTCAAGGATGTTTCCTTGTATCGGGGCGCCTTTCCGGCGGAATTCGGCGGTCGCCTCTCGGCTGTGCTTGATGCTGAACTCAGGGATGGCTCCCGCTCTGAGCCAAACGCTTCGCTGGGCATTTCGGGACTGAATGCATCATTCCTGATGGAGAGTCCCATTTCGGAACGCAGCTCCTTCATGCTTTCGGGACGACGCTCCTATATCGACCGCCTGGTCGGCCGGCGTCATCCGGTCGAGGATGACGCCGGCCGACGTGACACCCTTCGCACGGGCTATTACTTCTATGATTGGAGTGCGAAATACACTTTCCGACCCGATGCGCGTTCCTCCGTGTCCGTGTCCTGGTATGCGGGTCGGGATGCGCTGGACCTGCGCCTGCCTTTCGACCTGTCGCTGGATTTCTCTTCGTGGCTTCGACCAGCGGACCTGTTTTTCGAGGTGGATCAGCAGTGGGGCAACCGCATCCTGAGTATGCGCTATCAGCGCCTCATTTCCAGTCGCCTTTTCCTGACCACAACGCTCTATTACTCCCGGTATCAGGCCCGCGAGAACACTCTAATACAACCCAGCCAGTCCTCCAATGTGTCATCTCAGTATCGCGTGGATCTTGAAGACACGGGCGCGCGCGTAGTTCTGGACTGGTATCCGTCCCTTGCCCACCAGGTCCGGGTTGGAGTCGAGACCGTACAGCATCAGTTTGACTCGGGCCTGGACGCCCTCGTAGCCTATACGCCGACGCTTGAAGAGCCGGTCAATGAGACCTCGCGCACGGTGGCGACTGAAGCCTCTTTTTTCATCCAGGATGTCTGGACACCCGGACCTACAATCAAGGTCTTGCCGGGACTGCGCGCCTCTTGGTTTGGTAGTGGGTCCTTCTACCGGCTTTCGCCGAGACTCTCCATCCAATGGGCCATTGACCCGACGTGGCTCATTGTGCGCGCGGCAGCCAGCTCCCAAGTGCAGTATCTCCAGCGAATTCGGGATCGGAATGCGTATCTGTACGATCTCGTATCCAGCCGTTGGGTTCCGGCACAGTCGGACGTCCCTCCATCGCGTTCCCGGCAGCTGTCACTGGGCCTGGAGACCCATCGTATTCCGAGAACCATACTGCGCATGGACGGATTTGTCCGGGAAGGACGCGGAATGCTGTTACCGGAGGACGAATACCAATCGAAGGATGGCCTCTTGGGGCCCGGGATAGAGATTGCTACGCTCCTGGGGCAGTTCGACCGGGGCGAAGAGCGTTCCCTTGGCTTCGAGATCGGTGTTCAAACCCGCACCGATCACTGGCTGGTTGTTGGATCCTACACCCGGATGCGATCCGAGAACCGAATTGTGGCCTCCCCTCAAGCGGCGTTTCGGCCCTCCCGCTATGACACTCCACATGCCTTCGGATTAGTCGCCTCCTTTGAAACCGGCCGTTGGAATCTGGGGGGATCCATGGATTGGAGGAGTGGATATCCTGTTACTGTACCCGCGGCGCGGTACCAGCTGGTAGACCCGATTTCGGGCGAAGCCACCTGGTACTACCACCGTCCGACACTGAACAATGGCCGACTCCCGTATTACCTTCGAATTGATCTGAAAATGGCCTACCGATTCCAGTTTGCTGATGCGGCCTGGTCAACTGGACTATCTGTCTACAATATGCTGAGTCGCCGAAACGTGGTGAATCAGACATGGGACCCGGCACTGCCCGATTCGGGACCTGACAATCGTCTGGGACTCCCAATACTGCCCATGATTGATCTGATCATCGATCTGTGATGTACTTGCGTCTGCGACATATCGCTCACTTTGCAGTACTTGCAGTGACCGTGGGGTTGCTGGGATGTGACAGTACGTTGCCTTCGCACCAGGAAACTCTGGTGGTTGAAGCCTGGATTCAAACAGAAGCCCCCCTTCCAGAAATCCGGATCTCCTCCACGAGGCCAATCCGGGACCCATTGGTGCCCTCTCCGGCATTAGACATCCTGGATCTGAACGTGACAGTGGGTGACCACAAGATGTCCTACACCAGGGATCCATCAAACCCGTTCAGCTTCTACCCGGCCTCAGAAACCCCAACGCACACGGCGGCAGGCCAGAACTTTGTCCTCGAACTGGAAGCCCCGGGGGCTTCGCTCAGTGCTTCGGGTACGCTACCTCCGCCCATCGCCGCGCGTGATGTGCAGGTCTCATTTCCCAATGACCCCATTTCCGTTGTGTTGGTCGATTCGCTTGTCGTCGGCTTGGATTCATTGAACCTTTCCCTCATCGCGACCACTGGATACATCTATCCGGTTCAAGTGTCTATATCCTGGGAGGACATTGGCTACGATGGATGGGTCGAAGCGCGGCTTCAGCCCGATGCATCGTTTTCGTCTTCGCTGATCGACTTTTTTCTGCTTCCTTCCCAGGTCTTCCCCGAGGACTCCGTCTCTCTGACGGAGAATGGCTTGTTACACTGGGAAGGCGTTTATGCCGTACCCGTCCCTGATGCGGAATCGGCGTTTCCGGATCATTCCTTACGCGTAGTGTTGACCCGAGGTGACGACCGGTTTGCCCGATTCCTCACCAGTCGAGACGCTCCAGATCGTCGCGAACCCGTATCCAACGTCCGTGGTGGACTCGGATTCGTTGGTGGGGTCTCGATGGATTCGGTTCGGGTGTCCGTTTCGCGTTAGATTCCCCGCCCATCGTTCTCATCCCAAGCGCGTTTCTTGCGCCGCTCCATCCCTGTTCGCCTCATGCGGTCCATTCAGCCCATCGAAATGCCAGAGCCTCCTCAGGGAGGTGGCACCGTCTCGGCCGTTCAAGTCCAGAAAAAGGACCAAGACCGTTGCAGCGTCTTTCTGAACGGGAAGTTCGCCTTTGGATTGCACACCAATATCGTTGCCGACAAGGGACTCCGGAAAGGCCTCAAACTGAGCGAGGACGATTGCCGGGCATTGATTCAGGAGGATGTCTACTACAAGGCCATGAAGCGATGCCTGGACTACCTGGCATACCGCCCGCGTACGACCCAAGAGATCCAGCAGCGGCTGGACGCCTTGAAAATTACGGAGGCAATAGCGACACGGGTAAAAGAGCGTATTGATGAGCTCGGTTATGTGGACGACGAGCGATTCGCCATGCAATGGGCAGCTTCCCGACAGCGATCGAAAGGTTTTGGACCACGTCGGCTGGAGATGGAACTCATCCGGAAAGGAATTCCCTCGGCGCTGGCTCGCAAGGCCGCCCAGGAGGCCTGCCCGGACGATGAAATAGCCAGCCAGCTTCGCGATCAAGTGGCGAAAGCACAGCACAAGTACCGCCACGAAGGCAATGATCATAAGCGCACCCAGAAAATGATCAACTTTCTTGCTCGACGAGGTTTTGATATCGGCGCTATCCGAGACGCGATTCAGCAGAGCAATGGTTGATGCCTCGCTGTGAAGCAGGCGAGGCCCATGCGGATTGATCAGGCTTTCCCAATGGGGACGCAGAAATCACACTTTTTCTGGATGAAAAAGGCGATATTCAGGATCTCCCCCACCCGATTGCCCAGAGTCTTTTTTTCGGCCCATGTCCAAGGAGCGCCAACGTATGCCCTCTCCTTTCCGCTTCGGCGGATTGGATCTTTTGCTGATCATACTTGGAGTGGTCGGAATAGGACTGTTTGCTTGGCTGCTGCCAGACGTCCATCCTGACGCAAGCGCCGCGTATGAGATCACCGAAGAGGAGGCCATTGATGCCGCAGGTAGGATTCTGGTCACTCAGGGGTACGAAATCGGCGGCCTGATCTCCTCGGCCAAGATGCTGCGTCGTGAGGAATTATTGACGGACCTGCAGCATACACTGGGTCGCAATACCTCGGTCGACTTTCTTTCGTCAGACGGACGCAATGCAGTGGCAGCCTATTATTGGCTGGTCCAATTCCGTCCACCGCTTGATCCCGGCCAGACCCGCTTTTTGGGCGGGCAAGAGCCGGCATTTGAGGTCGAGTTGGCACAAGACGAGACCTTGTTGTCCCTGCGAAATCTGACCTTGAACCTGGGCGCCTCCGGAACCCGATTCGGTACAGCCAACAGCCGCGTGAACCGCCGTTCGCTCGCTACTTTCATTCGAGCGGATTCTGCAAATGACAACCAGGCGCGGGCCGCGTTGGTTCAGATTGCTGATTCCGTATTCCAGGAGAGGCTGCGATTCAGCCTTGACGGATTACAGGTAGTTGAATCCGAGACGGCACTGAACAGACTCTTGGCGAGTGAGATGGTAGAAGTCGACTCGACGGCCCTGCGGCAGATGATGGACTTCCAACTGGAGCGCACGGCCTTCCGTGATCTGGAGATGCGGGTCGATTCCATAGGCTTAGGCACTCAGATTGGTGGATTCAATAGTGGTGGACGTAATGTCCGAGTCCGTCTGGTTTCGGATCCGCCCATTGCCGGTACACGCATTCTTGTGGATGCGGGACTTACCGTGACCGGGACACTTTCCCGATTGGATGTTTCGTACGAGCCGGCGCAACCCGTTGAAGACAATGTGTCCACAGCCTTGACGGCTACCAAGGTCGGCTTGATCCTCCTGCTCAGTTTTGGATTCGTCATCGTCTTCTTCAGGCGTCTGAGCGCCCGTTTACTGGACATGAAGGCTGCGCTGGTCGATGCCATGGTGGTGGGAATCCTTGGTGGCCTGGTCGCCGCGACCACGACGACCAGCCTATCCGAGCTCTTCATCTTCACGCCGGTATGGGGAGAGGTTCTGATCCGGTTGATCGTCTTTTCGATCGTAGCCGGCGCCATTTCGATCTTTGTTTTCATGGTTGCCGGTGTCACGGATTCCGTCGTTCGGGAAAACCAAGAAGGCAAGCTGGGCACCCTCATTTTGCTTCGCCATGGAGACTTCCAGAACAAGCCGATGGGTGCTGCTTTGGTTCGTGGAAGTGCGCTCGGTGGGATCCTGTTGGGTATTGGTACCCTGGCCCTGTTTCTCTTTCAGAATCTGCATCTATCCATGGGTACCGCCTTCATCACCAATGCATCGCTCCGGCCAGTCTTGGCGGGCGTGTTTGAAGGATTTGAGGTGGCCTATTTCCTGACGCTGCTCTGGCTCGTAGGAATGAGTTCGGTGGTCCGTCGTCTGAGCAAACAGACTGTTGTTACGGTCCTGTTGTTGACCGTATCGGGAGCATTTCTAGGCATCGGTCCAATTACGTTCGTGATGCAGCCCCTGGGTTTGATCGTCGGTGGTGTATCCGCGCTTCTGATGGCCTGGGCATTTGTCCGCTACGATATCGTAACGGTCATGGCAGCCCTCTTTTCCTCCGAGATCCTATGGAGTTTGACAGAGGGGTATCTGGTAGCCTCCTCCCCGGCCTGGATTGATCTGCTCCTCGGCATTCTCTTTGTCGGCTCTATGGTCATACTCGGATTTGCGGGTGTGGCCAGTCACCGGACTGGTCAACGGGTCAATACCTACGTTCCGGAATATGTCACCGAAATGGCTGGTCAGGAGCGCGTTCGTCGCGAACTGGAAATTGCCCATCAGGTGCAATCATTTTTCCTGCCTCGATCCATGCCTGACATCAAGGGTCTGGATTTGGCTGGGATGTGTCTCTCCGCCAATGAGGTGGGAGGTGATTATTACGATTTCATCGAGTTGGACGATGGTCGAATGGCCTTCATCCAGGGTGATGTCAGTGGGAAAGGAATCCAGGCTGCGTTCTTCATGACCCTGGTAAAGGGAATCGTGCAGACCCTGACGCGACAGAATCTGGGTCCGGCGGAGATCATGCGGCGCCTGAACACCCTATTTTGCGAAAAT
>JAURNP010000207.1 GCA_030830105.1 Rhodothermales bacterium | reverse complement strand
GGTTTCCCACTTCATCGAGCAGCGCGTTCTGCAAGGATGGTTTGATGCGCACGGACACGCGGCAGCCCTCAGCTTGGAGATGTTTGCCAGGGACGTGCAGTACATCGTGGACGAGTACCTGACGGGTCTGATTTCAGACTCTCATTTCCAGCAATCGAGCAGCCCCTGGTCCAATTACGAGACCGACTACCGTCCGCTTGTAGAGTTTGCAAAGGCAAACGCCTTGGCGGTGATCGCAGCCAATGCCCCGCGACGCTATGCGAACATGGTCTCGCGTGGCGGACGGTCTTCGCTGGAGTCCCTGTCCGACCAGGCCCGCCGTTATCTCGCTCCCCAACCCTACGCTGCAGCTTCTCAGGAGTACGAAGCGCAGTGGAATCAGGTGATGGCCGCAGCCATGGAGGCCATGCGAGCGGCACAGGAAGATCAGCAAGAAGTTGCTGAAGGAGAGGCAGACCACGCGGCCATGGATCACGGCGAGATGGACCATGCTGAAATGGACCACGCTGGAATGGACCATGGGGATGCTGCGGATCAAGCCGCTACCCACGAGGCACCTACCACTCAGCCACAGCACGGCGGTGGATCCATGCTTGACGCTCAGGCCCTCTGGGATGCCACGATGGCCTGGTCCATCGCTGAGCACATGACGCGCCGTCCCGGCGCGAAGGTTGCCCACTTTGTTGGCGGCTTCCATGTCGAATCCGGCACCGGGACGCCAGAACACCTCCGCCAGTATCGCCCCGGAACCCGCACCCTGATCATCTCCGTGCAGAGTGTCGAAGATCCTTCTACATTTGATCTCGAAGCACACACGGGTCTGGGCGACTTTGTCGTTCTGGGCGACAGCGACCTTGCACCTACCTACTAAACGCGTCCACCCTGATTGTATCACCGAATAGATCGCGCCATGCAACGCATTACTACCTCGCTATCCGTTCTTGCTGCCATCGTCATCCTGAATGGATGCGGCAGTGCCACCAATGAATTTGAATGCGCCGCTTTTCTCGGCTAAGAAGGGACCATGATCCAGATTGACGTCGACATGAGCGAAGGAAGTGAGTTCGGCCGCGACCTGCTTTCCCAGTACACGTCCTTCCGACTCGCTACAGATCTGGGCGTCCTCAGCGAGAATGAATGTCGAATGCTTCCACACCTTTTTGCAGCCGCAGATGAGATGGAATCCATCTTTTGGAAGCAGGCCTACGGGGATCGGGAAGAGTTGCTCAATTCCATCGAGGATCTGGCCCTGCGCGAGTACGCAAAAATCAATTACGGTCCGTGGGACAGAATTGGTGGCAACGCCCCGTTCATCGGTGGTGTAGGCGACAAACCTGCCGGCGCCAATATGTACCCGCGGGATGTGTCCAAGGAAGAGTTCGAGGCTGCAGCGGCCCAAGATCCTAGCCTCGCCGGATTGTACACCATGGTCGTGCGTGATGCCAACGAGTCGCTCGAAGCGATTCCATATCACGAGGCCTTCGCCGATGAAATGCAGCGCGCTTCCGAAGAATTACTGGCAGCAGCTGAGTTTGCGGATGACCCAGGTCTGCGAACATACCTCACGCTGCGCGCCGAAGCGCTGGTGACGGGAGAGTATTTCGAAAGCGACATGGCCTGGATGGACATGAAGGACAATCGAATTGAAATGGTCGTTGGTCCCATCGAGACCTACGAAGACGCACTCTTCGGCTACAAGGCCGCCGCTGAAGCTTTCGTTCTGATAAAAGACATGTCCTGGAGTGAGCGGCTTTCCCGATATGCCCAGCTGCTTCCGATGCTGCAGGAAGGACTATCAGTGCCTCCCGAATACAAGCAAGAGACGCCCGGTACAGACTCCGATTTGAATGCATACGATGCGATCTATTACGCTGGGGATACAAATGCAGGCTCGAAGACCATCGCCATCAACCTGCCCAATGACGAGCAGGTGCAGCTGGCCAAAGGCACGCGTCGTCTTCAGCTCAAAAACTCGATGCAAGCCAAGTTCGACAAGATCCTGGTTCCGATTTCGGAAGTGCTGATCGCACAGGATCAGCGTCAGCACGTGACATTTGATGCCTTTTTTGGCAATACCATGTTCCACGAAGTGGCGCACGGCCTGGGCATCAAGAACACGCTCGACGGTTCGAATACCGTACGTGGAGCGTTGAAAGAACACGCGTCAGCCCTTGAAGAGGGAAAAGCGGACATTCTCGGTCTCTACATGGTATCCGCGTTGATGGACGCCGGCGAAGTGGAAGGGGACATCCGCGACAACATGGTCACCTTCCTGGCCGGAATCTTCCGCAGTGTGCGGTTCGGAGCTTCGAGCGCCCATGGCCGCGCCAACATGATCCGGTTCAATTACTTCCTGGAGATGGGCGCCTTCTCCCGCGATGGGGAAACGGGCAGGTACAGCGCCGACTACGACAAGATGATCGACGCGATGAACGCTTTGACGGAAAAAATCCTCCGCTTCCAGGGTGATGGGGACTACGAAGGCGTTGCGGCATTCGTGGCCGAATACGCGCGCGTTCCGCAGCAATTGCAGGCCGACCTGGATCGGTTGGCTGCAGAGGGTATTCCGGTAGACATCGTCTTCGAGCAGGGACTCGCCGCGGTAGGGCGCTGATTTCATGCGCACCACATGTACGCTTCTTGCCTTGGTAGCCCTCATGATGGCGGCATGTCAAGAGCCAGCCGATCCCTCTTCGCCTGAACCGGTTGCGGATCGTACCATGGAATGGAGCGAGGTTCACCAGGCTGGCTGGGACATCGTAGCTTCTTCCCGGCACGTCACGCTGATCACGTTGGATGCCGAAGGACATCCGCAGGCGCGCATTCTTGATGCCACGCCTCCGGACTCGGGAGAGTTCGTGATCTGGATGGGAACGAACCGCAACAGCGCCAAGGTGCAAGAAATCCAAAACGATGCACGGGCGACGTTGTACTACCAGGCCCCGAATGGAGGTGGCTACGTCACGCTGCGTGGCATGGCAACAATGGTGGACGATCCTGAGATGAAAGAGCGGTACTGGCGTCCCTCCTGGGCTTCTTTTTATCCGGACCGGGAGGCGATGTTTATGCTGATCCGCTTCGAGCCGGAAAACGGTGAGGTGGTCAGTTTTGCCGATGGTCTATTGGGTGATTCACTTACCTGGGTCGCACCGGAGTTCAGGTTCTGACCCGTTCAATCACGGCGCGCAGACATCCTTGCTCGCGTTCGTAAAATTCGATGACCCGCCAACGTGTGGTTGGCGCGGTCGCTAGATTTGGCGACCCCTTCCATTTAGCATGCATGATCATGACCCTGTTCAAGAAGTGCCTCACGGTTGCATTGCTTGGCCTGCTTGCCCTTCCATCGAGCGCCCAGTTTCTCGGACCTGGTGACTTCGAATACCCGCAGATCGAAGAGGATCAGCGCATTGCCTACGGGGCTGACTCCTTACAGTGGGGTGTCTTGCGTATTCCGGAAGGAGAGGGCCCTCATCCGGTGGTGGTCATGATGCACGGGGGTTGCTGGGTGGGCCTGCACCGACCGCGGCATGTTGAGCCGCTCATGGATGCGGTCACAGATCGTGGCTGGGCTACATGGAGTCTCTCCCATCGCCAGGCCAATGATAATGGCGGAGGGTGGACCGGGACATTTGATGATGTAGGAGCGGGTGTCGACTACGTTCGCGAACTCGCCGGGAACTTTGACCTGGATACTTCGCGCGTAGTCGCCATGGGACACTCCGCGGGTGGGCATCTGGCTCTCTGGGCAGCGGGACGAGATGGTTACAGGCCGGGTGATGCCCTCTATGCGACCGACCCGCTTCAGCTGGCAGGGGCGGTGAGTCTGGGTGGTATCGCAGACCTTAGGGCTCACGTAGCGCAGGAGGTCAATCCATGTGGGGAGGCCGTCTTGCAGTTGATGGACGACACTCCCGACGATTTGCCTGAGCGCTACGCCGAAGCATCACCCGCCGAACGTCTTCCCCTGGGTACGCCACAGCTTTTCTTACACGGCCGCCAGGATTATGTCATTCCGTGGCAGCAGATCTCGGCGTATGCCGAAGTGGCTACCTCAGCTGGTGATGAGGTACGGGTTCATTTCTTTGAGGAAGCGAGTCATTTCGAGGTTATTGCGCCGAATTCTGAAGCCTGGTCGCAGGAAATAGGACCCGCGCTGATGGATTGGTTGATGGCGCTTCCTGCGGTAGAGTCGCGGGATTAAGTTCTGTCGGCAGGCGATTTAAGTTTCCAGAGCCACGGCCGATACCTGACGGGCGAGGTGTCCCTTTTCAGCGGACACCACTTTATTCTGCAGCCCTCAGAAAGACCATGAAAATTGACGAACACACTCTCGCCGGGTATATCTCCGGTGAATTGAACGATGAACAGCGCTCGGAAGTAACCCTCGCGCTTCTAAAGGACGGCAGCATGCGCCAGTGGCTGACCATGGCTACCGAAGCACTGGCTGCCGGGAAAGCAGGTGAATCGGACGGCATCATGTCCCGGATTGCTCCACGTATGGAAGCATCCCGTCCCGGCGTACGTCGTCAGGATCGTCGCGCCATGCCTAGCTCCTTCCGGACGCGGCGAGTAGGATAACATTTAGCGGACCCGGCGCTCCTGTTGATTGATGGGAAGCGCTGGACTGTTGAGGGCCTTTTCAGGCGCGGGGGGCGTGCGAGAGCACGCCTCCCGCGCCTACTTGTATCTACCCTTTTTCGTGACCTTGGACTTCTGTTTTGATTCCCGTGAGGTCCCTTGTTGCACTTATCTCGAGGACGGATGGGGGAGCTAGGACCTCCTTTGACACATGTTCACGGAACAATCAGGCGGGAAACGCCAAAGACGGGGCTGTAGTAGCGGCTCAAGTCGCCCAACCTTCCCATCTGTATCCCATTCCCGCTCGACCCATGGCTGACGAAACCAACACGACTCCAGAAGCCCCAGAAAGTACTCAGGCTCCCGAAGTCCACGAGTTCAAGGCCGAGATGAAGCAATTGCTTCATCTGATCATCCACTCGCTCTACACGCACGAGGAGATTTTCCTGCGCGAGCTGATCTCGAACGCCTCCGATGCGCTCAACAAGATCCGCTTCCGGATGCTGACCGACCGGGATGTTGTCGACGCAGACGCCGAGCAGCGTATCGACATCAAGCTGGACAAGAACGAGAACACGCTTGTATTGACCGATACTGGCGTCGGGATGACAAAGGACGATTTACTGAGGCGGATCGGTACGGTAGCCTCGTCCGGGACCCTCGAATTCGTGCAGGAGCTGAAGAAGCAAGATGGTCCGGTGGATGCCAGCATGATCGGCCAGTTTGGTGTCGGATTCTATTCGGCCTTCATGGTGGCCGATACCATTACGGTCGACACCCGGCACGCCGACAAGGATAGCCAGGGCCTGCGCTGGACGAGCGACGGAGGCGGGTCCTACACCATCGAAGAGACCGATCGCACCGAACGCGGCACAACGATCACCCTGCATTTGAAAGAGGACAAAGGCGAATTCGCAGAAGAGTGGCGCGTGAAGAGCATCATCCGGAAGTACTCGAACTTTGTGGACTTCCCTGTGCATGTGGACGGTGAGTTGGTTAACACCGTCGATGCGCTGTGGCACAAGAGCAAGTCAGACATCACCGACGAGCAGCTGACCGAGTTCTACAAATTCGTCTCCAATGACACCGACGAACCGCTCGGGCACCTGCAGCTGAGCCTAGAAGGTGTGGTCAGCTTCAAGGCCTTGCTCTTCATTCCGAGGAAAGCGCCGCGGGACATGTTCCAAGAGGATTACAAGTACGGCGTCCACCTGTACTCGTCGAAGGTCTTCATCCAGGACGACGCCAAGAATCTCCTGCCGGACTGGTGCCGCTTCGTCAAGGGGGTGGTGGACACGGAGGACCTGCCGCTCAACGTTTCGCGCGAAGTCACGCAGAACAGCCCGGTCCTGGCCAAGATCCGCAAGATCCTGACCGGCAAGATCCTGGGACTGTTGGAAGAGTGGGCTGAGGGCGAGCCGGAGAAATTCGCCACGTTCAGCAAGGAGTTCGGGCCGCTCTTCAAGTCCGGCATCCAGTTTGAATTCGAGCATCGCGACCAGATGATCGACCTTTTCCGGTTCGAGTCGTCCATCAAGGATAAAGGCGAATGGACCGGCTTTGGGGCCTATGCAGACCGCATGCCGAGCGATCAGGACAAGATCTACTACGTCCTGGCTGACGGACGCGAGGCAGCGCTTCGCAATCCGAACATGGAGTATTTCACGGCGAACGATATGGAGGTGCTCCTGATGACCGAGCCCGTCGATGCGTTCATCATGCCGGGCATTCCGAAGTACAAGGACTTCGACCTCGTCAGCATCGAATCTTCCGATCTGAAGCTGGACAAGAAGAAGAAAGGCGGTCTCAAAAAAGGCGAGACCAAGAAGCTCGTCGAGCGCTTCAAGGATGTCCTGGGGGATCGGGTGGAGGATGTTCGTTCGTCGGATCGCCTGGTCGATTCTGCCGTGACGCTGGTGACCGGCACGGCCGGCATGGACGCCCAGATGGAGCGCGTCATGAAGATGATGGACGAGTCGTTCGAGGGCAGCAAGAAGGTGCTCGAGGTCAACACGGCTCACCCGCTCATCAAGAACCTGTCGGCGCTGCGCGACGTGCCCGGGCAGGAGGAGCGGATCAAGGAGGCCATCGAGCAACTCTACGAAGGAGCCCTGCTTCTGGAAGGGTCGCTCGACAACCCGGCCGACTTCGTGCGGCGTATGATGGCGTTCATGGAGCAGTCCACCAAGCCGGCCCCTGAAGAAGGAGCTGAGTAGCACTCCCTTCCAGAAGCCTTCACGCAAAGGATAACACTGGCTTAACGGCGGGTAACACTGCCGTAACACGATCAGGCTACCTTTGGGATACTTGAGCTGCCGAGGCAGATGCGTTCCGGATTTCCCAATCCGACGACTGTCCGGCGACCTCAAACACGAAATGACGGATGCAACACCGTATCGACGTATTGCAATGCGTATACTGTGCCGCCCGCCGGTAAGCTTGCATCCGGGCTGCGGTCGGGCACGATCTTGATTGATCGCCATTGTGACGATTCGCGTACCCAGCGCCCATGGCCCGGAGAGACAACTCCCACCCGTATCTGGTCTTGTTTGCCCTATGGCTGATGGTGTTCTCCGCCAGCAGTCAGGTCATCATCGTATCGCCCATTCTTCCACGGATCGGCGAAGCACTCAACATCGCCGAAGCCTATCAGGGTTGGCTGATTACGTCCTACGCGGTTTTTCTGAGCCTTTTTGCTCTGATCATCGGTCCCATTTCGGACAAATTCGGCCGGCGTCTGGTCATCCTGCTGGGATGCGGGTCAATGGCTGTGGCGCTCTGGCTGCACGGAATGGTGGAGAATTTTACCCAACTTCTGATCATGCGTGCGGCTGCGGGCGCTGCAGGAGGAATGCTCAGCGGTGCAGCGGTCTCTTATGTGGGAGACTATTTCCCATACAACAAGCGCGGTTGGGCCAATGGATGGGTGATGAGTGGTATTGCGGTTGGGCAGATCATCGGTATTCCCATTGGAACGCTGTTGGCTGACTGGTTCGGGTTCAAGGGTGCCTTCCTGATGTTTGCCGGCGTCATGACCCTGACCACCATTTTGATCTGGTTCTATGTGCCGCAACCCGATGTGCAGCGCAATCAAAAACGACTGACCCTGTCCTCGGCCATTGCTGGATATCGCGAATTGCTGGGCAGAAAGGTGGTAGTGGCTGCGAGCGCGACCTATTTCCTGATGTTCTTCAGCATCGGGCTATACGTGATTTATCTGCCAACGTGGCTGGAGCAGCATTTGGGCGTCGATGGCACGGCCATCGCCTCACTTTTCTTCGTCGGAGGGATCGCCAACGTCATTGCAGGACCTTCTGCCGGAAAGCTGTCCGATCGAACAGGGCGAAAGCCGCTTATTATCGTCTCCTGTCTGGGTCTGGCTCTTGTGATGGTTGTCACTACCTATCTGACAACGTCCATGCTCATGGCATACATCCTGTTCGGATTCGCCATGATCATGTTTGCCCTTCGTATTTCTCCCCTGCAGTCACTCATGACGGCCATCGTCGAAGAGCAGCGGCGCGGAGCATTGTTGGCGCTTGCCGTAGCTATCGGGCAGGTCGGAATTGGGCTGGGGGGTGCGGCTGCCGGCATCGCCTACGTCAAGTATGGATACGTATCCAACACCATTACCGGTGCGGTTGCCATCCTTGGAATGGCCCTGCTCGTACATTGGATGCTACCAGAGCCGAAAGAGGAAATGTCGAAGGGAAAAGAGGGTGTCTCGAACGCAGAGTCACCCCCCGCTCCCGAGATGTAGTTGACCCGCACGCGGGATATGCGTCGCTTGATTTGGGTACTTCGCCCTTGAAATGCAAAACGCGCCGCCGACCATGGGTCGGCGGCGCGTTGTTGTATCTGCGTCCTCTAAAAGGACAGAGGCCAAAGAGGAGCCTACGAGTTCATGGTGACCAGGAACTCGTCGTTCTTCTTCGTGCCGCGCATCTTGTCGAGCAGGAAGTTCATGGCATCGATGGGGCTCATGTCCGCCAGGAGCTTGCGCAGGATCCAGATACGTTTGAGCTTGGCCTCTGGAATGAGGAGCTCTTCGCGACGCGTACCCGACTTCACGATGTGGATGGCCGGGAAGATGCGACGGTCAGCCAGCTCGCGATCGAGGACGATCTCCGAGTTACCCGTTCCCTTGAACTCTTCGAAGATGACCTCATCCATGCGGCTGCCCGTGTCGATGAGGGCCGTACCGATGATGGTCAGCGAGCCGCCCTCCTCAATGTTGCGGGCAGCACCGAAGAATCGTTTGGGGCCGCGCAGGGCGCCGGCTTCCATACCACCGGAAAGCGTCTTACCGGTTGATGTGGTCACAGAGTTGTGCGCACGCGCCAGACGCGTGATGGAGTCGAGCAGGATGACCACATCCTGACCAGCTTCCACGAGACGCTTGGCTTTCTGCAGCACGATGTCGGCCACTTCGACGTGCTTTTCAGGGTCTTGGTCGAACGTCGAGGCAATCACTTCACCCTGTACATGACGGCGCATGTCGGTGACTTCTTCGGGGCGTTCGTCCACCAACAGGATCAGCAGATGGCACTCCGGATGATTGGTCGTGACCGCGTTTGCGATTTTCTGAAGCAGGATCGTCTTACCCGTTTTCGGCTGTGCAACGATCAGTGCTCGCTGTCCCTTACCGATGGGGGAAAAGAGATCCATGACGCGGGTGGAGTACTCGCCGCCAAGCGTCTGCAGCACGAGCTGCTCCTCGGGGTAGTATGGCGTCAGGAAGTCGAAGCTCGAGCGTTCGTCGATTTCGCCCGGTTCGCGCCCGTTGATCGAGTTGACCTGAATAAGCGCAAAGTAGCGCTCGCCTTCTTTCGGAGGACGGATTTCCCCGTCAACGGTATCCCCCATCTTGAGGGCGAACCGTTTGATCTGCGACGGGGAGACGTAAATGTCATCCGGGCTGGGCAGGTAGTTGAATTCTGCGCTGCGCAGGAATCCATAACCGTCCGGCAGGATCTGAAGGACACCGATCTTGCGAATCATGCCATCGAGCTCAACCTCTTTCGGGTTGTACTCCTGCATGTATTCGGGCTGATCGGCGTATACCTGCTTGCGACGCTCTTCACGGGACTCGCGGTTACGGTCCCTGCGGCTGCGACGGCCGCCATCGCGATCATTATGACGATCATTGTGGCGATCTCGCCCGCGATTGTCGTCACGATTTCCATCGCGGCCACCATCACGATTACGATCCCGGTTTCTGTTACCGCGCTCGTTGTTGTTGTCGCGCTTGCCTCGGCGATCGTCATCTTTGCCACGACCACGCCCACGATTGTCGTCGTTGCGGTCACGGCCCCGGTCGTCATCTTTGCCACGACCACGCCCGCGGTTATCGTCCTTACGGTCGCGGCCCCGGTCATCATCTTTGCCACGACCACGACCCTGGTTACGATCGCGGTTTCGGTCACCGCGCTCCTCACCGCCATCGCGACCACGGCGGGAACCACGGTTGTCGCGATCGCCATCTTCGTCACGATCTGAGCGATTGTCACGATCTCGGCGTCCACGACCTGACGTTTCTTCGTTGTCGCCGGATGCATCGTCTTTGTCACGGCGTCCACGCCGACCCCGTCCACCAGCATCATCGTCTGATTTCTGGTTGCGACGGCGCTGGTCGCCATCACCCTCTTCGCGAGAGGACTTTGGGGATTCTTTGGAGGATTCCTTCTTCTGGGCCTGATCTTCGCGGCGACGGTTCGAGCCGGCAGCGGCTTCGGCCTTGGCCTCGAGAATAAGATAGATCAGGTCCTGCTTGCGCAATGCCGAGAACCCAGCCAGGTTCATCTGCTTTGCAATCTGTTTCAGTTCAGGAAGCTTCTTGTCCTGAAGTTCAGCAATTTTCATGGATTGGAATGATAGCCCGCGACTGGGTCGACGCAGAGAACGCGTCGTCAGAGAGAAATGGACAGGAGGTCCGGGAGAAATGCCTCACGCGCATGGGTCAGGCAGAATTCCCTCGATCAATCGAGAGCTGTTCGATTAGGGAAAGGGATTGAAATAGGTCAAGGTAGGCGGATGGTCCGCCAAATAGAGTGGATCAGATCCCGGAAAGGAGTTGGGCAGATCCAAAAGCGACCTGCGGACAGCCAAAAGGGTCAACGCAGATCAGGCAATTACCTCAAGATAGCCCATTTTCAGGGAAATACAAGGCCGGTTCAGTCTACTGCCGGAAGTTTGCGTGAACCCAGAGTCGGCTAATCCAGCACCTCCAGGGCTCTTGATGCGATCAGGTAGGACCCCGCGATGAATGTCCACCCTTGCTTCGAATGCTCTTTGGTCAGCGCTTCGTCCAATGTGTCTGATGTCTGAATCATGCCGGTCCACCCGCTTTGAAGCAGTGCTCGGGACGTGGCCACGGCGCTTTGTCCGCGCGCTCCTTCGGTGGAGACGGCCACGATGGTCACATCAGGAAAGGTCACATCAGAAATGGCTGCATCGCTGAGAGCTTTGGGCAGCCAGCTCCCGAATTGCCCTATATCCTTATCCGCCAGAAAACCCAGTATCAATCGTGCGGATAGAGGCGTTGTTTCAGATGCTGCGGCCGTGGCCAGGAAAGAAGACACTGCCGCTTTCAGCGCTTCTTCGTTGTGGCACACATCAACCATCGTTCTTGCATTGACCCAGTCCAGCCGACCGCGTAACCCGCTCAGCTGGGATACATGGCTGAAGGCGTGACGAACCACCTGCTCGGGGATGGGTGTTTCGTGCAGTATATCCATGGCCTCCAGAGCCAGTAAGGCATTGGAACGCTGGTGCGGGGCGTCGATGGATAAGCGGACATCGCTCACGGTGCGCTTTGAAGTGGAGAGGATACATGCTGAGCCGACCGAATGAGATGGCTCAATCACCCGCGCACCGATTTTGTGGAGGGTGTCCAGTGCGCTTGAGCGGACCACCTTTTCCAAGGGCCCGAGAATGAAGGGCTTGTTCGGCCTTGCAATGGCGGCCTTTTCGCGGGCAACGTCGGATAGGGTGGGTCCGAGCAGGTGCATGTGGTCCTTGCCGACTGAGGTCAGAATGGCAACATCCGCGTCGAGCACGTTTGCCGCATCCAGTCGTCCACCAAGACCTATCTCAACTACCCATCTGTCAGCCTTCCTGTTCGCAAACCAGCAAAAGGAGAGTGCGAGCGTGGCTTCGAAAAAACTGGGTTGAACCTCCTGAAAGAGGGGCTCCCAGGATTCAAAGGCATCAGCCAGCCAAGTCTTGCTGGGAGTCTGACCATCAACACGCATCCGCTCACCCACCCATTTCAAATGGGGCGATGTGTGTAGCGCCGTTCGCACCCCGGCTGCCGTCGAGAGAGCGGCCACCATGGACGCAGTAGAGCCTTTACCATTGGTACCGGCGACGAGGACTATTTCGCGTCCCTCTTCTGGATGCCCCATTCCTTTCAGCAGCGCTCGGATGCGGTCAAATCCGGGCTTGAGCGCTACATCACCGCTGGTGGCGAAGGCAGGCATAGCCAGGAGTCTGTCCAGGGCCGGGAATGTTGAATCAACCATGGCCGTCCGGAGGGAGGATTTGTATAAGCCGGCCCCCCTCGGGTTCGTGGCGAATAGAGACGAGGATTGTGCCGGGAGGGAGCAGTGCCTCGATCCGCTGGGGCCATTCGATCAGGCAGATGCCGTCCGATGCGATGTAGGTGTGCGCGCCGCTGCGTTCAAGCTCGTCCTCGTCCTCGAGTCGATAGCAGTCGAGATGATATATCGGGATTCCATCTCCGCGATACTCATGGGCGATGGTGAACGTCGGGCTGGATACCTGCTCTGGATCGAGGCCCTGGGAAAGGGCGACGCCTTTGGCGAAATGGGTCTTGCCGGCACCGAGGTCGCCAACCAAACCCACCACAGCTCCTGCCCTCAATCCGGATCCGAAAGCCTCACCCGCCCGGATGGTTTCCTCGGCGGATTGACTGACCAATTTGGTCATCGTTTCATCCTCCGGCGCGTGGCCTGAGCTTCATCACCGGCAGGATCATCTCTTCCATGGAAATGCCCCCGTGCTGCATCGTATCACGATACTTGCTCTGGTACCGGTTGTAATTCGTCGGGTAGACGAAGTAGTAGTCTTCCTTGGCGATGATGAAGTTGGTGTCGCGGTGGTCCGCTGGAAGTCCAAACGTTGCTGGGTGGCGTACGAAGACAGCATGCCGCTTATCGCACTTCAGGTTCTTGCCGTACTTGTAGCGCAACGCGGTCGAGGTCTCCCGATCACCGATGACCTTCGTGTCGTGCAGGCTGCGGATGGCGCCATGATCGGTGGTGATCACGACGGTGCAATCGGTTTCGGCCAGCTGCTGCAGGGCCTGGAACAGCCATGAATGTTCGAACCACGTCCGGGTCAGGGCGCGGTAGGCGCGTTCGTCAGGAGCAATCTCCTTCAAGACAGCTGAGTCCGAGCGGCTGTGGGCCAGGATGTCCACGAAGTTCACGACCACTGCGCTCAAGTCGCTTTGCAGGAGGTCGTGCACAGAGGCCTGGAATTCCCGACCGTCTTTGGTGCCGATCAACTTGTCGTAGCGTACCCGGGCCTTGAGGTGCCGGCGCGCCAAGAGATCGTTTAGAAATTGCTCCTCGTTGCGGTTTCTGCTGTGTTCATCGTCTTCCCCTTGAGCCCAGATGCGTGGGTAGGTCTCGGCCAGGTCCTTGGGCAGCAGACCCGAGAAGATGGCATTGCGCGAGTAAGGGGTCGCCGTGGGAAGGATGGAATAGTGGTAGCCCCGCTCAATGGAATAAAGCGGAGCCAACAACCGCTCAAACTCGAGCCACTGATCCCATCGCATGCAATCAATCACGAAGAAGACTACAGGCTTGCCCCCCTTCATCTCCGGAACCACCCATCGCGGAATGACCTCGTGAGAAAGGGCAGGTCGATCCTCATTCGGGGCGGTGTCCACGTTGGCAATCCACTGGGAGTAGGCCTTTTCGACGAATTTGGAGAACGAACGATTGGCTTCTTGGGCCTGATCCTCGAAGACCTGGCGAACGCCCTCGTCCGAGTCCAGCTCGAGGTCATAGCGAATGAGTCGCTGGTACAACTCGACCCACTCTTCATGGCTCATGGGGTTCATGAGCGCGGCCGTGATCTGGCCGAACGATTGCAGATAATTTTCGGACGCTTTTTCGGCCTCAATTCGACGACCGTCCAGGATGCGCTTGCACGTGAGCAGGACCTGACTTGGGTTGACTGGTTTGGTCAGATAGTCGCTTATTTTTCCACCGAGCGCTTCTTCCATGATGCGCTCTTCTTCACTTTTCGTGATCATTACGACTGGCATCTCGGAGCTGATGTCCTTGATGGCCGTCAGCGTATCTAGTCCTCCCATTCCGGGCATCTGCTCGTCGAGAAGAACGAGATCGCAGCCGCCGGAACGGACATGCTCAATGGCGTCTGTGCCATTGGTCACGCTGGTCACCTGGTACCCACGGGATTCCAGGAAAAGGATGTGGGGCTTGAGGAGATCAATCTCATCGTCAGCCCAAAGAATGCGGGAATGCGTTGCCATTCGGTTCCGTGATTCGTCCTCAGATTGGGAAATTCGTAACGAGTGTCGGAGTGTTGAACGGGCTGGTGGAAAGGACCCGGTGTACCCGCCCCACAGGTCTTTGTTCGGGGTTTGACAGGCAGTCAGAGGAAGACACGAGATGATCCCAGAAATGCGGAACGCTCCTCACCCACCAATAGTATCACCAGCCCCCATCCCATCAAGACTCCATCGCCATGACGTCCCGTACGCTCGACGCAGTCAACAAGCAGATCCAGGCCGAATTCCAGTCGGCATATATCTACCTCGCCATGTCCGGCCGATTTGAGGACATGAAGATGAGCGGTGCGGCCAACTGGATGCGCATCCAGTGGCAGGAAGAAACGGCGCACGCGATGAAGCTGTTTGATCACCTCATCCGCCGCGGTCAAGCCCCCGTACTAGAGACGCTCGATGCGCCAACGGTTTCCTTCGAGTCAGCGCTGGATGCCTTTGAGCAGGTCCTGGCGCATGAGCAGCATGTCACGAAGCTTATTCACGAGCTGTACGAAGTGGCGATCGAGGAAAAGGACTATGCGCTGCAGACACTGATGCACTGGTACATCGACGAGCAGGTGGAGGAAGAAGAGAACGCAGAAGCCATCATCGATAGCCTCCGATTGGCTGGTGAGAGTGGTCAGGGCCTTTTCCTGGTCGATCGCGAGTTGGGTCAGCGCGCTCCCGAGGAGGAAGAGGAATAATCAAAGCGTCTTACAGGACTTGCTGTAGGGATCCTGAGTCTTTTCGGAATTGTGGGACTCGCCGGGGTATTAGTCAATGATTCCCTGGTACTTATCGATTATGTGAACCGGGAGCGGGAGAAAGGCCGCTCCGTACACGATGCAGTTATTGTGGCGGCCAAAGTGCGTTTCCGCCCGATCCTTCTCACTTCGCTGACCACATTTCTAGGCGTGCTTCCGCTCATCCTGGAGCGTAGTCTGCAGGCGCAATTCCTGATTCCGATTGCCGCAAGCCTAGGTTTCGGCATCCTGTTCGCCACCTTCATCATTCTGGTGCTCGTTCCGGCGCTCGTTATCCTTGAAGACAGGGTCCGCTTCCATGTGCTTCGATTCCTGGGAAAAGACACCTCACGTTTCGAGTACGAAGCGAATACGGGAACGCACGAGGCGGCCGTGTCCACAGGATCCTCACTTGGCTCGGAGCCGGTCGCGACGTAAAATAGCGGCCTTGAAAGCGCGCAGACCCTCATGTTGACCCACAACTCTGATTTTGATACCCCGTCGGACTTCGACCACCTTTTTGGTCGAAGTGCACCGCTGGTGCTGGAAGTCGGATTCGGTGACGGTCGTTATCTCGAACATCTGGCCGCGGCGCACCCAGAGTGGAATCTGCTCGGTGCCGAGGTGTCATTGGGCTCCGTCTGGCGCGCGTATCGCCGCATGAAACGATGTGGGGCCGATCATGTCCGCCTCTACAAGGGTAGCGGTCGTTTTGTGGTTCGCGACGCCATGCCTGAGCAGAAGCTGCACCGGGTCTATGTCAACTTTCCGGATCCGTGGCCACGCAAGAAGCATCTGAAGAATCGCCTGCTGCAGGTGCCTTTCTTCCAGATCTTGTCCAGCCGGTTGGAGCCAGGAGGGGATCTGCTGCTCACAACAGATCATCCCGAGTACTTTGCCTTTTCAGTCGAGCAGGGAAAGGCTTCCGGTTGTTTTGATGTGGAGGAAGGCACGCCACCTCCGGCAACGCTTCGGACCAAGTACGCCATGAAATGGCTGGAGCAAGACAAGCCCATTTATCATGCGCGGTTTACCGTCAACAACGTCGTGGACGCTCCCGAGCCACGAAACATGCTGATTCCCATGCAACATGCCATTCTGGACGGAAGTCTGTCCGACGTCGGCTCATTCGAGAAGCAGGTACGCCCATTCAAAGGTGGTCACGCCATCGTCCTGGAGGCATACAGGGATTTGTCCAGTGATGGACTCCTTTTCAAAGCAGTGAGCGAAGAGTCGGATCTGCGCCAGGAACTCATGATTCAGGCTTGGCCGCACGAAAATGGCGGAGTCCTTGTCAGCTTGCAACCGTTTGGCAATCCCATGACCACGAAAGGCGTCCGCGAAGCCGTTATGGCCGTTTCCGATTGGCTGGTGGGTCAGGGACTGACCCTTCGCAAAGCGTGGGTCTAGATCAGCCTTCGCCTTGCTGACGATTGAGCCGCCAGGCACTGTATCCTTTGGACGGTGCGACGGGCGCCGAGCCGATTGAAGAAGCGTGCTTATGCAGATCGGCATAGAGCGCCGCGGCTATGGCCAGATCTTCTTTCAAGGTCTCATTCAAGGAGTCGATCCGATCTGCTGAGAAGTGATCGTCCACGAAATGAGTGGAAAAGAGCCCGCTCGCAAAGGACTCGTGCGTCATCACAAATCTGCAAAAACCGATCGTGGTTGGCACGCCTGATACCCCGTACTCGTCCAGCGCACGGATCATTCGGGCAATGGCTTGCTCGCGCGTCGCAGCCCATGTTGTGAGCTTGGAAATCATCGGATCGTAGTAGAGCGATATTTCCGATCCTTCTTCCACACCGCTGTCTACACGGACCCCGGGTCCAGACGGCGGATCGTGAGCCAAAAGGGTACCGGGACCTGGCATGAATCCGGACGACGGATCCTCGGCATAGATGCGACACTCGATGGCGTGACCGTGGATTCTGATATCTTCCTGTCCGTACGACAGGGGATGCCCTTCCGCGACCCGGATCTGCTGCTCAACCAGATCCAGCCCGGTGATGTACTCGGTCACGGGATGTTCGACCTGCAAGCGCGTGTTCATCTCCATGAAATAGAACTGCATGTCCTTGTCGAGCAGGAATTCGACCGTGCCTGCTCCTACGTAATCGCAGGATCTGGCAGCACGGATGGCCGCTTCGCCCATGGCCTGACGGACGGAGGGGGTGAGCACGCAAGAAGGCGCTTCTTCGACCACTTTCTGGTGTCGGCGCTGGATGGAGCACTCGCGCTCGAACAGATGCACAATATTGCCGTGCGTATCTGCCATGATCTGGAATTCGATATGGCGCGGTTCTTCGATGTACTTCTCGATGAACACGCGGCCATCGCCAAACGCGGATTTTGCTTCGCTGGAAGCTGTATTGAGTGCCGCGGAAAAGTCTTCGATACTGCGCACGATGCGCATGCCTTTACCGCCACCGCCAGCCGCTGCCTTGATCAATACGGGAAAGCCTATATCCTCAGCTTTGCCGACGGCTTCTTCGGGGTCGGATATGGCATCGATGGTTCCAGGAGCCATAGGCACGCCGGCCTTCTCCATCAGAGCACGTGCAGCCGTCTTGTCGCCCATGGCCCGGATGGCAGCAGGGGTAGGACCAATGAATGCGATCCCCGCTTCAGCACAAGCCTCGGCAAACACGTGGTTTTCCGAAAGGAAGCCATACCCCGGGTGCACGGCGTCCGCACCGCTCGCTTTGGCGACCTGCAGGATTGTCTCAGCGAGAAGGTAGGATTCTGCCGAAGGAGCGGGGCCGATATGGTAGGCTTCATCGGCCATACGAACATGCAGCGACGTGGCATCTGCGTCCGAATACACGGCTACCGTCCGAATACCCAGCTCCTGGCACGTGCGCATGATGCGCACGGCGATTTCCCCGCGGTTGGCGATCAGGACTTTCGTGATCGGGCGAATTCCTGTCATTTCTGCATGAACGGGCCGGTTGGCACGAATTTGGTGCGTGTTTGGGCGAAGAACGGTGATTTTGCCCGGAAATAGGCGGTTCGCGATCTCTGGGTGCGTTCATGCCCCCTTAGTCGACCTCGCCAAGGGCAAGATAGGGGATACGGACGCCGCCCGACAGCAGATTTCCGGCCAGATCCTGCCAAAATGACCCCAATGGGCATGCAACAGGACTTCTATAAAACGTTAGGTGTTGACGAGAAAGCAGATGCGAACGCTCTCAAGAAGGCGTATCGCAAACTGGCTCGTGAACTCCATCCGGATCGAAATCCGGATGATGCAACGGCGGAGGACCGATTCAAAGAAGTCCAGCACGCCTACGAGACGTTATCCGATCCGGCAAAGCGAAAGCAGTACGATCGGATGAAGCGCTTCGGAGGCATGGGAGGCGGCAGAGGCGGCAGCTCACCGTTCGAGACACGTTCGGGCTTCCGCTATCGACAGAAGCCGGACGGTACGTTCGAGCGAATGGACCCCGAATTTGATACCGGTGCAGGATTCTCTGACATCTTCGATCGATTCTTCGGAGGAGCTGGGCCCGGAATGGGAGAACCTGCTTCTGGTCATGGGCGGACGCGCCGCCAGGCTGATCCCAAAACCTACGACCGCAATCGAACGGTTCGAATTGCCTTCGATCGAATGCTCAAAGGGGGCAAGATCAGTTTCTCTCTCGATGCCGAAAAGATATCCATTCCGTTTCCCAAAGGTGTCAAGGACGGTCACAAGGTGCGTATCCGCGGGAAAGGCCGACCGACACCGAATGGAGGGCGCGGCAACCTGTATGTGACGATCCGGGTGGAAGATGACGATCAGTTCGTTCGGGACGGATCATCGATCCACACCCATCTGCGTGTTTCCGTATTCGATGCGCTTCTGGGCGCTTCGACGCATATCGAGTCTCCCAACGGAAAGCGGCTCAAGCTCACCATTCCCGAAGGTTCTCAACCTGGTGAGCGTCTTCGAGTGAAAGGCCATGGCGTTCCGTCGGACAGCGATACGGGCGACCTGATTGTCCACCTCGATATCTTCCTTCCGCAGAAACTGACAGACGAGCAGAAAGACCTCATCCGGCAGGTCCAGAATTCGAACGAATCCTGAGCTTCCCCTCAGTTTGCGAACGCTTTATTCCAGCGCCTGACGGTCGATAATGAGGAAGGATGCCTATGCCTTTCCGACATATCACGTTAGTGGCCGCCAGAGCCTGGAATCGAGTATTCCTTGGTTTGATGGTGGGTTTCTTCGCGTTTTTGGTTGTCCTCGACGCCAGTGCGCAGACCAATTGGTGGGCGCCAGTCGATGGTCCCTATGGCGGAACGACTATTTGGGATCTGGAACGGCTGGCCGACGGATCCATTTTGGCGGCAACATCGAACGGTGTTCACAAAAGCTTGGACAATGGCTACACGTGGACCTCTGACAGTGATGGATTGACCTTGTTCGATGTACGTGATATCCATGTAGATGCGTCCGGAGTCGTTCGAGTGGCAACATTCGGTCATGGTCTTTTCAGCCGGGGCGCGCAAGATGCGGGGTGGACTCCGGCCGGCCTGGAAAACATTTATACAACCAGCCTCCTAGAACCTGAACCCGGAGTCTTCCTGGTCGGAGCCAATAGTTTCGTCTACCGCAGTGAAGACGGGGGATCGAGTTGGTCCGCTCGCTCCTTGGAAGGTTATTCGGTCAACGTTCAATCGTTGACGGCGAACGAAGACTTCGCC
The DNA here is from genome assembly GCA_030830105.1 of Rhodothermales bacterium. Taxonomy (GTDB): domain Bacteria; phylum Bacteroidota; class Rhodothermia; order Rhodothermales; family UBA10348; genus JAAZVD01. The sequence goes on along the minus strand of JAURNP010000207.1, from coordinate 22,623 downwards.
TTTGCTGCTAACTACTTGGGAATTTTTCGGTCGGTCGATCAAGGATTGACCTGGGAATTCTCTTCGTTTGGATTGCAGGAATATGACGTGCGTTCCATCACCTCGAACGAATCTGGGCATCTTTTCGCTGGCGCTCAGCCGGGGCAGGGAGGATGTGCTCTCTATCGAAGTCGAGGCAACGGCAGCCTGTGGACATGCATCCAGCCTGACACAGATCCGCTCACGGTCCCCATGATCAAGGTGGCACCTGACGGAACACTGTTCGCGGGCGGCTTCCGCAATCTCTACGCGACGGGCGACGAGGGAGGAACGTGGCTGTCCCGCCGGGCAGCAGGCTCGAATGTCCAGTCCATTCTATTCTTGGGTTCCACGTTGCTCATCGGTACGCACGGACAGGGAGTTCTGCGATCATCAGACAGCGGCATCACCTGGCACGCCTCCAACAATGGCCTTCGAAGCTCGATTACAACGGTGCGCACCCTTACCGATGGACGTGTTGTTGCCGGGACGACTGGAGGCCTCTTTCTCTCTGGAAACCTGGGTAGCACCTGGGAACGCGCCTTTCTGGACCTTCCACTCATACAATCTGTGACCGATGTGGCACAGGATGCCGACGGCAGCCTTCTGGCGGCCACCAGAGCAGGCGTATGGCGACTGGATCCTCAAGATGGATGGGCTGCACTCGGGCCACCGGGCATGCCAGCCATCCGGGATCTGGATGTCACCCGGGATGGGACAATTCTGGCCAGTTACCATGCGGGTGTCTGGCTGCACTCAGGATCAGCCTGGACCAACTCCTCCATTACCGGGAGCGATCAGGCAACCCGCGACTGGCAGGCGAGGTTAATCCGCTGTCAAGTCGATTGTCCTGATTGCGAATGGGCTTGCAACACAACCGTCCATTGCCGTATACTCGCCCCACTTCCATCAAGAACGACCGAGGGACAGGCCCGTTGACGTCGTAGCAACCGGGAGCCCGATAAGGGACCAAAGGTGCTAAATCCTGCTCGATACGAGGCAGATGGGAAGGAAAAACGAAGCCACGCTTCGTTGTGTCCCTCCCAGAGCCACTGAGCCTGCGAGGGCTTTTTTGTATCTGGGTGAGATGGAGAACGAAGCGGCATGCAGCCGGTCACCCCAACAGTGACGAACCCGTTCTCCAGCACTGCTTATCGGGGAATCGGTCACTGCGGCAGGCGAGCCATCAGCGGTTCAGGATGGAAGGATCTTCATCATCCATCCAACAGCTGCCTCGCAGCAGACTCTCATGCATCCGCAGACCCGACTTACGCTGGCCGGACAGTCAACCGATTCGACATTCAACAGCGTATCGCTTCCCATCTATCAGTCGGCCATTTTCCGCTTCAATGCGGACGGAACGAAACCAGAGTACGATTACAGCCGCAGTGGGAATCCCACCCGGACGGCTCTCGAGCAAACTCTGGCAGACCTGGAAGGAGGTGCCGGCGCTGTATGCGTCGGCAGTGGTATGGCCGCCGTGGCGTCTGTGCTTTCCCTGTATCCCGCAGGAAGCCACATCATCTGTTCGCATGACTGTTACGGCGGTACAGAGCGGCTCTTGTCTTGGTGGCAACGTCAAGGCAAGATCAACGTGTCCTTTGTAGACCTTACCGATCCGCTTGAGCTGGCGCTGCACATCACTCCGCAGACTCGGGCTCTTTGGGTGGAGACGCCTTCGAACCCGCTACTGCGCGTGACGGATCTGTATCAAGTGGGCAGCGTCGCCAAGGATGCGGGTATCGATTTTATTGTTGATAACACCTTCCTGACACCCCTGCTGCAGCGTCCAATCGATTTCGGAGCCGACTATGTCGTGCACTCAACGACCAAGTACCTCAATGGCCATTCGGACGTGGTGGGCGGAGCCGTCATCGCAGCTACCAAGGAAGGGCACGAGGCTGTTCACTTTGCCGCAAATGCCCAGGGCGCCACAGCTGTACCGTTTGACAGCTGGCTCATTTTGCGTGGCCTCAAGACGCTTCCGATCCGACTGCGGCAGCACCAGGAGAACGCCGATGCAGTAGCGCGCTACCTGGCTACGCATCACGCGGTTGAAGAGGTGTACTATCCTGGTTTGTCGAGTCACACGGGGCACGAAACGGCCGCGCGTCAGCAGGCTGGATTCGGGGGTATGCTCTCTTTCCGGGTTCGCGAAGGATTTCCGATATCGCGACTTCTGTCCGCCACACGCGTGTTCACGCTGGCCGAATCCCTGGGAGGTGTCGAGTCCCTGATCGAGCAGCCGGCTACCATGAGTCATGCTTCCATGCGGCCGGAGGCACGTGAAGCGGCTGGAATCACGGACGAGGTAATTCGCCTGTCCGTAGGCATCGAATTCGTCGATGATCTCATTGCTGATCTTGAGCAGGCCTTCGACGTGGCGATTCGCCCTGAAGGAGGGACGCCGCGGACAAATGGACATCATGTCCCGAGGGCCTCAACGAATGGGGTGACAGTCCATGGCTGAGTCCGATTGTTTTGAGCTCGGCAACTTTGCGCTGGAATCCGGTGCGATCCTGCCCGCGACACGTCTGGCCTACCGGACCTGGGGTCGGCTCAATGAGCGACGGGACAATGCTGTGGTGGTGTTTCATTCGCTCACGGGCGATGCCGACGTGACCACGTGGTGGTCCGGGTTGTTTGGACCCGGCAAAGCGGTCGATCCCGAGCAGCATTATGTCATTTGCGCCAACCTTTTGGGATCCTGCTACGGAAGCACGGGACCCACGTCCATCAATCCGGCTACTGGAAAGCCATGGCAGGCCAACTTTCCAGATGTGACCGTGAGGGACAATGTGCGCGCACAGCGACAGCTGTGCGCGCATCTGGGCGTCGATCGCGTAGATATGGTCATTGGAGGATCACTCGGCGGTATGCTCGCACTGCAGTGGGCAGCATGGGACCCCTCGGTTCGGCGCGTGGTTGCCGTGGCCACTTCAGCCGCCCACTCGGCCTGGTGTATTGCCTGGAGCGAGTCCCAACGGCAAGCGATCTATGCCGACCCTGCGTGGGAAGATGGGTTCTATGCTCCAGATCGCCCGCCTGCGGCCGGATTGGCCGCAGCCCGCATGATGGCCATGCTGTCCTACCGCAACTCCGACTCTTTCCAGCAGCGATTTGGGCGGGAGCCTGCCGCAGCGGTGGCTGTCACCCCCCAGGTTCAGGCCTCTGATCAGACCGGACCCCGTCCCTCTTATTCCGTGCAGTCCTACCTGCATCACCAGGGCCGTAAACTGGTCCAGCGCTTTGACGCGAACAGCTATGTGTGTTTGACACACATGGCGAATTCGCATGATCTGGGACTGGAGAAACTGTCTTCCGATCCGGATCGGTTTGCCCGCCCATCTGAATCCGGAAAAAAAAGATCTGGACTTGAGCAACCTGTGCTGCTCGTGGGTATACCCTCTGATATCCTTTTCCCCTTGGCTGATATCGAGGCGCTGGCTGCTCACCTGACTAACGCGGAAGTAGCTACGCTGCCTTCGCCACACGGACACGATGGATTCTTGCTGGATGCAGACCGGCTCGACGTCCTTATCCGTGACTGGTCTGAGCGCCTCGACGCCCCAGCCAATCCACGACATCACGCGTTGAAGACATGCATATCGACCTGACAGGACAGATCATTCTGGTAACCGGCGCCAGCCGCGGCATTGGACGGGAAATCGCCAAACAGCTGGCTGCATCCGGAGCTACCGTCGCCGTGCATTACTCATCGTCCTCCGACGAGGCCGTGGCCTTGTGCAAGGAGATTGGTGGCAAGAGCGAGGCTTTCCGGGCCGATCTCTCGGACGCCTCGGAGGCTGACCGCCTTTTCCGGGATGTGGTCGGTGCCTACGGGCGCGTGGATTGCGTGATCAACAACGCTGGAATTGCCCTTCACTCTCCCGTTGAGCGCGACTTGGACGAGTGGGTGGAGCAATGGGATAAGACCATGGACGTGAATACGCGCGCGTCAGGCATCCTGACGCGCGCAGCCATTCCGCACTTTATCGAAAACGGTGGCGGACGCATCATCTACATGGCCTCCCGCGCAGCCTTCCGTGGTGACTCTGAAGACTATCTGGCCTATGCGGCCTCGAAGGGAGCCATGGTCTCCCTGGCCCGTTCGGTGGCACGAGCCTACGGTAAACAAAACATCAAAGCGTTCACTATCGCCCCTGGATTCGTCCGCACGGCGATGGCACAGGATGCCATTGATGCCTACGGAGAGGACTTCGTTCTGGGCGGAATTGCTTTGGATCGACTCACAGAACCCTCTGACGTGGCGCCGACTATCGTTCTGCTTGCCAGCGGCCTGTCCGATCACGCCACCGGGTGTTCCATCGATATCAACGCTGCCAGTTATGTCCACTGACCCCATACAGGAAGCGGGAGGGCACCACCTCGTCAAGGTGCTCAAATTCGGGGGGACCTCTGTCGGATCGGCAGAAGCGCTCGGACGCCTGGTGGGTATCGTGGCGGCGGAGTCCAAGATGGCGCGTCCATTACTGGTGGTTTCAGCTCTGTCGGGTGTAACCGACTTACTACACGCCCTGGAAAAGGAGTCCGAGCCGAAGCGGCAACAGGTGCTCATGCGGAAGCTCGCCCGTCGCCACCTCGCATTGTCAGGAGAAGTCCTGGATCACGATCGGCACGCGGAGTACTTGAACAGACTTTCGGACCGAATTGAAAACCTGCGCGACGTCGTTCGTCGCGGGCCCAGTGCGCTACGTTCGCATGCCATCTGGGCCAGCGGCGAGTGGATGTCGGCTCCGCTCGTTGCATTGCTCTTGCAGCAGCACGGCCTCAATGCAGAGTGGGTAGACGCACGTAAGTTGATCCATGTCGTTAAAAGCGCATCTGGATCCTGGGTAGTAGACCGCAATCAGACACGTGCTCAGGCCGAGCGGTGGTTCCACCATCTCCCAGCTGACAAACTCCCCGTGATCACCGGATTCCTGGGTGCTGATGACGACGGTCGCGTCGTGACATTGGGTCGCGGGGGAAGTGATTATTCGGCTTCCCTCATTGCCGAGGCAGTTGGCGCATCCAAATTCGATCGGTGGACCGATGTGGACGGGCTCTACACGGCCGATCCGCGCAAGAACGAGCAGGCCGGAAGATTCCTGTACCTGCTTCTGGAAGATGCAACGACATGGAACGAGGCCAATCAGCTTGGTATGCATGCGCATGCTTTCGAGCCTGTGCTACATGCGTGCATTCCGGTGCATGTACGGTCTACCCGACAGCCTCAGGGTGATGGGACGCTCATTCTTCCGGCTCATCTTCCCAAGCGGGTTGAGAAGGATGCGCGCGAATTGATGGATCGATCCAACGCGGCGATGTAGTTATTGGCCCTTGTGTGCCTTGGGTATTACTCGTTGTTTCGAGGCACTCCTGCATTGAATTGAACTCGACTCTCATGAAACTCAACGTTGGTATTCTTGGCGCAACGGGCGCCGTAGGACAGAAATTCGTGCGACTGCTGGAGAATCATCCGTGGTTTACCATCACAGCAGTTGCCGCTTCAGAGCGTTCAGCTGGCAAATCCTATCGGGATGCAGCCCACTGGATCGAGCCGACTCGTATGCCGGAAAGTGTGGCAGGCCTGGAAGTACAGCTCTGCGAGCCTAGGTTGGATTGTGATCTGGTTTTCTCAGGGCTTGACAGCTCCGTAGCAGGGACGGTTGAAAAGGCGTTTGCCGCTGCGGGCTATCCCGTCATTTCCAATGCGAAGAATCATCGCATGGATGATGATGTCCCGCTGCTCATCCCGGAGATCAATCCGGAGCATGTTGACCTGGTTCAGCGCCAGACGTATTCGGAAACGGGGTTCATCGTCACGAATCCGAATTGTGCCACAGTTGGAATGACCATAGCTCTCAAGCCGTTGCAAGATGTGTTCGGGATCGAGGCGGTCCATGTCACGACCATGCAGGCCCTGTCCGGAGCTGGCTACCCCGGCGTGGCGTCCTTGGATGCCGTAGCCAACGTGGTGCCATACATCGGCGGTGAAGAAGACAAGCTGGAGACCGAGCCGCTACGCATCCTCGCACCGCGCCAAGGGGAAGGTGCCAGTTCGTCGGTCACGCCCCTCTCTTTTCCTGTATCCGCCCAGTGCAACCGCGTGCCTGTTATCGAAGGCCACATGGAATGTGTCTCGGTCAAACTGGCAGGCTCTCCGACGGCTGACCAAGTGGAGCAAGCCCTGCGAAGCTTCACGACGCCCGATGAAGTTGCTGGTTTGCCGTCGGCTCCAGAAACGTGTCTCATGGTAGATGACGCCGACGCCGCGCCGCAGCCGCGCCGCGATGTACATCGCGGCGCGGGCATGACCGTTTCGGTTGGTCGCGTTCGTTCATGTCCGGTTTTCGATGCCAGATTTGTGGTCTTGAGCCATAACACGATCCGAGGCGCTGCGGGAGGGGCGATCCTCAACGCCGAGCTACTGGCTTCTCGGGGTCTGTTGGCTCGACGAAAAGTCTAATCTGGCGAATAATGGCGGTAGATTCGCTCCACGAGGTAATCGGGCCGCACTGCGACGTATTTTTGTGATTGTGTTATAATCATTCCCATCCACTGACGACACTACCATGCCGGAAAGTACTGACATAGCTCTCGCATTCATGGATCGGACAGTTCTTGGATTGGCCCTTGTAGATTGGGTCGAGCTTGTAGGCATCACACTTGGTTTGACCCTTGCGCTCATGCTCGTGCGACGCCTCTTTTTCGGGCGCTTTACAGCGTTGGCCAAGCGCACGTCCAACCGCGTCGATGATGTGATTGCAGAGTTGTTGCACGGGATGCGAACATGGTTTCTGCTGGTGGTCGCATTCTATCTGGCCGTTGAATTCGTTGCCTCCGATGCTCCGGTCATTCCATGGCTGTTGCGGGTCGTCTTTGTAGGCTTCCTGATCCAGATAGGTCTGTGGGGCAATGACCTGATCCGAGCTGCCACCGGCTGGTATGTGGAAGCACGTGATGGCGATGAGGGTCAGATAACGGCGGCACGAGCCGTTGCAATGGTGGGTCGCCTCGTACTGTGGACCATCGTTTTCCTGGCCCTTCTCGACAATTTCGGAGTAGATGTCACGGCATTGGTTGCGGGTCTCGGTATAGGAGGGATCGCAATTGCTCTGGCCGTTCAGAACGTACTAGCCGACTTGCTGGCTTACGTCTCCATCATCGCCGACCGCCCCTTCGTCTTAGGAGATTTTCTCGTCATCGGCGAGCACTCGGGTACGGTCGAACACATTGGGATCAAGACCACACGTATTCGCAGCTTGAGCGGTGAGCAGATCATTTTTTCCAACAGTGATTTGCTGGGTAGCCGCGTGCGCAATTTTAAGCGCATGAATGAGCGCAGGGCCTTGTTTTCAATTGGCGTCACCTACGACACGAAGCACGCGGTGCTGCAGTCCATTCCAGAAATCCTGAAGTCGGCCGTAGAGATGCAAGAAAATGTGCGTTTTGATCGGGCCCATCTGAAAGGGTTCGGAGACTTCTCGATCGACTTTGAAATCGTCTACTACATGCTTGTGCCTGACTACGCGACATTCATGGACACTCAGGAGGCCATCAACCTGGCCATACACCGCTCATTCACGGATCAGGGCATCGATTTCGCGTTCCCCACACAGACATTGCACATCGAGCGGGCGGATTCCTAAGAGCGAAGCGCCAGCCGAATGATCTCCTCGGCGTTTCGAATCGAAGGATCCTTACGGAGCACACCGATCACGGCCTTTTCGGCGGCGGATCGGGACAGGCCCAACGACTCGAGCGCGGCCATGGCATCGGCTCGGAAATTTCCACCCGCGGCCGTCTCGCCGCTGCCATGTGAATGGCTTTCTTCCAGCCCGTCTTTTTCGAAGTGGTCTCTGAGCTCAATAAACAGTCGCTCCGCCGTTTTCTTGCCGACGCCCGGAATGCGGGTCAGCATAGCGACATCCCGGTCCACAATGCGCTGCTTGATCTCGGAGGGCCGCAGTGCAGAGAGTGCAGCTAGTGCCAGCTTTGGTCCGATCCCCGAGACACCCAGCATCAATTCAAACACTCGACGTTCCTCGGCTGAAACGAAGCCGAACAGCGTGATAGCGTCTTCGCGCACATGATGGTGCGTGAGCAGGACGGTCTCCTCACCTGGCTCGGGAAGGCGCTCGTAGGTCGATGTCGGAATCAGGACCCGATACCCGATGCCCCCGACGTCAATCACGGCTTCGGTCGGTTTTTTGGTTGCCAGACTGCCTGATACGTAGTCAATCATGCGGTGGAATCCTCCTGCAGCTCGTGCATCATCCGTTCGATATCCTTGCGATTGACCCGGGCTACGATAGGCATACGCCGGCCGCTACCGAATCCTTTGACGCTCACCCGCAGCCCGGGGGGCGCCTGCTTACGCTTGTATTCATTCCGGTCGACGGCGTCCAGAATACCACGAACGAAGGAGACCGATTGGCCGGTGGCCTGCGCAATGACCTCCTCGTCCTGGCGCTCTTCGATGTAGCGCTGCAAGATATCGTCCAGGAGCGGGTAGGGAGGAAGTGAGTCCTCATCCTTCTGGTCAGGTCGAAGCTCGGCCGACGGGGGCTTTTCAATACTGGAAACCGGAATGCGGACGGTGCCTGCCCGGTCATTGATGAAGCGGGCAAGGGCGTAGACGTCCATCTTGAACACATCGGCGAGGACGGCCAGGCCGCCTGACATGTCACCGTAGAGCGTTGCGTAGCCCATGGCGAGCTCGCTCTTGTTGCCCGTGGTCAAGACCATACGGGAATACTTGTTGGCGACTGCCATAAGGAGAACCCCGCGCGAGCGGGCTTGAATGTTCTCTTCGGCGATGCCAAAGGGCGTGCCTTCAAACAAAGGGGTCAGCGTTTTTTCGAACGAATCGACAATATCCTCGATGGCCAACTCATGGAAGGCGATACCCAGATTTTGGGCGAGTGACTCCGAGTCATTGATGCTGCCCTCGGATGAGTGGACCGACGGCATCGTGATCCCGGTGACACGTTCGGGTCCGAGCGCTTCGACTGCCAACGCGGCCGTCACGGCCGAGTCTATTCCGCCAGACAGTCCAATGAGGACCTCATCGAAGGCGCCGGTTTTGTCCACATATTCCCGGATACCCAGCACGAGTGCATCGTGAAGATCCTCGATACGTTCGCGTGGCGGCCGTTCACAGGCCACGGTGTGATCGGTATTCCACAACAACAGGGACTCTTCAAAAGAGGGAGCACAAGCGAGCAGCTGCCCATCTGCTCCAAACACGCTGGAGTCTCCATCAAATATCAGCTCCGTATTGGCACCGACCTGATTCACCATCACGAAGGGAACGTTGTGCCGATGGCAGAGCGACTCGATAATGCCAGTGCGGACTACGTGGCGGTCATGCGCCCACGGGGAGGCAGACAGGTTTATCAATACATCGACACCCTGTGCCACCAGTTCGGCTACAGGATCTCGTTCATACATGTGGTAGGTCGCATACTCCTCCAGATTCCACATGTCCTCACAGATATGGACTCCGAGACGCATGCCGCGGAATTCCATCACCTCCTGGCGCTCTGCCGGCTCGAAATAGCGGTACTCATCGTAGACGTCGTACGTGGGCAGAAGCATCTTGGCCGTTGTGCGGGCAGGCACGTCTCTCTCCAACAGGAGCGCCGCGTTGAGGAGCTTCTTTCCGACTGGGTTCGGATTGCGGATCGGCGCGCCGACCAGCACGCCCATGTCGGGAGGCACGTGCGCGTGAATGTAGCGGATGGCTACTTCCACAGCGTCCATGAAATGGACATTGTCCAGAAGGTCGTGCGGGGAGTAGCCGACCACACTCAGCTCCGGAAACACAACGAGATCAGCACCCTTTTCGCGGGCCCGTTCGATCCATCTGACCGTACGGTGAGCGTTGCCGGTCAGGTCGCCGACGATCGGATTGAATTGTGCGAGGGCAATGTTCATGCGTGCGTTCACGAACCAGCGTCCCGTGCGTTCCGGTAAGAGCGTTTAAGACGCTGCTGAAAATGGTGGACGCCTCCCTCCAGATCGTAGGAAAAACGGCCCTGATCATAGGCACGAGATTCGAGGCCTGCCTGTACGCGCTCGCAAATACCAATGTCCTCGGCCTGAACCTGGTCACTGAAAGTGCGGTCGGCCTGGACACGTTCAGGATTGGCTTCGAGCGTTGCGGGCGTATAGTAATAGTCGAAAACGGTCTGGCATGCATTCCAGGCCTGCGCATCCACGCGGTTCACCTGAAGGCGCCCCGGAAGGATGTTCAGCATGATGTTCGGATAAATGAAATAGTAGAACGCTTGCTCGTCTGCTGAGCCGTAGATGTTGTCCTCATCCTTGAGAGGGCTGTGCTGCACGGAGTAGTGCTCCATGGTGTCCGTCTGGTAGGAGCGGAAGTCCAGCACGTCGCACAAATCGGGATGGACGAGCGGGATGTGGTAGCCCTCGAGGTAGTTGTCTACGTAGACTTTCCAGTTGGCCTTCACATTGTAGCGATCGCGTTGATGGAAGCCGAGGTCTCCCAGCTCGAGGGGTGCGATGCGTTCCACGATTCCAGCGATCACCTCCTCGAACGGCGGGGCATGATCGGGCTCGATACAGCAGAAGATCATCCCTTGCCATTCACGTACGGCTACCGGGTCCAGTCCGAAATCCTTCTTGTCGAATAGTTCGGTGCGGTCAAATCGGGGCACGCCCCGCAGGGATCCATCCAACAGATAGGTCCAGCCATGGTACTTGCACTGCAGGACCTTGGCGTGACCACATTCTTCCATGGCCAACGGGCCACCGCGGTGCTTGCAAACATTAAACCACCCGGCGAGATCTCCGTCCTTGTTGCGGACAATCACGATGGGGTTGCCCGCGATCAGATCGCTCATGAAGTCCCCATGGTTGCGTACCCGTTCGGCCGGGCCCACATACTGCCAGGTTCGAGCAATTACTGCGTCCCGGTCGAATCCGTGAAACGCCGGGTCCACGTACCATGCGGACGGGATAGTTTTCGAGCGGGCGAGCGGAGCTTCGGAGAGTGCTTCGTCCGTCAGCTGATTTGTGACTGAGGAAGGCAACATGGTCAGACGTTGTTGATGGGACTCAAAGTTACGAATTCCTGATTCAGGCCCGATGGTCTCGGAGGGCATTCATGACCGATTCTATTGGCATTTCGCGTCCAGTCCAGATGTGAAATGCGGCGGCAGCCTGACCGATTAACATGGGTAGGCCGCCAATCGTTTGGGCGCCCGCCGACCGAGCTCGATCAAGCAGCTGCGTTCTGGGAGGCGCATAGATCAGGTCGTAGACAATCTGATGAGGTGAGAAGGGCGTGGTGTCTGGCAGTGGAGAGGCGTCTGCATTCGGATTCATACCGACCGGGGTGGTATTCACGATCAAATCTGCCTCTGCAGCAGCGACCTCTCGCTGGTTCCATGCGGTGACGGTCACGTTAGGGATGTCGCGCGCCGTGGCCTCACGTCGCGCCGATACGGCCACTTCTGCCAGTCCCATTTTCTGAGTCAGGGCATGGGCCACGGCGCGCGCCGCACCTCCCGCTCCCAGGATCAGCGCTGACTTGGATGACCAGTTGTAACCGGTCAATTCCCGCAGCGGAGCGATGAAACCGGCTACGTCTGTATTGTCTCCCACCAGCTTGCCGTCACGCCGATATACTGTATTCACCGCACCCACTGCCCGGGCCGTTTCTGTCAGCGAATCCACGCGTCGGAATATGGCCTGTTTATGCGGAATCGTCACGTTGACTCCCACAACATTCACGCCGTCAATTCCGGCCAAGACAGCGTCAAGATCTCTTTCGAGGACATCCATCACGGCGTAATGCCAGTCCAATCCGGTTGCTTCGTAGGCTACCGAATGGATCAGGGGAGAGAGCGAATGCCCAATGGGATGACCGATGAGGTAGCAGGTCTGCGGCGTAGAGGGATCAGCGATATTTTCGGATTGGTCGCGTTGCATCTTACAAGGTAAGCACGTTGATTCTCTCTGTCCGTTTCCTATCCCCTCAATCCCCGAAATAGTCCCTTATGGCTTCCCATCCCAGCTTTCTGCAGCAGGTTGATCGCATGTACGCCAAGGCGGCCGCATTGACGGATCACACGCCAGGGCTTCTCAAGCAGATTTCCATTTGCAACTCTGTATACAAGATGGAATTTCCCCTCGTAAAGGACGACGGATCCATCGAAGTCATCAAGGCTTGGCGCGCCGAGCACAGTCATCACAAACTGCCGACAAAAGGCGGGATCCGATTCAGTATGGCCGTGAACGAGGATGAGGTTGCGGCGCTGGCCACGCTCATGACCTACAAGTGTGCGATCGTAAACGTCCCTTTTGGTGGCGGCAAGGGCGGTATCCAGATCGATCGCAACAATTTCTCGGACGCTGAACTCGAGAGGATCACGCGACGCTATACCTATGAGCTCTTCGCAAAAAACTTCATCGGTCCTGGCACGGACGTACCGGCGCCTGATTATGGCTCTGGCGCACGGGAAATGGCTTGGATTGTTGACACCTATCGAACACTTTCTGACGATCCACTTACCGCACAAGCTTGTGTCACGGGCAAGCCCATCGCACAGGGCGGTGTTCGGGGACGAACAGAAGCCACCGGTCGCGGTGTTTTCTATGGTATCCGGGAAAGTGTCTCATTTGAAACCGATATGGCCAATAGAGGGCTGAAGCCCGGTCTCGAAGGTAAGACGGTAGTAGTACAGGGCCTGGGAAACGTGGGCTATCATGCCGCCAAGTACATGCAGGAGGGTGGCGCCGTCCTCGTCGGCCTCGCCGAATACGAGGGAGCCATCCACAATCCTGATGGTCTCGACCTGGAATCCGTAATGGCGCATCGCAAGGAATCCGGCTCCATTCTCGGTTTCCCGGGTGCCACCGATATCCCTGAAACAGCGAGAGCATTGGAGCTGCCGTGTGATATCCTGATCCCGGCTGCGCTGGAAGGGGTGATTACCAAAGAAAACGCACCGCGTATCCAGGCTAAAATCGTTGCAGAAGCAGCCAATGGCCCCGTTACGGCAGATGCAGACGCCATGCTTCTCGAAAAGGGCGTGCTCCTCTTGCCTGATGTATTCCTGAATGCGGGAGGCGTGACGGTATCCTACTTCGAGTGGCTCAAGAACCTGTCGCACGTCCGCTTTGGACGGATGAGCAAGCGATTTGAGCAGTCATCCAACGAACGCATTGTCAAAGCTCTTGCCGGTGCCATGAAGGTAGAAATCACGCCAGCGGAGATGATGCGATTGACCGCCGGAGCTGACGAGGTGGACCTGGTCAATTCAGGTCTGGAAGAAACGATGTCAACGGCCTATCAGGAGACCCGGGAAATCGCGCTTTCCAAAGGGACGGATATGCGAACTGCCGCGTTCATCAACGCCATCAACAAGGTAGCTGTCACCTACGCTGAGATGGGTATTTTCCCGTGATGCAAACGCCCAACAGGGTGTGACCACGCTTACACCAATTAGCTGCTTGGTTAGGGATATCTTCAGGGATCAGTCGCTCAGCGAACGCGCGACTTCTGCGTAGCACGTCTCCGTTTCCGCAATGCGGACGCGGACTGTGTGGATCTTGCGTGCCTCGAGTAGATCGCGATGCTCATTGACGAGGTGATCGGCAAAGAAGACGCAGATGTTTTCGGCCGTCGTATCGTAGGGAATGACCACATGACGCCAGCCGCTCTCCTTCATGATGTTCAGGAGCTTGGTGTCATTTTCGGCGACAACCGTTGCATGATCCCACTCGTCGACCACTGGCGCGAGCGCCCGTTTCAGATGCTTGAAGTCGATGAGCATGCCCTGCGCGTCCGGCTCTCCTTCCACTTCAACAAACATTTCGTAGGAGTGGCCGTGCAGGTCACGGCAACGTCCTTCGTGCCAGGGAAGTCGATGGGCACCTTCCCAGCGGAATCGCTTGGCAACTTTCATGGGGTATCGGGAGAGAGGGGTGGGGACTGGAGTGGGATTAGCGGCCCATGAACGGTGCAATCCCCGCGTGCGTTCCTGACCGCCTCTCGGAGGGGGTGTCCCATGCTGGTGGGAGGACTACTACCGGTTGGTTGTCGAGTCGGACTGGATGACGATGCTGACGGATCCAGGCTGTGCGGCAACATCGGTCTCTTCCGTGTCCATCCTCGTCTGGAGCTCGAACGTAAGGCCCTCAAGGAGCGACTCCATTTCCTGATAAAGCACCAACGTGTCCAAGTCGGTCATGGCCCCCATCATGGCCAGTTTTTGAACACGCTTCAGGGCTTTCAGTCGTTGGACCTGGGATACTTCAAGGACAGCTTCTTGGGAGTTTTCAAGTACTGTAATACGTTCGGCTTGGCGCTCCAGGCGCTTTGCGTCCCGCTCCTGCTGTTCCGCTAAATCCACTTCCCACCGTACCCATTCCTTTTCGCTCATTTCTGAGTAGAGGTCACCCGCGGACGATGTCTCGAAGAACGATTCCACACGCGGATCCATGATTACGTGTATCCCGTCTGTATCTCGAGCAAAACGAACATGCGTACGGCCAGAGTCGTCGTGTTGTCCCACAGCATCCGCGATTTCGAACATGTAGGTGATGCGGTCTCCCAGCTCCTTCATGTCAACGTGAACAGCGGATCCCGCCGAGGCGATGGAGTATGCCGGTAGCGCCGGGACTGTTGCCGAAGAATCAGCAGGAATCGGTAATGTCGACACAGCCTCGGGATAAAGCATCAGCTCTGCTTCTTCCGGCGTGATCACTGCTCCTCGAGCACGCAGATTCAATACGTTCGCTGCTACCGACTCGATCACTTCAGGCGCAACTTCATCACGTTCCACTCGCTCGGAAAATGCAGCAAACTGACGGGCAATTTCCTGCTTCTCATCGTCGCCCTGAGCCAATTCGATGAGGCGTGTGCCCATCATATCCAGGGTGTACTCCATGATGTCTCCAGGTCGGTCACCGATCAGGAAATATCCGCTGAGTGCAACCGCTGTAAGGACTGCGATCAGTCCGTACTCTTTGAAAAACCTTCCCATGGGGTTTACAACCGAGGGCGGCTATGATGTTTCTGGCTGTTCACTCCCCCTAACGAGTCGAGGGGGCATTTTGTTATGTTTAAACCGAATTGGTGTCAATTATTCAGGCATACGCTGCCCGTAATTACGCCGTGCGAGGGCCATCACAGACTTTTTTCTCGCGTCTTTAATGACGCTCATGTGCCATTCAGGCGCCAGCGTTCACGACTAGGCTCCGAGGCCACCGTCAATCTGGATGGTTTCCGCCGTGACAAAGGAGGCTTCATCTGAGGCGAGCCACAAAACAACGTTGGCTACTTCCTCGGGCTCTCCGATGCGACCAATTGGGTGCCAAGAAGCTGCCTGTGCTTCGTTGTCTGCCTCGTCTGTGCCGAAGACGCGATCAGCCATCTCGGAGCGAATGACGGCCGGACAGACTGCGTTTACTCGGATGCCCTGATCGGCATATTCGAGTGCGGCGGCCTTGGTGATGCCAACCACACCGAACTTGCTGGCCGCATAGCTTGAGCTGCCCGGGAATCCTTTCACACCGGCCATCGATGCCATGTTGACAATGGATCCTCCACCTCTCTCCAGCATTGCCGGAATCTGGTGGCGCATGCAGTACCACACACCGGTCAGGTTGATGGTCAAAACATCGTCCCAGACATCCTCCGGGTGATCGGGGATGTTGACGTTGAAGGCTCCATCTATACCCGCGTTGTTGAAGGCGACATCGAGACCACCGAATTTCTCTACGCAGGCGGCCACCATAGCACCGATCTGCGCACGGTCGGCCATGTCGGCCTGGTAAAAGAGAGCCGTTCCGCCTTCTTCGCGGATCCGCTGGGCGACAGCTTCACCACGATCTGCACGCCGCGCCACGAGAAATACCTTGGCGCCTTCGCGACCAAACGCATACGCGGCCGCTTCACCTATGCCGGAGCTGGCGCCGGTAATAAGGACAATTTTGTTTTCGAAGCGAGCCATAGAGTACCTGGAGATTTGAAGCTCTCATGTGTTGTTCAGCCGAGGATCAGGTTACGAATCGGAGTCGATGTCGTGAAATACCCTGGGGATTACGTTTCTAAGAGTGCCGGCGTTTGCGGGTGGCTGGATCGAGTTCTCCGGAGTGAACTTGTACCTGCCCCCGCGAGCGACGGCTTTTTTTTGGGGGTCATTAGCCGTCGCCTTCGTGACGTCACAGGCATGAGAGCTGATGGCTCCTACAAAAAAAAGGCGCCCGGCGGTCCCACCAACCGCCGGGCGCTCCCCGTTAACCGGGCGTGGTACTGATGCCCACACCCTGGGGTGAATTATCCCGACCTACGCTCCCGTGCGCAGGGCGGGATGTCAGTGCGGTCATCCACATCCGCTGGTGTTACCGCAGTTCGGGCATGAGTAACATGCTCCGCTGCGCACCGTGATGCTGCCGCAATTTGAACAAGGAGGTGCATCCTCCTGGTTGGCAAAGGTGGTTTCGGTTTCCGTAGCTGTCGCCGTGGCCGTGGCCACAGCTGAAGCTTCAGCGCTGGAGCGTCCAAGGAAGTCCTCAACCGTGTCACCCACGAGTGGGTCGACCGAGGATTCGGTCGGCTCAGCTGTGAACATGTCGATCTGCTCGAGATCCGATGCCGGTTCGTCCAAGGCCGTCTCCTTTGCTTTCACTTCAGCCTCGGGCTGGGAGAGGAAGCGCATGGAGAGGTAGCGGAAGATGTAGTCCATGATGGACTTGGCGATCGGAATCTGCCGGTTGTTGGTGAACCCGTTCGGCTCGAAGCGCATGTGGCTGAACTTGTTGCACAGGTCTTCGAGCGGCACGTTGTACTGAAGTGCGATCGAGATTGATGTGGCGAAGGCATCCATCAGGCCGGAAATGGTCGACCCTTCCTTGGCCATCGTGATGAAGATCTCGCCCGGCATCTTTGTATCTGGATACATGCCAATGTGCAGGTAACCTTCGTGTCCGGCAATCGAGAATTTGTGCGTCAGCGACGGGCGCTCGTCCGGGAGACGGTGACGAACCGACTTGTGCACGACGCGCTCAACGACTTTGATTTCGGGCTCGACGGTCGTTGCCTGTCCGTCACCGGAGGCAACTTCCGTAGAAGCTCCTTTCGTGTTACCGCCTTTGGACGTGGCCAGTGGCTGACTACGCTTGGAGTTTTCGCGATAGATGGCGACTGCCTTGAGGCCGAGCTTCCAGCCTTGCATGTAGGCATCGGAAATTTCCTCGACCGTCGTGCTCTCCGGCATGTTGACCGTCTTGGAAATGGCGCCCGAGATGAATGGCTGCGTGGCTGCCATCATCTTGATGTGACCCATGTGGTGAATCGAACGCTCGCCGTTGAATGGCTTGAAAGCGCAGTCAAACACCGGCAGGTGCTCATCCTTGAGACCAGGTGCGCCCTCGATCGTGTCTTCCTCGTCGATGTGCTTGATGATCGCTTTTACGGCTTTCTTCTTGTAGCCCAGGCGCTCGAGCGCTTCGGGGACCGTACGGTTGACGATTTTGAGCATACCATCTCCTTTGCCCGCCAGCAGCTTGTACTTGACAAGGGCAATGTCTGGCTCAACACCTGTCGTGTCGCAATCCATCATGAAACCGATGGTGCCAGTTGGTGCCAGTACCGTCGACTGCGCATTGCGATAGCCGTGAACTTCGCCGAGGGCCACCATTTTATCTGCCGATTCGCGGGCCGCTTCCAGCAAATACTCGGGGCACGACGTGTGGATTGTATCCACGGCGTCGCGATGCATGCGCATGACTTCGAGGAAGGGCTCGCGGTTGGCTTCGAAGCCGTCGAACGTGCCGATTTTCGGGTTTCCGGCGATCTCAGCCGAGCGTGCGTACGCTTCGCAGTGCTCGATGGCCATGACGGCACCAGCCACGGCGCGTCCTTCGTCGCTGTCGTATGGCAGGCCCATCGACATCAGGAGCGCACCGAGGTTGGCAAAGCCGAGACCGAGCGGACGGTAGAGATGGGAGTTTTCGGCAACCGGTGCAGACGGATAGCCTGCGTTATCAACCAGGATTTCCATGGCCGTGATGTAGATGCGGGCTGCAGCGCGAAAGCGAGCCACATCAAACGTGCCATCTGCATTCTGATACTTACGCAGGTTCAGCGAAGCCAGGTTACAGGCCGAATCATCCAAGAACATGTACTCGGAGCAAGGATTGCTCGAGTTGATGGCATCCGAGTTTTTGCACGTATGCCAGCGCTGGATAGTGTCCTCGTACTGGACACCCGGATCGCCACAAACGTGGGTTCCTTCAGCAATTTTCTCCAGGATGCCTGCGGCATCCACTTCTTCTATCACGTCACCCGACTTGACAGCGCGCAGGCCATAAGCCGCGTTATCGTCGGCGGCTGCCATGAGGGCGTCGTCGACGCGAACGGATTGGTTGACATTCTGAAAGGCTACTGAGCCGTAAGCTGGGCCGTTGAAGCTCCCATCGTACCCTTCTTCGATGAGGGCCCAAGCTTTCTTCTCTTCTTCCTGCTTGGCCTCGACAAACTCCTTGATGTCCGGGTGCCAGCTCTTGAGCGTCTGCATGATGGCAGCGCGGCGCGTCTTACCACCTGACTTGATGGTACCACCCGTGGCGTCTTGGACCTTCATGAAGGAGACTGGGCCAGACGGTACGCCGCCACCAGAGAGCTTCTCACGGCTGGAGCGCAGTTTGGACCAGTCCGCACCTACTCCGGATCCGAATTTGAACAGGCGGGCCGACTCGCCCATGAGCTGCCAGATATCATCGATCGAGTCTTCGACGGAGATGATGAAGCAAGCGGAAGCCTGCGGGCGGATGTACGGGTCGACCGGGACGACCTTCTTTTTCTTGCGATCCCATCCGAAAATGGTCTTACCGCCGGAGTCTGTGACCCCGTATTGCTGATTCAGACCCACGTTGAACCAAACCGGGCTATTGAAGGCACCGTACTGATTGACGCACAGCCAGGTCAGCTCCTGGTAGAAGGTCTCACCATCTTGTTTGGTCGCAAAATAATTCTGTTTCGTACCCCAATCGGCAATTGTACGCGTGACACGATGGATGAGCTGACGCAGGCTATTCTCCCTGCCGCCTTCGCTGGGGTGGATGCCATTATTGGCCAGTTCGCCGTAGAAGTACTTACTGGTCACCACATTGGTAGCCAGCTGACTCCAGCCTTCTGGGAATTCCACATTGGTCTGCTCAAAAATGGCTTCGCCGGTGTGGTTCTTGATGGACGCATCGCGCGTCTCCCATTTCACAGAATCGAAAGGATCCTCTCCTTCCGCAGAAAAAACACGGTCAATCGTAAGACCGCGTGTCACGTCCATCGTGGTTTCGTCTCCGAACAAGGATTCCCGGTTGGTTTCAGGCATGGCAACTCTTCAATTTTCGGGTGCAGGGCTTGCCGGACGAGCCGGCGCGGCGGTGCACCCGCGTGGGTGTGTCAAAGGGTAGAGGTGATGCCGAGCAGGCATCGTCGCACGTACCGGTGGGGGCGGATGGGTCGTATGGGCCGGTTCAAGGCCTTTATACAGACGACAGTGGGACCGCTTTCTGGGCAGTTTCTCGCCATTTTGCAATCCGGCGGGACCGAAAAAATAACGGTTCACGTCAAGCTGTAACTGGCTATCGAGTGAACCGAAAAGCGCAAAGTGGCGGCTGGTGCGGATACCAATAAATGGGTGGAATGGCCGTTATGCAACCATTTTTTGTCCACATTTACATCATTACTTCAAGAGCAGTCAATGGAGCTGATAGGAGGCCCTTTTGACGCGATCATAGGCCCGAAATTCAAACATCCCGGGAGCATACGTCCGTTATTGCAAAAGAGGTCCTGTGGACAACCCAAATCTGTCCACGATCTTTTCCACAGCAGACTTCTTCGAATCCTCAATAACGGCATTTAAGAGAGCCCAATAACGGCTTTTGGCCCGTGGCCTTAGAAAAGCGCCTTTTGCACGAACTTCTCCATCCGGATCTTGAACCCGAAACCGGTTCGGAGGTACAACCGCGTCTTCTCCCCAACCGAGTTTTCCACGAACGGAGAATTCGGACCTGGGTATCCCTCATCAGCACATGGCCCGCATTATCATGGACTTCAACGAACGCAGCGCATATCCTCACCCAGGCGATTACAAAGTCATGCGCCCGGAGTATCTGGAGCAGGAGGATGGCTTCTTTGTTGCGAGCATCACGATCACGCCTTTCAAGGTGACGGGCAAAAGTGCCACGATGGCCGGTGCGCGTCGGGCGGCTTTGTACGAAGCTGAAAAGACGTACAAGTCCTACCACCCATCATACCGCGTGACGAATCCTTATCCCGCAGAATTCGCGGATCAGGAAGGCCAGGCTTGGAAGCTGCTCTCACCCATGCAGCGTGAGAAGCTTGGTGATTATTCCTTCACGGACGCAGATGGCGAAGAAGACTACGCCGACATCGAGCAGATGCTGATGTGGGATATCCGTCCGACGAAGGAAGCTGTCGCCGAGTAATCGGACGAAAACTTATTCAGGTCGGCACTCATGCCGAAGATGCGGAAGAAACGGGATCTGCCTTCCAAAGTGTGTCCGGTGTGCGAACGACCATTCGCCTGGCGCAAGAAATGGGCAGACGTGTGGGACGAGGTGGTATTCTGTTCTGAGCGATGCCGACGGTCCCGGATGCGTCGGGACGACTCTCCAACAGACTAGCAGCGCCAATCAGTCCTTGTAGCTGGCCAAGATCCAGATGGCGTGGACCAGTCCCGGGATGTAGCCGGCCAGGGTCAACAAGATGTTGATCCAGAAATGCGAGCCAAATCCGACTTTGAAAAAGACGCCAAGCGGCGGAATGATGATAGAGAGGATGACGCGAATCAAGTCGGCCATGGTCACGTAAACGGATTGGGTGAACAGAATCGGTTCAGAGCGATCTCGTCTCTGGTCACGCTCAGGATGGGTCTACGGTCATTTGGCGTCAGGGATGCACGCTGTATCAGGATCAGCGCCGATCCCGGAAATCATCTTCATCCAGACCGGCCAGCAGTTCATCTTTGATCTCGATCATGTAAGCGTAGGCAGCGTCGTGCTCGTTCGGGATCTTGCCGTCCAGAATGGCTTCGCGGATGGCATTCTTGATCACTCCGATAGCTGGTGACGGAGGGATGCCCAGGACGTGCATGATTTCACCGCCATCAACGGGTGGCTGGAAATTGCGCAGATCATCTTTTTCTTCGACCTCCCGAAATTTTTCCTCAACGCTATCGAAGGCATTCAGGTAGCGTCGGACACGCCGGGGATTTTTGGACGTGATATCGGCGCGGACCAACAGCATCAGATCCTCAATTCGCTCGCCTGCATCGAAAAGCAGGCGGCGCACGGCAGAGTCGGTCACATGATCGTCTACCAACGCCACGGGCCTGTGGTGAAGTCGAATCATCTGCTGGACGTACTTCATGCGCTCGTCCACCGGCAGCCGCAGCTTGCGGAAAATCTTTTTGACCATTCGTGCCCCGCGTTCCTCGTGCCCATGGAAGCTCCAGCCGAGACCTTCCGAGAATCGCTTTGTGGACGTCTTCCCTATGTCATGCAGGAGGGCTGCCCACCGCAGCCAGAGCGTTTCAGGGCAGTCTCTCTCTGGCAGAATTTCTATGAGGTTATCGACAACCTTCAGCGTATGGAAAAAATTGTCTTTGTGACGGACGCCATCGATGGTCTCCACGCCCTGAAGTGCGACTAAATCGGGTAGGATGTGATGCAAGACACCCGCATCATAGAGCAAACGGAATCCAACAGAAGGCTTGGCGCAGCAAAGGATCTTGTTGAGTTCATCGCTGACGCGCTCGCCCGAAAGCATGCTTACTCGGTCCGAACGCAAACGCATCCCCGCAAGCGTCACCGGATCGATCTCAAATCCGAGCTGAGCGGCGAACCTGGCTGCGCGGATGATGCGCAACGGGTCGTCATCAAAGGTGGTCTCCGGATCAAGAGGGGTGCGGATCACGCCGGCATTCAGATCGGCAATACCTCCAAAGGAGTCTACCAGAGTTCCGAATCGTTCCGGAAGCACATCGACCGCAAGGGCATTGATCGTGAAGTCTCGTCGCTGCTGGTCATCCTCCATCGAACCCGACTCTACAGCGGGCTTTCGCGAGTCTCGACTATAGCTCTCTTTTCGTGCGCCGACGAATTCAAGTACGAGTGCTGCCCGATCCGCTGTTGCGTGTAGTCGGATGGCCGCCGTGCCGAAGTTTTCGTAGCGATGGACTTCCGATCCACCAAGTTTCTTCTGTACGGCCGAAGCCAGAGCGAGTCCAGATCCGTTTCCGACGGACACGAAATCGATATCCGTGGTCTCGCGCCCAAGCAGAGCGTCTCGGACCGTACCGCCCACAGCGTAGGTTTCGATGCCTTCCTGCGCGGCAATCTGACCCACCTCGCGCAGCAGGGCTACGTACGGTGTTTGATCCAGAATGGCTGCTATGGATGCCATGCTATCCTATCCGACAGGGTGACTTACTCGTTCGACCTGTTCTGCAGTCGTGCGACACCACCCGGGCCAGCCGCCCAGATACCATCGACAGACGCGGCAGAAATGGTCCAGAAATTGGTGTCGTCGATGCG
>JAURNP010000206.1 GCA_030830105.1 Rhodothermales bacterium | reverse complement strand
GGTCAGCCGTCAGGAGTAGCATGGGAACGGTCTCTTGAGAAGCTTCGATAATGGCCGGAAAGCCATGGGCCAGCGCCGTCCCGGATGTGGTAACCCAAGCGGCCGGTCGATCAGTGGCCCGCCCGTAGCCCAGTGCCATGAACGCGGTGGCACGCTCATCCACGTGCATTGAAAGATGTACCTTCGGGTGTCGCGCAGCGGCGATGACGATCGGTGTCGACCGAGAACCGGGCGAGGCATAGAATACGGTGACACCCTGCCGAACGCACTCCTCGACGAGCAGGGATGCCCATCGCAGGTTGTTATGCGCGGTCATTGACGGCAAGGCCGAGGATTCGCGTCCAGTCAGTGATTTCTTGTTCGATTTCCAGCCACTCATCGCCCGGGTCCGAACCTGCGACGAGTCCTGCGCCAGAGAATAGGGAGAGGACGTCGTCCTTCAGAACACCGCAGCGAAGCGCAACGGCGAACTCGGCCGAGTCACGACCGACCCATCCAATTGGGCCCGCATACCAGCCGCGATCGAAATTCTCGAGCGAATCGATGGCTTCCAGGGCAATTTCCGTAGGCGCACCTCCAACGGCAGGCGTGGGATGCAACCTCTCCAGCAGATCAAAATCGGTTACTCCAGGCTGCAGCGTACCCGAAACTCGGGAGACCAGATGGCGCCCTGCGGCCAACTTCATTTCAGAGGCCACCTCATCCACATTCACATTGTTGCAAAATGCTGCAAGTGTCTCGCGGATGGAGTCGCGCACGAAAGCATGCTCACGTTGGTCCTTTTCACTGGCCAAGAGGCTGGTCCGGTAGGCCTCATCGGAATCTGATGTCGTGCCACGTGGACGCGTGCCAGCCACCGCTTCGCTGAACACTTCCCTTCCCCGACGAAAGAACAGACGTTCGGGTGTGGCGCCGAGGAAAACTCCGTCGCCAGCATCAAACAGGAAATGAAAGCAGCTCGGAGTCGCATCCTGCAGTACGCGGATCAGAGCGACCGCCTCGGGAGCCCGACCAAACGCAAAATCGACGCGACGAGCCAATACAACCTTGTCCATTACCTCGCGCTCAAAGGCATCGAGGGCCCATTTCACCTGTCCATTCCATCCTTCAAATCCGGGATTGTCGGTACGGGCGTGCGGGACGGCCAACGATTCCCAAGCGACGTCCTCGGGGAAATTGAGTTCGTCAATCTGGTCCAGAATGACGTCCTTGAGCGCCAAGTCTTCTGGGA
Source organism: Rhodothermales bacterium (assembly GCA_030830105.1). Taxonomy (GTDB): domain Bacteria; phylum Bacteroidota; class Rhodothermia; order Rhodothermales; family UBA10348; genus JAAZVD01. The sequence continues at coordinate 9,212 of JAURNP010000206.1, read as the reverse complement.
AAACCACATTACAACAAAAACTGCTATTGCCTCTGAGGTGGTGCAATTCAAATCGCGGCAATGCGAACTGCCAAGCCGGAAAGCCGAACCAATCCGATTCCGGGAGACGGTCAAGATCGAAACGGAGACCGCCAAAAAGGCGAACATGGGCGCCAGGTCGAGCCAGAAAGGCTTCAATGTCTCCACCCAGTGCGCCGAAATCAGGACGGGAGTCACCCGCCATGACACGGGCTACTCCAGTCATTGCCATGCGATCGTCCGCATGGCGCCCACGCCAATACATGCGGTACGTATTCTTCTGAGCCGAGAGCCAACGGAATGCATCTATGTCGGCTACCGGAATCTCGATCCGGATCAGCCGATCTTCTGTTTCGTCGGCGTCGCTGAAGTGCCGTCGCATCGCCTTTTTGAGGCGATCACGGACTTCTGCACCGGAATGCGCAATCTTGGGACTATGGAGTGAAGGAGCCTGGATGCCGCCTATCCTTTCTTTCTGGATGAACGACGGTAATGCATGATCTCAAGGATGCGACGCTGCATCACGTCGGTCCCACCAACGGGATAGCCGTGCTTGAGTGCCGCCCGCACGATGAGATTCCTGAGAATCGCGTCTTGGGAAGGTAGCGGAGAAATAGGTTTACGAAGAGCCGCCACCACACCTCCAAACACGCGATCCAAGAGTGCCCATCGAAAAACAATGAAGCCGGCAAGACCCACTCCAACGGCAGCGAGATTGCCCTGGGCGGCCAACAGGCTCAACACCAAGACATAAAGCAGACCCTGCACAACAGGGTGGGAAACCCATGACAGCGGTCGGATGAAGACCAGGAAGATGGTGGATGGCGACACGACACTTCCAAACAACCAAACCAGGATGGCAGCGGCTACGGCTTGCCATATTGCCGCATAAGGAAGAAGCGCGATAAGGACGAGCAGTCCCTTGGTCGCAGGAAGGTGGGCCCAGGTGCTTGCCATCTTCAGGAGCGACTCTACGCCGTACCGATCGACCACATCCGGGGCGAATGCTCGCAAATCCTGTTCGCTCGTATGGAATCGGCCGCCATCAATCGTCACGATGCCGTCCGGCGACTGCGCCCAATATGGTGCCTTTGGCCGGTCAGTCATCCTCGCGAATATCATAGTAGCGAAGAATTTCCGGCTCAAATCGAGGACTGCGCACTTCCATACCTTCTGGTAGATGAAGCATGGGGAATACACGGCCCTGTACATCCCGAACGATGTCCGAGTAGGGGACAAACGCGTAGAATGCGTCTGCTTCCATCACCGCATCGTACTGGGACAAGGGCACCTGGTAGGTCACCTCCACAACAGGAGGTTCGAAGGTGACTTCTACGCCGGCAGGCAATCCGACCGCCTGAACCGGCACAATGCGGCGGGCTTCGGTGAAAGCCTGAATGTCCGCATGGACAATGACCTCGGAAATATCCATCTCCAGGAGCGGCGCAAGAGAGTCCGAAAGCGCGACCGGGGCGTGTAGGGAATCACGCATCGCCCCGAGATTGCGCCGTTCCGTCGGCCAGGATGCAATTCCTTCAACGATGGAGCGAGCGCCGGCAATAGTGACAGAGTCCGGAATGGCTTCCACCCGGCCGATCATGCGGTATCCAGCAATGAATTCCATGTTGACGCGTGGCTCAATCGGTACCCGGCGCCAGATACGGTCCTCGACATTCAAGGACACCGTGCGGGGCGTCACGGTCTGGATGGACACGTTTTTGACAATTTCGGGAGCGGTTAAGCCCAGGTCCACCGATTCATTGGCGACATCAATGGGCAAGGACGGTGTATTGTAGTAAAGCCGAAGAATCTGGATACCCTCGCCTTCGAGCTGGATGCGTACAGAGGAAGGCGGAACAGCGGCTAATGCTTTGTCCTCGGGCAGATTCCGCAGTTCAGTGGGGAATTCCAGTATCTGGACGTACTCCTCCTGCATGCTGAATGCGAACCAGAGCACGCATGCCGCGAGGATACACAGTGAAATGACCCATCCCTTTGGGCTGCGTAATTCGTCCTCTGGCGTTCGCTCCCCGTCCGGAAGGAATAGGCCCTGGATCCGCGTGACGATGGATTGACTCATGATGGCTCAGCCGATTCGATCGGCCTGATTCGTCCCGGTGGGTCCGCTACCCACGCAGCGCATCCAGCAACTGTTGCCGGTTGGCGCGAGCGATTTCCCGCCCCTTGATTGGCAGGCTCTCCTGCTCACGGGCATATGCCCTCAATTCTCGGACTGTCATCGATTCGATCTCCGCACCTCCAGATGAAGGAGCGGCAGCAGACTTCGCCGGGGATGCGTCGCCCGTCTGCATCGCGTGCACCTCGGGTGCGGGACGAGGAATAACGTGGCTGGATACAACCTGACCTACCTTTTCTGCAGCGGCTCTTCCGGCATCAACGGCGGATTGAACGGCCGCTGTTTCGCCTTCAATCAGGATAGTTATCAGGCCAGCATCCGCCTTTTCCATACCGAGCAGTGTGACATGGGAAGATTTCACCATGGCATCAGCCGCTTCAACGGCGGCGATCAGACCGCGCGTCTCCACCATTCCCAAAGCATTTTGGCCAGATGCTGCCATCAACCGGATCCTGTAGGGGGTAAAACATGGGGCCGCCAGGACCCCTTCCCTGCCTCTTACTCAGGCAGGATGCCTTCAACGTCGCTGTGAGGACGTGGAATGACATGCACGGAAACAAGCTCGCCGACGCGCTCGGCAGCCGCCGCACCCGCGTCTGTGGCCGCCTTGACGGCCCCGACATCTCCGCGGACCATGACGGTCACATAGCCGCCGCCAATTTTTTCTTTGCCCATCAGCTGGACGCGTGCAGCCTTGACCATGGCATCGGCGGCTTCAATGGCGCCCACGAGGCCGCGGGTTTCCACCATTCCTAGTGCAATTCCGTAATCGTCTGACATTGGGTGTCGCAGTTGGTTGTTAAGGCGTCCACTGGGACGTGCTTATCACGTCGGGGGACTGCCCGAATATAGGTGGTTTGACAAAGATTCTCCAAGGGCGCAGGCGTGTAATGAGTATACTTCGCAATCTCGCTCACAACACCCGATTCCATGATCAAAGCGGCCCTCATCGCCGGTGCCCGGCCCAATTTCATCAAGATTGCTGCGCTGGAGCATGCCTTTCGGCAGTCCGGCCACTTCGAAAATGTCCTGATCCATACAGGTCAGCACTACGATGCGAAGATGAGTGACATCTTTTTTCGTCAGCTCGGAATGCCGGAGCCAGACATGTATCTAGGGGTCGGGTCCGGTACCCATGCCACCCAGACGGCGCGCGTCATGACCGAAATTGAGGCGGTTTTCCTCAAGGATCGTCCGGATGTTGTTGTGGTGGTTGGTGACGTGAACTCGACGGTGGCCACTGCGCTCACTGCCAAAAAACTGCACATTCCCCTCGTTCATGTGGAGGCGGGCCTGCGATCCTTTGATCGATCCATGCCCGAAGAGATCAATCGGATGGCTACGGATGCTATTTCGGATTGGCTTTACGTTTCCGAGCCATCGGGAGAGAAACATTTGCTCGCTGAAGGACAATCGGCTGACCGGATCCATTTCGCGGGTAATGTCATGATTGATTCCTTGAGACGATTCGAGGATCGAGCCCTCGCAACGCAAGAGCACGTGCGCCGCGGACTTGAAGCCGGATCCTACTTCCTGATTACCGCTCATAGGCCGGCAATGGTGGACGTTCCAGAACGCCTGGCCATATTTGCTGACGCCTTGCTGAAACTGGCCGACCAAGGCCCCGTTGTGTTTCCGATTCATCCGCGCACGGCCTCGCGCCTAGAATCGTTGCCGGCCGGCCGGGAGCTGATGGCTTCGGAACAGGTGCACCTGACTGAACCGATCGGCTATCTCGAGTTCATGTGTCTGATGATGCATGCGGGACTGATCGTTACCGATAGTGGCGGGATCCAGGAAGAAACCACGGCGCTGCAGCAGCCCTGCGCTACGGTTCGACCCAACACGGAGCGTCCAGTCACAGTGGACGAGGGCACGAACATTCTCATGGACCTGGACGCCGAAGCCATCGCTGCAGCGGGAGAACGAGCCTTGTCGGGCTCCTGGAAAGAAGGGCGTATTCCTGAGAAATGGGACGGCAAGGCGGCAGAACGTATTGCTGAACACCTGGCCGCCAATCTCTGACAGACCTGGTTCCTCGCCTCAGAAATCAGGACGCGAACAGGCCGTGGTAGAGCGACACCAGGGCCTTTGAAGTAGCTTCCCAATTCCATCGCTCCTGCACGGCTGACCTACCGACGTTTGCCATGCGACGCATTTCGTCTTGGTCGCTGGCCAACTTGATTAGGATCGAAGCAAGGGCGTCGGAATCGCCCGATGGATATACCAAGCCACACGATTCAGCCGTCACGATCCGCTCAAGCGGTTTGCAGTTTGATACCACGCACGGCAGACCAGCATGCATGTAGTGGAACAGCTTGTGCGGGATGGTATGATCGGTGTGCATCGTCTTGCGGTGCGGAATCAAGCCAATGGTAGCCGCTTCCATGTAACCACGGACGGTCTCCTGTTCTTTCCACCCCAGAAAGTGAACAGACGAACTGAGACCCAACGACGCCGAAAGTGCCTCCAGTTCTGCTCGTACCGCACCGTCCCCGACCAGTACCAGCTGGGCGTCTGGATGCGCCTCACATACCGCAGGCATGGCGCGGACAGGATCCTCGAGACCACGATGCAAATCCATCCCACCGGTGTACAAAAGGACTGGGCGTCCTGCAGGCATATCCTCAGGCTTAGAGGTTGACCACCCCTCAAAAACGTGGCGCTGAATGGTGTTCGGTACCGTGACAACATGAGCGATGTCGGATCCGTCTGACGTGAGCTGCTCAGTAATTCGCTCGGCCATTTCGTCAATGACCACAATCAGTCTATCTACCTCACGCGCCCATCCAACTTCCAGGCGCTCCCACTTCTTCAGATTCACGACCCACTTGCCCGGGGGCGTGGTGCTCCATTTATAGTGCTTCAGCGCATGGACCCAGTTTTCGTGCATGTCCCCGACCACGGGTACATCAAATCGACGTCCCGCGCGAAGCGCAGCGCCAAAGAGATACAGGTCGTGTGCGTGGAAGGCGTCGATGGAGCGAGTTTTGTGGAGATCGTACAATACTCGCCGGAGGATCCAGTCGAACAAGGGCAACGAAGCCGCAAGCCCCCGCGCCTTGTTACGGATTTGCCGGGAAACACGCGCCCGATACACGGTGATGTGCTCGCTCAGTTGCTCGTGACCTCGATCATCCGGATCGATGGCAACAATAGTCACGTGATAACCGGCATCGGCGAGCGTGCGCGCCTCATTCTCTACCCGAAGGTCCGGAGGGAAAGCGTGGTCCAGCAGCATGCATATGTGCCGGCGTTCACCCATGGAAGGCATCCAGCAACGTGTTGACGATACATTCGGAGGCCGAGCTATGGGGACCTGTACTCTCGGGCGCTTCTCCGAAAGCAGGAGGCGATCCTTCGGGATTCGCAGCAACAGCGTCCAGGATAGCTTTCGGAGAAGCGCCCGTTATCACGTTCCAGCCCCGCTCCAGCGTCTCAACCCATTCGGTTTCGTCGCGCATGGTGATACATGCCTTGCCCAGCCAAACCGACTCCTTCTGGAGACCACCTGAGTCGGTCAGGACTTTCCTGGCACCCGATATCAGGGACAACATGGACAGATAGGATACCGGTGGAATGATCAGCACGTTCGAAGACAGGGTCATGCCCTCAAGTCGACTTCGGGTCCGGGGATGCAGCGGCAAGACGACCGGGGCATCGAGTTGTCCGAATGTTTCGAAAATGGCAGAAAGGCGCGCAGGATCATCGGTATTCTCGGCACGATGTACCGTGGCCAGGTAGTATCCATTGGCCTTGGGGGCTTCCGGAATGGTCCTCAACACTTCGGATACCGGTCGTATGGTCGAGGTCCGCTCCGCAAAGAAACGGGTTGCGTCCAGCATCACATCGCCCGTCATAACCACGCCTTTCGTCATCCCCTCCGAAGCAAGGTGCTCGACTGCGGTAGGTGTTGGACAGAAGAGCCAATCAGACAACCGGTCGGTCACGATACGGTTGATTTCCTCGGGCATGGTCCGGTTGAACGAGCGCAATCCGGCTTCTACGTGCACCAGCGGGATTGATGCCTTCGCGGCCACCATGGCCGCGGCCACGGTGCTGTTGGTATCCCCGTATACAAGTACGAAGTCGGGGCTTTTTCCACTGTGGACCAGCTTCTCAAGACCGGTCATCATCGCGCCCGTCTGAAGGGCGTGAGATCCGGAGCCCACTTCCAGATTGTGGGCAGGTGCCGGAATGCCGAGCTCACCGAAGAAGACATCGCTCATGTCTGCGTCATAGTGCTGCCCCGTATGGACCAGCGACTCCTCTACGCCTGCTCGCTGGAAAGCGTGCGACACCACAGCGGCCTTGATGAACTGGGGACGGGCGCCAACGATGGTAAGGACGATCATTCGTCGATAGTAGAGTTGATGAGGCACAGACCAGACTGGTCCAAGCGCCTCGGTAAAATCTCAGGTTGCCTACGAAGCTACAACGCGATCCAACAGCTCCGCCAACGAAGCCGCCTGCGATTTTCGGGAATATGCCTTCAACCGATCGTTTGACACTCCAGAGGTGGACTCACCATCTTCCCAGGCCCTGTAATGATGTTCGATTGCAGAAGTGAGCCCGGCTACATCCTCGTAGGCAAACAACGATCCGGCACCACTTTCCGAGAGCAGCCCATCGGCCTCCCCGTGCGGCTCTCCGAGGGCCAGGATGGGGCGACCGGAAGCCAGGTATTCGTAAATCTTGCCCGTAACAATGCCGGCTGAACCCATGACCCGGTTGATGGGCAGGAGCAGTAACGACGAGGAGAGCATCCAGGCGATCGCTTCATCGTGGGGGACATACGGCACGTAGGTCACCCGATCACCCAAAACCGACGCAGCCGTTTCCCGGATACCAGGATCCACATTACCCACGAATACCAGGCGCAATCGTGACCAAGCGCCGGACCCCTTGACCTTGTCCAAGGCCTTCCAGAGTGGCTCGGGGTCACGTGCCGGTGACAGGTTACCCGTGTGTACGATGAGAAAATCATCCAGTATGTCACGCGCTTTTTCCATGGTCGGCCAGGCCAACTGGGGCTGCTCCCTGACACGAGCCAGATCCGCCGGGTCAAACCCATTCCGGATCACCTCGAACACGTGACCTGTGGCCTCGCCCATGTGGTAGGCCAGATCATTGGTTACGGCAATACGTGCGTCGGATGTACCGAGGGCACGCTGACGCATCCGTTCATCTCGGCCCAGAGCCCAATCCGAGGCCGGCAGCATGTGTTGATAAGCCGGGTCGGGCCAGGCGTCGCGCAAATCGGCTATCCATGGCTTTCCCGTGGCCGTTGCCAGCCGCTGCCCGATAAGGTGCGCAGAATGAGGCGGCCCCGTTGAGACAATGGCATCAAAACCGGGGGATTTGGCCAGGCGGCGTCCGGCCCGTACGGCGTGACGTACCCACCCAACCCGGGCATCGGGCAGAAACAGGTTGGCACGGACCCAGCGGGCGAATTTTTCCTTGGGCGATGTGTGATCTGCTCCCAAAAAACCCACGCCGACTGCATCGCTCTTCTTCTTACCCATCAGGTGGGCGTATGCGGCGTACGGATCCCAGGAGGTCGTTCGCTCCACGTGGATTCCAGAGGACACATCATCCATCATGGCCGGATCCAGGTCCGGATACGAGGCATCTTCGGGATCTACGCTGAGCACTACAGGCTCCCAGCCAGCGTCAGGGAGATACTTCACCATTTTCAGGCCCCGTTGGACGCCCGACCCCCCTGAGGGTGGAAAGTAATAAGTGATATACAGGACGCGTTTCAAGACCTGTCCGTTTTGGAAGCGACCGGGATCAACCCGTGTTTGAACGTCGGCGACGAAGAGCCAGCAATCCGAATATCAGCAGCAGACCATAGGTGATCCCGGTTCCGGTCGCCGTAATGAGGGTACTATTCCGATACGAGGCAGGACTGAACACCAGCTGCACCTCATGCTGACCCGCTGGAATAACGATTCCGCGCAATAGATGATTGACCTGATGGATGCTTGCCTCTTCACCATCGACTGTTGCCTTCCAGCCCGGAGGGTAGTAGATCTCGCTGACCACCAAGAGACGATCTCGATCGGTATCTACGTTGAAGGTCATATCCTCGGCACCGTAAGCAACCATACTCACCTCGCCGTCTCCGGGAGGCCCTGTAAGCGCGAGTGCGTCCAGATCCGCATCCTCTGTCACCAACGCAACCTGGGCCGGTTCGAACGCAATATCGTTTATGGAGGCCCAGATCGACTCGTATCCGGGATGAACTGCAACGGAGTCCACCAGCCATGCCCGTCCCGGGCGCGATTCGTTCCGAAACACGCCTTGACCCGTTTCCTCATCCTGGTAGACAGGTGTAAAGCCGGGAAGAGGACCGCTGGCGATCAAGTAGCCGACATCCATCATATCCAACAAGGCCGTATTAACACCCGTGGGACCCGCGAACAACAAGTGGTCGAGCAGATCCTGGAACAGGCGCAGCTTGGCCCCTGAATATCCCCCCAGTGACTCATGGAAGTATGAAGGGCGGGCATTTGCCACCGGATGTTGCCCGAATTCCAAGGACAGGACACGAAAAGCACCCTCGCCCCCTTCCATTTCACGCTGATTCAACAGGAAGCGATCAAATCCGAATTCTTGGACCGACGCAGCAGCGTTGTTAGAAGGTGAGAGGCGATCGGCATTGATGTGACGGCGTGCAACTCCGGTCAGATCCACGACCAGAACACCTATCACGACGAATCCGACAACCCAGTAGGGCAGCCGCCGACTCGCAAGGAGGTAGACCAGCGTGCCCAAAAGAATGACTACAAACAGGGAGCGGAATGCGTCGGCCGAAAAAACCTCGATGCGCTCGGCCGTTCCCTGTGCCAGCTGCTCATCGACGAACTGGACAACACGCGGGTCGGAGAGCGAGATACCTGGATTTGCCCGTTCGATCTGCGTTTCAATTTGGGCCCGTTCGCCGGGTCGTTCAAACGACAGGAGCGTAGTGCCCATGACATTGAATACGAGCAGCACCGCACCCAGACCCAATGCCAGACGGAAAAATGGACGCTTCATCAACGGGTCGGCG
>JAURNP010000205.1 GCA_030830105.1 Rhodothermales bacterium | reverse complement strand
CTGCGGTGATTCTCCGTCCTCCAATTACGGTCAGCCAGCCAGCTACGGCCCGGAGTACGCGGGGTGGAGTGACGAGGCCCAATATGTTGGTCTGGAAGCCTGCCAGTCCTGTCACTCTCCCCAGTATGACGACTTCATACGGTCACAGATGGGACGCTCTTGGCGCCATGCAGCTCGTAGCGAGTCCAATGCGGACTGGGATGATATCTCGCCCCTCTACTCAGAATACGACGATATATTTTATCAGCCGTTTGCGCGTGGCGAAGATTTGTTCGTCAAGGAGTATCGTCTTGCAGCTGGCGACACGACCCATCTACGGATTGAGCAGATTGACTTCATCGTCGGATCGGGGCACCATACCAACTCGCATATCTATGCGGAAAACGGCTATTTCTATCAGATACCCGTCACCTGGTATGCCCAGGATGCAAAATGGGGGCTCGCTCCGAAATTCCAGAAGACGGGCAACAATTACCGTTTCGGACGAGTCATCACCGATGAATGCATGGCGTGTCACAACGGGCAGCCAACTTTCGTCCCCGGATCTGAGAATCTCTTCGAAGAAGTCCCGTTGGGTATCAATTGTGAGAAGTGTCACGGCCCCGGATCCATTCATATAGAGGAGAAGCAGGCCGGCATCATCGTCGATATCACGAAGGAGATTGATTACTCCATCGTGAATCCGGCCAAGCTGTCCGCCGAACGGGAGATGGATGTTTGTCAGCGCTGCCACATGCAGGGCGCCTCGGTATTTGAGGGTGGAGATGCGCCCCTTGATTGGCGTCCGGGTCAGCCTTTGGCTGCCCATCAGAACGTGTTCTGGCCCCGGCAACCGGATTCATTGACACACTTCATCATGGCCTCCCATCCGGATCGGCTTGCGCAGTCGGCTTGCTTCAAAGATTCCTGGGAAGAGGACAGCGCAGCAGAACCCATGACCTGCCTGACCTGTCATGATCCGCACAAACCGATCGAGGAGACCCGGCATCAGGTAAACGCCACCTGTCAGAACTGCCACAGTGGCCAAAAGGAGACCGTATCAGCGCTGATGTGTACGGAGCCAAGGGTCGTCGAGGGTACGAATACCGCCACGTGTGCCTCCTGCCACATGCCCCAGTCCGGCTCCACCGATATTCCGAACATCCGTATCACGGACCACTTCATTCGCGTGCCGGATCGGCTGACTCCGGAGGAGGTGGAGGACCAGACTCGCTTCATTCGTATGGCGGCATTCATGAACCCGAATCCGCATTCCAGACAGAGAGCAGATGGTTTTCTGACATACTTCGAGCAATTCACTGACCGGCCAGGCATGTTGGATTCGGCAGCTGTTTATCTGGCGCAGGCGCAGGCTAACCAAGATGCATCACCTTCCGAGGTGGATGGTCAAGAGGCCGAGCGCTTGCTGGCGTCCTGGATTCGGCTTTGGCATCTTTCTGGCGATCATGCCGCGGTGCGGAGAATGAGTCAGCAGTCGGATTTCGAAGCACCGGCTGACGCGTGGACCTATTACCGGGTGGGTGAATCGTTTGCGGCTATCGGTGATTTCGGAAGGGCCATTCGGTGGTACGAGCAAGCCGTGTCGCTCGGACCGGATCACTTGCGGTTCATGGACAAATTAGGCGTTGCCTTCACACAAGCCGGGCGTTTGCAAGAGGCCTCCAACCTGTTCGATCGCCTCGTAGAGGCGAACCCGAAATTTGAGACGGGTCTCAACAACCGAGGATTCATGCATCTCGTTCTCGGAGATATTGATGCGGCGGAGGCCGATTTCCGCTCTGCGCTGTCGCTCAGCCCGGATTTGGAACAGGCAGAAGCCAACCTGGCGTCTATTCTGATCAATACGGGACGCATTGCTCAAGCCCGCCCGATGGTCGAAAGGCTGGTTCAGCGCTACCCATCGAATCCAGACTATCGACAGGCGCTTGAATACGTGCGTCAGCAGGGAGACACCCCGTAAGACGCCCGGATAAGCTTGAGACAGGGTCTTTGTGAAGGCCTAATGAGGGCAGTGTTGCGGGAATGTTAAATCGCTCAAGTAATTCGCCTAAATAAGCAAGAACCCACCAGGCTCACACAATAAAGCAGGTAACTCACGGGTTTCCCGTGTAACACATCCGAAACGCTTCCGTAATGGAAGCTTCAGTCGATACTTCGACTTGATGTCTGCTCTGGTGAATTGATGTGTGGCTACAGCTTTCCCAACTTGGGAGACATCTGAAATAGTCCGCGTGGAAGTAGTGCTCCACGCGGACTATTGCTTTTTTGGGTCTTTCCGAGCCGTTTCAGCGGAAGGATTTGACGTAGCGATCACCGGTACGGAAAGGCCCAATGTACATAGTGCGGCCCCGCATTTGCGGGGCCGCACTATGTCTTTCCAGCCCGTAGGGCAAGAGCATGGGTGTTAAGTTGCGCGGTGAGCGCTCACGACGGCGGCAATCGTCTTCCTGACGGCATCTGACTTTTCGAAGGAATGAGCCCGCTCGAGGTAGTCAACGGCCAGTTTTGAATCCAATTCGGCGAGTGCAACAACGGCCATACGACGGGCTTGCTCCGATTCGTCCTCGCGATAAATGTGCATGAGGTCGACGATTGTCTCAGTGCCCAATTCCAACTGATCCGAGTATGCGATGATGAGCCGCAGGGCGGAATGTCGGATTCCGGTGTGATCCAAGCTCAGCGCATCGTGCAGGCGTTCGCCATAATTCTGCCAATCGAGGGCACTCATGACCTGGGCATGGGTCCGCTCATTCGAGACCAGGATGCCGATGTCTCTTGTGGCTTCATTCTCAGCCATCCAGTCGATTTCGTCTGCCGTCAGAACGGCGACGGCCTTATCGAATGCTGAGTCAGCATAGTCCAGGTGTTGAGCCTGTGCAAAGTCTGACGATGAAAGAAATACAGCCGTAAGACAGGCTGCTGCAGTCGCTCTCGCCAAAAGGCGTTTGATCGTTTTCATATTCTGACCCTCCCAAGTCTGAAAACTGACAGTGAAGAGCGACTTCCGATGCAATTACCCCTCACTACGGAGACTATTGCGTTGAGATGCGTTTGACCGCCGAACAGTTGTCATTGGTAGCCTGATGGTGGCCAGGCGCACGCCAGCAGTGTCCGGTATATCAAATCTGCGCATCAATTATGCATGGCGAAAGGGAGATCATACCCTCGTTCATTGCCTTTCCCGACCACCCGTGTGGTATTTTGCCAGTCCCCGAAACCGCTTACCATCGCCAATCCGCCTGATTTATGAATCGACGTACCAAGATCGTCTGTACGCTTGGACCTGCTTCGGATGATCTAGACACCATTCGGGCGCTTATTCGCGCCGGTATGGACGTTGCTCGGCTCAACTTCTCTCACGGGACCCATGATTGGCACCGAACGCTGATCGAGCGGGTTCGCCAGGCAGGGGAGAAGGAGGGTAAGCGGATTGCCATCCTGCAGGACTTGCAAGGTCCAAAGCTTCGCGTGGGCGACGTTGAGAACGGAAAAGTGCAGCTCCAGGAAGGCAATAAGCTGATCATCACTCCAGAAAAGCTTGATCAGAGTACCCAGGACCGCATCTTCGTCAACTATCCGACGCTGGCCGAAGATCTGGAGGTTGGCGGTGAGATTTTGCTGGATGATGGTCATTTAGAGCTGGAAGTGAAAGGCTTTGATGGAAAGGATGTCATAACTGAGGTGCGGGTGGGTGGAGCTCTGAAGTCACGAAAGGGCGTCAACTTGCCTCATATCCAGACCACCACGCCTGCGCTGACCAAGAAGGACTTACGGGATCTGGCTTTCGGCATCGAAAACAAGGTGGACATCATCGCGCTTTCCTTTGTGCGCAGGGCCTCTGATGTACAGCAGCTTGTCGATCGTTTGAAGGCAGAAAAGGCCAACATTATGGTCGTGGCCAAGATTGAAAAGCCGGAGGCCATGGATTCGATGGAAGAAATCGTCGATCTGGCAGATGGCGTCATGGTAGCACGTGGTGATCTTGGCATTGAAATGCGCCTCTCTAAAGTCCCCATGGCTCAGAAGCGCATCATCCAAGCGTGTCTGGAATCTGCCAAGCCCGTGATCACGGCAACCCAGATGCTGGAAAGCATGATTGACAACGCGCGCCCTACGCGGGCCGAGGTCAGTGATGTGGCCAATGCTGTTCTGGACGGAAGCGATGCGGTCATGCTGTCCGGTGAGACGGCCATCGGTGCCCACCCTGTCCGGGTCGTAGAAGTCATGTCAAACATCATCTCGGAAGCAGAGAAGCAGTTCACAGAAGGTGCTCTTGATCCAACGCCAGTCCTCGATGCTCCGTCAACGACCGAGGCGGTATCGAGAACGGCATTTTTTCTCGCGCACAAGGTTGGTGCAACGTCCATTGCATGCCTCACTGCCTCTGGAGCAACGGCCCGCTCCATTGCCAGACACCGTCCGACAGTGCCTTTATATGCCTTCACGGGAGACCGCAGGATCTTGGGGCAATTGGCGCTCTCCTGGGGAACAAAAGGATTTTTCTTGCCTTTTCAGACCGATACAGACCGGGGCATCGAGTTGGTGCATGAGCGGTTGAAAAGCGAGGGGTTGGCCAAGATAGGCGAACTGATCGTGATCACCGCCGGAATGCCCTTACCGACGAAGGGGCGCACCAACATGGTTCACGTGAGTCAAATCTCCTGATCCCGTCCTTTTCAGAAGTTGAACGCAATCCGAACAGCCGTCAGCACCACCGATACGAATTCCAACAAGGATTCCTCTCGACCCCATCGGGTCTCCTCAGCTGACGTTGCATTCATGCGTTCCAGTCGTTTGCGTTACACAATGTCCCTCCGGATTCGCAGCCTCAAAGCTCCTCGCATGGATTCGTCTGCGCCATCCAGGCGCCCGCGTAAACTGAATGGTTTGCTCATCCTCCTAGCGGCAATCGTCGGGCTATCCGGGTGCAAGACCCCCGACTTCATCGGGAAGCGCTACAATAATTTTACGGCGTATTACAACACGTTCTACAATGCCGAGCGACAGTTTCGATCCGGATACGAGAATTTGGATCGCACCAGTGCCAAGGTAGACCGTGAGGAATACCTGCCATTGTTTGTAAAAACCACGGGTACGTCTGCGACACGGGAATTCGAACAGACGATTCTCAAAAGTGCTGATATCCTGAGGGATCACTCTGAGTCCAAGTGGGTGGATGACGCCCTCATGCTGATTGGAAAGTCCTACTTCTATCAAGAGAACTATGTAGGAGCCACCCAGAAGTTTGCGGAGATCATTGAGCAGAATACGGGGCTGAGAGATGAAGCCCAGTTCTGGTTGGCACGCTCACTGATGACAAGTGGCGCATATGTTGAGGCACTCGAAGTGCTGACGCTGGCGATGGCTCAAGAAGATGTAGACGCCCAGTGGGTGGCTCAAGACCGGCTTTTGCTCGCTGAAATGGCTATTCGGCAGGAGTTGTGGGAAACTGCGGCCGGTCACCTTGCGGCCGGTCTGGAAGAGATCAAAGACAAAGAGCTTGCCGGTCGTGCTTCCTTCCTTCTCGGTCAGGTAGCCGAAACCTTGGGTGATTACGAGACCGCATTTAGCGCTTACCGAGGTGTGCGCAACTATTCAGCGCCCTACGAGCTGGATTATGCCGGGCGCTTTTCCGCAGTTCGGGTGGATGGACTCTTTCTGAATCCCGATCGCGCGTTGGTAGAAGTGCGCAAGTTGGAGCGCGATGACAAGAACCTGGACAAGACGGCCGAACTGCGTTTTCTGAGAGCGCGCATTCTTCAGGAATACGGAGGCGTCGATCAGGCTGTCGCGATGTACGAGGAGTTGCTCTACGACCCACTGGCTCTTCCTCCCGGTGCAAGTATCGGAGATCTTCGCGGGCCTATACATTATGCGTTGGGTGAGCGCTACCGTGACATTGACCGTGATTACCTGATGGCGGCCGCTCATTTCGATACGGCCTCAGTCGCCATCGGCTCCGGCACGGGCACGCGGACATCCAACCGTCCATCTGCGGCAAAACTGCAGGCTAAGGCACCAGAGGCCATTCGAGACGCGGGGCAGTTGAAGGAAGGCTTCAGCCGGTACGCATTTGTTTGGCGCGACGTTGCTCGATACGACTCGCTTCTTTTCCTTGGGTCACTGACGCCGGAGGAGTATGATGCTCGCATCATGGAATTGCGTCGTGAACGGGCCGCTGAATTGGAAGAGCAACGGCGCCTGTTAGCTCAGCGTCAGAGAGAGCAAGCATTTCGGGAATCTGCCAGCTCCTCCAACCTGAACATTCCCAACCGTGGCTTGCCCGAGGGGAAAGTAATCCCAACGATGGATGACCCCACTGGTACGGCAGGAGGTTTCCTTTTCCATGAGGATCCCATTCGCGTGCAAGAGGGATTGATGCAATTTCAAAATATCTGGGGTAATCGACCGCGCGTCCCCAATTGGCGTCGCTCCGCTGCCTTGAGTTCGGTTGACATCGAGGCGGCCGAAGAAGAAATGGCCCAGCAGGCGGCCTTGCTGGAAGAGTTTGCGCAAGACGAGCTGCCCGAGATAGATGACTCGGCTGTTCCGAGAGATAGTATGAGTCAGGTAAAAATGGAGGCTGATCGAGCCATCGCTCGATATGAACTGGGGAATATCCTCTTCCTGGGGATGGCGCTTCCCGATTCGGCTGCTACTTGGTATCGGACGGTGATCGAAGAGGACAGTGACGAGCCTGTGGCCTCTCGTGCACAGTTTGCGTTGGCCGAAGTGCAACGTGCCCTTGGTGATTCACTGACAGCAGTGCGCCTGTACAGAGATCTGCTGGATCGATTTCCGGATTCCGACTTCATTCCGGGAGTACGAGATCGCCTGGGTATCGAATCTGACCTGACGGTGATCACCGATTCGAGTGCCATGGCTACCGATGCGCTGGAACGAACGCTGGCGATGCGCGACGTTGGCAGCGAAGGATTGGTGGATTCCTTGCTGGTAGTTGCCTCCGATTGGATCGAGTACCCTGAGGCGTCGCGAGCTCTCTTTGTGATCAGTGACCTGCACCTGACGGCGGCCGATGGAGATTCGGCAGCCGTATTCATTCCCATTCAGCATTCGGTCCATACAGATTACATGGCCAACATCTGGCCAGACATGTTCAAGACCCAGGCCGAGATTGATTCGCTTGCTTCAGCAGCGGCTGCTCGTGCAGATTCAATGGCGAGCGCGCTGGAAGCCGAGGCGGACGCCGAGACTGAATCAGAGATTGTGGCAGCAGACTCACTCGTCGCGGTTGAAGGCGCCGATGATTCGGTCGCTTTGCCAGACTCGACGCAGACCCTTGTTTCACCGGAACAAGGTGCGTCACCGGAAAAGGGTGCATTACCGGAAGAGGGGGACCAAGGAATACCGGCTGACTCCTCCATCGTGGCTGCTGAACCGGATGAAATAGGGGGCGAAATCCTGGCTGATTCCGTTGCCGTGGTCGATGAGTTGCCTGCCGAGGCTGGTGAGGGACTGCAAGGGGCCCCGGCAGATTCGCTGATACTTCCTCCATCGATGGATGCGTTGTCAGAACCTGAGGAAATGTCGCAAGCGGAAAACATGTGGCGTCCGGTGGAGACATGGGTGCAACCGGACCTCACCATTGAAGACGTTTTGAAAAAAGTCGTTTCTCTGGAAAGCCGTACGGCTCTTGGAATGCGTGCTCAGGCTACGCTAGATGCCATCATCGAATTGAGAACGCCGCCCCCACCACCGGTTGACACGCTTGCCACAGACTCGTTGTCAATCGCGGGTGCGCTGACGGATTCGCTGGAAGTTGCGCTTCCTTCAGATTCTTTGGCGCTCGCAAACGACAGTAGCGCCGTGTACATCACGGCGGAAGCCAGAAACGTATTGGAAAGTGATTCTTCAGAGGACCCATCTGATCGACCACAAGCTGCCCTGTCGGACGAAGCGGTGATGGCGCTCGTTGCGCGGTCCGCCGCTCGGCAGGACTCCCTGCGAGCGGCGCAGGAACGTATAGTCCCGTCCGCCGGCAGGCCTGGCAACCTGGAGGAGGAGGAGGAAGAGGAAGGGGTGCGTTCCAGCTCCAACCTGAAGCCCATGCTCCCCAATGGTCAGTTCGATGACGAAGCCGTCGGATACACGTTTACCTTTGGAAGTCATCCAGATCTGGCATCCGCTCAGAGTCAGTACCGTGACCTCAGTGTGCTTCTTGAAGAGACCGGTATCACATTGTATATGATTTCGAATGCCGGAGAAGAGCAACTCGAGTACCTGGTTGGCTGGGGCATTTTCATGACGCGTGATGAGCGGGATGGCGCCGAGGAGGAGTTCTCTTCAATATTGCCGGAGCCACGTAACATTTTGCACCTCTTGGCAGCCGAGTAACGTAGGCAGCGTAGCGTCTGACGCATGCGAAATCCCACTGTGAGCCCCTGCGACTCTCAGCAAAGGACCTCAGGCCCTTCGAGGAACCAAAAACACCATTTCAGGTACCGTCGGTCCGCTCAGGATGCGCCCTCCAAATGACTCCCTGTCCATGTCCATCGCCCATTGCAGGCGCGGACCTTTCTGATTGTTCATGTCCCAGAACGAAAAAGACAAATTGAAATTGAATCGCGGCCCCGAAGGCTCTGGTCCACGGCTGCCCGATAGTCGACCGCGGTTCATGCTTTGGATCTATCTCTTCGCTTTCATGGCGCTCCTGGTGCACATTTTCATCCGAATGGGTGATATCGAGCCCCAAGAGGTTGAGTACTCGGAATTCCTGCAGCAGATCGAGTCCGGATGGGTTGAGCAAGTTGTAGTCGTCAACAACATTCGCGTGGAAGGGGTCTACACTCAGCAGGCCGTTCAGGAAGGACGTGTAGAAGTCAAACCTGTCCAGCCAAACATTCTCACCGGCACAGATCCGGATGCGGCGCGCTCATTCACGTCGAATAAGCCTGCGGATCACGAGTTGGTGCAGTTCCTGATCGAATTCAATCTCGGTCAGAAAGAAGCAGGGGACCAGGAAGTGTCCTTCGATGCCAGGCAGGATGAAAACTGGTTTGGCGGACTGCTTACGTGGATTTTCCCGCTCGCTATCATTATCGCACTCTGGGTTTTCCTTATCCGGCGCATGAATCCGGGGTCCCAGGTATTGAACATCGGCAAGAACAAGGCCGTGCTCTTCGATGCGATGGGAGACCAGAAGTTGACCTTCAAGGATGTGGCGGGTCTGGAAGAGGCTAAAGAGGAGGTCGTGGAAGTCGTAGAGTTCCTCAAGAACCCGAAACGCTTTACGCGTCTGGGGGGCAAGCTGCCCAAAGGTGTTCTTCTTGTCGGACCACCGGGCACAGGTAAGACCCTGCTGGCAAAAGCGGTGGCCGGTGAGGCCGGTACGCCGTTCTTCTCACTTTCT
>JAURNP010000204.1 GCA_030830105.1 Rhodothermales bacterium | reverse complement strand
TCGGACGTGAGGACGATATCATGGTGCCGCGGGAGACATCCGTCACGTTGGGTATCTCCTCTGAACAGGAAACACTGGCCCGTGCTAAGAAGCTGTTTCAGGAGGGCTTCGCCTTCTTCAAGGTGAAAGGCGGGCATGATGTCCACGCGGATGTGCGCCGGCTGCGGATGCTGCGGCAGATGTTCGGGAACCGCGTACGGCTCTCCCTAGATGCCAACCAAGGGTACGACCTCGCTGCAGTTGATGCTCTTCAAGCTGGAGTAGGAAACTTGCGCATTGAGTACGTTGAGCAACCTACCAACAAGTTGAACATCTTGCTCTTGGCCGAAGCAGCACGCCATACATCCATTCCTGTCATGGCGGATGAATCGGTCCAGACACCGGATGACGTCTCACGTATTGCCGATGCGGGAGCCGTTTCACTCATCAACATCAAGCTCCAAAAAATGGGTGGGCTGGAAGTAGCCCACGCCATCGATGAACGTGCCGCAGAGGCAGGGATGGGTACGATGCTGGGCTGCATGGACGAATCCGCCCTCTCCATCGCTGCTGCGCTTCACTTTGCTTCAACCCATTCCAATGTCCAGTTCCTGGATCTGGACGGACACCTGGACCTCAGGGAAGATCCGTTTGCGAATCTGGTATCTCTGGACAAACGGGGGCGGCTACACGCTCGTGCGGGAATCGGTCTGGGTTGGAAGAATTCACCGTTTCGGGAAGCACAATCTTGAAGCTCGAGCCGATTCCCGGCTCAGAAGAGATCAACAAATGACCTCCCGATTCCTGGATGAGACCATGTGCCACGCGCAGTCCCAGTCCTCCCCTTTGTCCAAACCGAGTTTTGCCAGTGAGATCGTATCGATTGGTTCATCGATCGAGGCCACAAATGCTGGAACGAATCCACGGCCGGTATCCGTTATTCGGATAATCAGATCGTTATCTCTTTCGCGAATATCCATCGTGATGCTTCCCGCTCTGTATATCGGATAGCATGGGCGATGTGAGCCGGGTCGACGTTGCGGACAATCACGGCGTCTGTGCCGTTGTTCTTCATCAGGAACCCTTTCTCTTCCGCCTCACGCTGGTGTTCAACCAGCACGCCGTGTGCCAAGGCTGCCACATTGGTCGGTTCAATATTCTGATCCAGGGTGCCTGAAGCCAGGTGACTGACCGAAAGAATAGAATTTTGCAGCTTGAGTAAGCGTTCTCCGCTGGTCTTGATCATGCCAGCCAGTTCCTGATGATCGCCTTCTGTTTCTTCAACAAGGACATCAGCCAGTCCGATGATCCCCGAAAGCGGAGTGCGCACATCGTGGCTCATGTTGGACAGGAAGGCAGATTTCAGGGCTGAGAGTTCCTGGATTCGCTTGCGCGATTCCATAAGGTGGATCTCTGCTTCTTTGCGTTCGGTGACATCGCGTAACAAGACCATCTTGCCCTGAAGCACTCCGGCCTCATCCATGACATGTCTCATTCGGACAGTCATCCAGCGGCGGGCACCGTCGACGTGCCGGGGTAGCTCCATCTCAACCGGATCCCGGTCCAACGAGGACTCCCATGCCGGAGCAAGAAAAGGAAGAAGATGGGTGATATTCCGTCCCGTAGAAGCAACGTTTCCTTGTTCGAGCAGCTTCTCAGTGGCACGATTCACCTCCAGGATGTACCCCTCAGGATCTGTAATAACCATCCCGTCCTCCATAAACGTGATGATTTGCTCACGAGCAATAGGCATCAAGTCCAGCATGCGAAATCGGAACAACCCGATATAAAAGAAGATGCCGGAAACTGCGAAGGACACTGGAGTCCAATCCAAATAAAGAACTGCTCCAGGTCCGAGGAAATAGAGTACGTTCGAAATGAGCGGCAATGCCGAGCCGGCCATCATGATCAATGCCTGTCCACGGACATGACCGCGGGTTCTTAGCACCTGGCTAAGGAAAACAACAAAGCCGCCCATGACCATGAGATAGGAATAGGCCATGTTTGTCCAGAACCAGAATCCGTAGTCCCTGGCAACAGTCGTAAAGTTGTCCAAGACGAAAGGCTCAGGGGTGGAAAATACCGCATGATGCCACTGGTTGGTCGCAATCAATACCAGCGTGATCACCGGCATTACATAGAGCCACCTGATCGTCCGAGCGGAAATCTTGATATCAGCGTACCAGACAGCCATCAGGGCCCAGGTCACAGGAAGCGGGACAATGAACAAGAATTTGATGTCCGAGACGAGCACCTTCAGCTCAAAGTCCTGAATGACCAGATGCAACCCAGAAAAAAGAGACCAAAAGCCGGTCAATAGCGTCAGTGCGAAGAATGCCTTGGAGTAGGCATTCCTTTGTTTGGCCCATGCGTGCATGGCCAACTCGAAACAGAGGATGCTGGAGCCAAAAAAAGCCCAAGCGATGGTTACGCTGCCGTCAAACATATCGGTGGAGTCGGTTCCGCTATAGGATCGGCACATTCCAAAGCGATCTTTAGCCCTAATCGGCCATTAATCGAACTGATGTGCTGATTTTCGCAGGCTCCTGCAGAGCCGCTCCAACTCAATCATTCCACCACTGCCTCTGGCTCACCAACCGACTGGATCCAGGCGCCTCCAAGCACGTCCTCGCCTTCATAAAGAACGATGGCTTGTCCAGGCGTGATGGCACGGCGGGACTCAGCAAATTGAACATGAAGCGTTGGTCCGTCCTGCCAAGCAACACAGGGCGCTCCTTCGTCCTTGTAGCGGATCTTGCCTACCGCATCCCGCTCACCCGTCAAATCGGCGTACTTGATCGGGTTGATCTGTCCAGCCGTCAGTCGCTGCCCAAGGAGTTCTTCCTTCGACCCAACCCAAACCCGATTACTCTCGGCATCGATCCGCGTTACGTAAATCGGTTCGCCCACAGCCAATCCAAGACCATGGCGTTGACCAATGGTATAGAACGGATACCCCTCGTGCTTTCCGATAACAGTGCCGTCTGACAGTAGAAAGTCTCCGGGGCCGGCCTTTTCGTCCATATCCGGAACCCGCTCTCGCAGGAAACGGCGGTAATTATTGTCTGGGACGAAACAGATCTCGTACGAATCCGGCTTGGTAGCCACTTCGTCAAGCCCGAATTCCGATGCCATTTCCCGGATGCGGGGCTTGGTCAGATTACCCAAAGGGAAAATCGTGCGTCCCAGATTCTCCTGAGAAACGCCCCAGAGTGCATAGCTCTGATCCTTGTTATGGTCCAAACCCTTGGAAAGGATGTGTCGCCCTGAGGCATCATCGGTTCGCAGCCGTGCGTAGTGGCCGGTAGCTATGAATTCGCAGCCCAAGTCGTCAGCGCGCCGCATCAGTGATTCCCACTTGATGTGGGTATTGCAAAGCACACAAGGATTCGGTGTTCGACCGGCCATGTATTCGTCGGTGAATCGCTCGATCACCCAATCGCCGAATTCCTGACGGATATCGACAATGAAATGCGGAAAATCGTGCTTGATGCCGATAGCACGGGCATCGTTCATGGACTCCAGCGTACAGCATCCCACTTCTTTCCCAGTACGACCACCGCTTCCTTGGTAATCCCAGGTCTTCATGGTGATACCGACGATATCGTAGCCCTCTTCCTTCAGCAGGACGGCTGCAACAGACGAATCCACGCCACCACTCATGGCGACCAGTACTTTCCCGTGCTTACTCATGATGATGCGCTAATGACGCTGTTCCTATCCGTTGCCTTTGTCCCGCTAGGTAACAGGTCCAAGGACTTCATAGCAGTCTGCGATCTGCAGCTGCACTTCATTGAGAACGGTGTTTAACCGACGAAACATGCGTTGGTTTGCCTCCGGTCGGCGAGTGGCCGCCTCTGGAAGTACCACTGCGGACTCCAGGATGTGATCGCGAAAGAAATTCACGGCTTTCAACGCCTCTTGGAGCGGGAGACCACTCATCACAACTCCTTTGGCATACAGGCGGGCGATGGTCCTGGCTTCATCCAGGATCTCTTCACCAGCGTCTTCCTCGGCACCCACGAACTGAATGAGCAATCCCATCAAGCGGCGTCCTAACAGCCTTTTCTCCTTTCGCTCCTTATCAGAAATATTGGAGATCCACGATGCTTCATGTTGAGAGATGTCCTCGCGAGTGTGGGTGAGCGCTTTCTCCCGTAACTCCTCTCCGATGGAGGGACCCACCTCACCGGACGCCTGCCGCTTCAGACGTTCAATCTCCGAGCTGGCAAACCGACGATGACCGCCGGGAGTCCGGACAACCCGAATCTTTCCGCTCTCCGCCCAACGACGAAGCGTCACCGGATGCACGCCCAGTTGCTCGGCAGCTTCTTTCAAGGAATGGAAGATCTCAGACATCCTGTCTCAATTGACAATTCCTGAACGAACCCTTCATCGCATATTCTATACACGATCGGATCCATATGTTCATATATGTATAGAATTGATTAGGTTTAGCGCGCTTGGACGCGAAATCCTTATCAGCGGCACTGTAATTATACACTTTTTGCGTCGACTCTGTGTCAGGTATCACCTGCTTCCTCCGACGAATTGCCATCATTGCATCAGTCCTACTGGGTGCACGCGGAATATTCTCTGCGGACACAGTTTGTGCTCAAGAGGCACCCTCAGACTCTTTGCGCAACTACGAAATGGATGCCGTGGTTGTGACGGCCACGCGGTCTCCTTCCGTGTTACGAGATGTGCCGATCCCAACGCGCGTCATTTCGGCTGAGCAGATTCAGGCGAGGGCCGCTCTTCGTCTATCCGACCTGCTGGCCGAAGAGCCTGGTATGGTCCTGAGTCATTTTCTGGGTACGGGAATTCAGCTTCAGGGACTCGATCCGGCCTACACTCTGATTCTGATTGATGGCGAGCCCGTCATTGGACGTAGTGGCGGAACACTCGACCTGGATCGATTCACAGTGATGGATATTGCTTCCATCGAGATTGTGCAAGGACCGTCTTCTTCGTTGTACGGTAGCGAAGCCCTGGCCGGTGTGATCAATATCAGGACGCGTCAGCCTGAGGAGCCCTTCCGTCTGCAGATCGGTCTGCGCCGCCAGACCCACAACACCGACAATTGGGTGGGCTCGATTGAAGGGTCACAAGGGCGGTACGCCTGGCGAATGAATGCTGACCGCCTGCAGTCGGACGGATACGACCTTCATCCCGAGACACCTGGTTTGACGGGTCCGGGGTACGCAACCAATACGTTTTCAGGTCGCTTCGACGCAACAATCAACTCCAAGTTGTCTGCCCGAGTCAATGCCCGTTTTGCGACGGAAGATCAGCGCAACGTGCTCGGCTTCCAGCAGGAAGGCTTCGTTTTCACCTTCGAGGAAAGCGAGCAGAGAGACGACTGGAGCCTTTCGCCATCATTGCTGTGGCGAGTACGATCCGGGCATACTTGGACGCTACGTAATCATATATCCGACTATCGTACGGAATCTCTCCTGGCGGGAGGAATTGATGGTCGCGAACAGGAATTAAGCACCTTCGATCAAGGGATCCGCAAACTTGAATTGCAGAACGACCTGATCCTCGGCACTACTCTGCTCCTAAATACGGGAGCCGGAATCCAGCGCGAGGTCGTCGACGCGGGACGCATTACTGGAGAGACGAGATCCAATCGCACCGCTTGGCTGTTTTCTCAACAGCAATTCTTCCTGACTGAGGCATTCGACCTCACAACCAGTGTGCGTTTCGATCATCACACCGACTATGGTTGGCAAGTGTCACCGAAAGTCGGCTTCATGATCAAAAGCGGGAAATCAGTCCGGCTTCGAGGATCCGTAGGCACGGGTTTCAAGGCGCCCACCTTCCAACAGCTGTACATGGATTACACGAATCCTGTCGCAGGCTATAGTGTGATTGGGTCGGCCGATGCCTCCAACCTGCTGGCTAAGCTGATAGAGAGCGGAAGGATTCGCACGGTGATAACAGATCTGACTGCCTTCGAAACGGTGACTCCTGAGTCTTCGGTTTCATTCAATGTCAGCGGAGACACCGATGTTGGTCCGGCGCTGCACGTGCATTTTTCAGCCTTTCGGAATCACGTTCGAGACCTGGTCGAAACGCTCCCCATTGCCATCAAGACGAACGGGCAGCAGGTGTTTTCTTACGTGAATCTGAGTCGGATTGTCACCCAGGGAATCAATGCGGAGGTACGCTGGCGTCCAATCCAGACTTCCCGGATTTCGCTGGGATACCAGCTATTGGATACGCGCGATCTCGATGTAATCGACGGGATAGACAACGGGGACTATTTCGGACGAAAAAATGGTCGTGACTTTCGCTTGTCACGATCCGACTACGGTGGCCTGTTCGGTCGGTCCCGCCACACCGCATCGCTGCAAGTATCCACGAACATTCCCGGTACCAGCGCCGACATCCAGATCCGCGGCGCACTCAAATCCCGCTACGGATTCGGTGACCAGAACGGCAACCTGATTCTGGATGCCGACCAGGAATACGTCGACGGCCACACCCTGTGGAATGTCACGGTCAATCAACCCCTTTCCGGATTTGCGCACATGCAAATCGGACTGGTGAATGCCCTCGATCACGTCAATGCAGACCAGATCCCGTCTCTGTCTGGACGTCAGGTATTTGCCGCTCTCACAATCAACACGCCATAATCTCGTACTGATTTACCAGCATGAAATCACGAATTACATCTCAAAGCATGATCCTGGCCTTGGCGCTCTTCGTGAGCGCCTGCGACTCGAGCAGCCCCAACGACGATCCCCAGGAAGTGGTAGCCGCGCGTGCCGTGGATATTCCCTCTGATCCCATCATTGGTCTTGGATCTGATGGTCGTCCTGTTGGCGCCAACGCATTCAGCTTCTTCAGCCTTCGTACCGGCCAGATCGTGGCATCCGCGGATTCGGCCTCAACCGGCTGGGACCTCGGATTCAAAGGCTCCACCATCATCGTGAACGGCGGTACGTCCGGTCCGGGAAACGGAGCTGCTCAGATTGTGGAAGGCATTTTTTCGGACGTCATGGAAGCGCCTGAGAATGGATGGGTCCAGGATAGCGCCGACGTCCAAGCCATCCCCACAGGCTCCGGAAATGGCTGGTACAACTACAACTTCGCCACCCAGGTGCTCTCCCCGATTCCCGGCCGTGTGATCATGGTTCGTACGGCCGACGGACGCTACGCAAAAGTATCGATGATCAGCTACTATCAGGGCGCGCCCAGTACACCGTCGGCGGACAACACGTCACGTTTTGTCACCTTTGACTATGTCTTTCAGCCTGACGGATCCCGTAACCTGCAATAGCCAGGATCCGATTCGCGGTAGTGCGGGGCGCCGGCTGAACAGCCGGCGCCCCGCTCCTATTTCATATCCGTCCCCATCCGGGCTATTTTGCAGCCACTGTCTCAATCAATGCCCTATCGCTTGTGAAACTGCTCGTCGTCAACGGCCCCAATCTGAATATGTTGGGCAAGCGCGAACCCGGGATCTACGGGAGCACGACGCTGGCCGACATCGAGCGGGATCTTCAGGAGCGATTCCCGGAGGTGGCCTTCTCCTTTTTCCAGAGCAATCAGGAAGGAGAACTCATTGATGCCCTTCAGCAATCGGATGTCGACGGCATTGTTCTGAACGGTGCCGGATTCACCCACACTTCGGTGGCGTTACGCGATGCGATCTCTTCCATCGACACGCCTGTTGTCGAGGTGCACATTTCGAACATTCACGCCCGCGAATCCTTCCGTCACCATTCATTGACTGCAGGAGTGTGCGTAGGCTCCATCAGTGGACTGGGGGTTGAGGGATATGCGCTGGCCGTTGGGTTCTTCCTCTCGCGCGCCGGGTCGTAATGGCTGGATCCCGCATCGGTCGATTGGCTTCTGAGACGGCTGTCTACGGTATTTCTTCCGTCGTTGGCCGACTGATCAATTTCCTGCTCTTTCCGTTGTATTCGCAGGTCTTTGATCCGGATGTCTACCAGCCGATAGCCATCCTGTACGCCGCTTTCATTTTCTTCAACATCCTGTATCAGCACGGGATGGAATCGGCTTACCTCAAGTTTGCGACCGACCGCAAGGAATTGTCCGGGCGGAGTCGAGCCTTCGGGACGGCGGTCCTGTCCATCTCGCTCGTCGGTCTTGCGCTCAGCGCACTGATCTGGCTCCTTCCCGAGCCGGTTGCCCGCCTGGTACAACTCGATCCCCGCTATGCCGAACTACTCATGCTCGGCGGCTGGATCCTCCTGCTCGATGCGCTCGCCATCGTTCCGTACGCCGACCTGCGCCTGCGAAACAAGCCGTGGACATTCGCCGGTGTACGGATGGCAAATGTTGCGGTCAATGTAGGTTTGAATCTGTGGTTCATCCTGGGTCTGAATTGGGGAGTCCGCGGGGTACTGATGGCCAATCTCATCGCGTCAACCGTAGCCTTTGTCTTGCTGCTCCCCTCCGTTGCTGTCCGCATCGGAAAGCCGGATGGCTCTCTTTGGGGCAAACTGATGCGGTTTGGGTTGCCATTCATACCGGGCGGCATCGGATATGCGATTACCGAGCGCATCAACCTGTTCTTCCTGGACACCATGGAGCCACTCCGGGCGGTGTCGCTCTATGACCTCACGCCTGAATCCCACCCTGACCTGCACGCGAGGGCCATGGAGTTCGGCGATCAGATATTTACCGAGCATGTGGTCGGCGTCTACGGCGGCATCATCAAACTGGCTGTCCTCATGGCCCTGTTTGTCCAGATGTTTCGCTATGCCTGGCAGCCGTTCTTCCTCCAGCATCAAGAGGACCACGATGCGCCTGCACTGTACGGTCGGGTGTTCGCTTTGCTGACACTTGTCCTGCTCACGGCATTCCTGGGCATCTCTTTCTTTGCGGATGAACTGGTGGCGCTCCCGCTTCCTGGCGGCCGAACCCTCATCGCAGACACCTACTGGATGGGACTATCCATCATACCTATTGCGCTGGTTGGTTACGTCTTCCAGGGATGGTATTACCACTTCTCTGCGGGTGCATACATACGCGGTCTGTCCAAGTACTTCCTGCATGCCACTCTGGCCGGTAGTGCACTTGCGCTCGTACTCAATGCGACGCTGGTTCCTACTCACGGGATGTGGGCGGCTGCGCTGGCAACATCGGCTGCCTATGCCGTCATGGCCATGACCCTGCTGTGGCTGATCCGCTCGGACTATCCCGTCCCCTATGCCTGGCCGCGTGTAATTCTGGCCGTCCTGTTGGCGGCGGGACTATTCACGCTTTGGATTCTGATTCCTGTTGCGCAGTACTGGTTCATCGAGCTTGCCATGACCGGCACCTTTGCTCTGGTCGGGGCCCGCATCCTTGATGTGTCTGCTTCCTCCCTGGGAGATTCAGGGCAAGTGGACTCACGTGCCTCCTGAGGTTTTTGGGGCATTTTCTCCGCACAGCGTAAGCGCGGCATTCATCTCTGCGGCCGATCTGAGACGCTATTCTACGCGGAACAGGTAGCTCAACTTCAGGAAGAAACCATCATTCAGCCGACGTAACTCCTCGAAGCGTTTCTGCCCGGCATCCTCCATGGTCGAGCCATAGCCGAGGTAAAGCAGCGTGCCCGGGTTCGGGCGATAGCTGAAAAGCCAATCCGTCCGGAGGCTGTTAGACTTGGAATCCGTCGTGAGATCCCCATTGATGCGAATCAGATTGCCGTTACGGTCTCTGAGCGATGCGCGCTCTCGGGCGGCATACTGACCGATCACCCGGAAGAAAATGTCTGTCGTGAGTTGATATTCCACCTTCAGACGCGGGATGATTTCCCGGGAGAACTGCGACCCATCCAGATCTCGCTCCAGCGTATAGTGCTGCATCTGGAGCGACGCCCGAATAGCAGATGTTGGTCTCGCGTCCAGCACAATGCGGTAGCTACGACTCTTCCCGGGAGCGGCCTCCGCAAAAATGGGTGTCTGACCACGTGATGCCGTCACAGAGAGGGTAAACAACCGAAATGTTGGCGTGGTCACCCCCAGTGAGCCACTGAATTGATTGGTCTCCTGTTCAGGCAGATCAAACGCCTGCGAGAAAGAGGCATCAGACGCGCTGACGACATCATAGGCAGCATAGTCAGCCGGCAAATACGTGTAGAAGTTGCGATTCAGAGATGCATTAACGTTCCAGCCGCCACGAAGCGTCGCACTTGGAAACAGGGACTCACTACCTTCGATCGGGCCGGCCTCCGAATTGGAATAATCCCAGATTCGGGTGACGCCCGTGAATCCACCGATCGTCTCGAGAAAGGCTCCTTCTTCTCCATAGAACGAGAGACGGTTGTATACGTGCGCATCCACAACATCTGTTCGGTTCACGAAGCCCGCAGCGGCCCGGAATTCCGGCGAAACAGCCTTTACCGC
>JAURNP010000203.1 GCA_030830105.1 Rhodothermales bacterium | reverse complement strand
TACTAGGCAATGAAGTCGATGGGGTCTCCGAAGAACTGTTGGCAATATGCGACATCGCCCTGGAGCTCCCTCAATATGGTGCCAAGCAGTCGCTCAATGTGTCCGTGGCAACAGGCGTGATCTGTTATGATCTGGTGCGCCGATACCGCACATTGTCCGATCTTCCATTGTCTCCTGCCCACGACCATCGGGTAGTCAAGACCGCTTCTCCCACTCATTCCTGAATCGATTACCAGCAGCAACAGCTCATGAAAGATTGGAAGGAACGTGCGATTGCTGAGTCTCGAGGCAAGTTGGGCCGTGCCAGCCTGGACTGGCAACCTGCCTCCGGCATCCGGATCTCCGCGCAGGGTTTCCCGGATCGACTGCTCCCCTGTCCCCCCGTCGCATCGACGACTTACGTCAAAATGACGTCCGTGTTGAAGGGCCAAGACCCATTGAGCACCATCTGGAAGGCCCTGGTTGACGTTTTGGATGCCCGGGACCAGGAGCCTGTGGAATCCATTATTGCGATCGGGAGAGAGCCCATCTGGCTGGATTTGACACCCGCAGCGCAGCAGGGGCTGGAATGGCCCCAGATGTTGGCGCTGCTTGAGGGCATGCTGAAGAGCAGCAGTTTTGAGAAGATTGGTCTTGGGAGCACTGGTCCTGAGAGTACTGGTCCTGAGAGGACCGGTCTTCCTGAAGACCTGACTGCATGGGTCCTGCTTCCTGTATCAACGCATCTGTTTGCGGACATTTCCGGTCTGCGAGCGGCTCGAGCCCTCGTGAACCGGTACAAGTCAAACAATGCAAGAATTGGACTTTGGGCGCTCGGTTCAGCGATGGATTTCAACAACGCGTTCCCCGCAAACAACTTGGTCCGGAGTACCCTTCATGGGTTAGCCGCAGCCTACGGCAACGTAGAGCAATGGAGCTTGGCGCCTCATTCGGCGGATGAACCTGAGGAAGCCGAACGATTAGCCCAGAATATCGCCCGCTTGCTTGAGCACGAAGTTGGATTAACGTCCAGGACGGACCCGGCGCGTGGTGCATGGGCACTAGAGTCTGCTTCCTGTACTTTCCTGGAGAAAGCGTCTCATTTGGCTGCAGGTCTTGATGCAGCCATCCCGGCTCAGTGGGTAGCATCAGGGGCCATTGACTTGCTGGCCGCCCCTTCTAGCCCCGTTCCAACTTACTCTGTCGATACCAAGCAGCCGAAAACGGAGGAGGAAGTGGACCTCCTCCCTGACGAGCGATCCGTCCCAACCCCATCTGGCGAAGCCCCTTTTCGACGTGGACCGTACTCCAGCATGTATCTGGGGCGCCCGTGGACCATACGACAGTACGCTGGATTCTCGACCGCCGAGGAATCCAACGCATTTTATCGCCGCAACCTTGCTGCCGGCCAGAAAGGCTTGTCTGTCGCTTTTGATCTCGCAACCCACCGCGGGTATGACTCAGACCATCCGCGTGTGACCGGCGATGTAGGGATGGCGGGAGTGGCTGTGGATTCCGTTGAGGACATGAAAATCCTGCTCGATGGGATTCCTTTGGACCGGATGAGTGTTTCCATGACCATGAACGGCGCCGTGTTGCCGATTATGGCATTCTACGTCATCGCTGCCGAAGAAGCCGGTGTAGAACCGTCTCAGCTTGCAGGCACCATTCAGAATGACATTTTGAAGGAGTTCATGGTGAGGAACACCTTCATTTACCCTCCTGAACCGAGCATGCGCATTGTCCGTGATATCATGCGCTTCGCTTCGGAATATATGCCCCGTTTTAACCCGATTTCAGTGTCCGGCTATCACATGCTGGAAGCGGGAGCATCGGCTGATCTCGAGCTGGCCTATACCCTCGCTGATGGACTTGAATACGTCGAGCAAGCCATCGCCGCCGGACTGGATGTAGATGTGTTTGCCCCGCGGATTTCATTCTTCTTCGGAATCGGCATGAATCCGATAGTCGAAATGGCCAAATTGCGCGCTGCAAGGGTCCTCTGGGCTGAGCTGATGGAAGCATTCAACCCTCAGAACCCGAAATCCCGGATGCTGCGCACGCATTGCCAGACCTCAGGGTGGTCTCTAGCTGCACAGGATCCTTTCAACAATGTAGCCAGGACCTGTATTGAGGCATTCGCAGCTGTTTGCGGACACACACAGTCACTGCACACCAATGCGCTCGATGAAGCGCTGGCCCTTCCGACAGATTTTTCGGCCAAAGTGGCACGGGATACGCAGCGTATTCTGCAGGAAGAATCAGATATCACCCGACTGATAGACCCTTTCGGTGGATCTTTTCTGGTCGAAGAGCGGACCGATCACCTACTCGAAGCAGCACGCGTACACCTCGCCGAGATCCGCGAAGCAGGTGGTATGGCCAAGGCCATTCAACAGGGCATCCCGAAACGTCGCATTGAAGCCTCTGCCGCGCGGCGCCAGGCTCGCATCGATTCCGGGAAAGAGATTATTGTGGGCGTCAATTCTTTCAACGAATCTGCTTCTTCGGGTGTCGAAGTCCGCTCCATAGATAACGAAGCTGTCCGTTTGTCTCAGGTAGCTCGCCTGAAGCGCATCCGAGTCGAGCGGGATGATAATCGGGTAAAGGACGCACTTTCCGCCTTGAAGTCTGCAGCAGCCAATCCTCTGGCCCCTCTCATGGAGCCATGCCTGGAGGCGGCACGAAGCCGCTGTACACTGGGCGAAATCTCTGATGCCCTCGAGACTGAATTCAAACGTCACCAACCTGATTCGCAATTGTACACGGGCGTTTATGCGTCAGAATTTCCCGACAGCAGTACATTGGACTCCGTGCGCAGCAAATCCGACATATTCCTGGAACGAACCGGGCGACGCCCACGCATCCTGATCGCCAAGCTCGGACAGGACGGACATGACCGTGGCGCCCGTGTCATTGCCACTGCATTTGCCGACCTTGGGTTCGACGTAGACATCGGCCCACTTTTTCAGACACCCCAGGAAACAGTGAGGCAAGCCATCGAGAATGATGTCCATATTGTCGGCGCATCATCGCTGGCCGGAGCCCACAGAACCCTCATTCCCGAAGTCGTCAAGGAACTTGCATTGGCAGGCCGCTCTGATATCCTGGTGGTTGCCG
This sequence comes from Rhodothermales bacterium, assembly GCA_030830105.1. Classification (GTDB taxonomy): domain Bacteria; phylum Bacteroidota; class Rhodothermia; order Rhodothermales; family UBA10348; genus JAAZVD01. Next base: position 2,729 of record JAURNP010000203.1, on the reverse strand, counting down.
GCGGCGTAATTCCCGACCAGGATATTCCGGCACTGATGGAAGCAGGTGTAACTGCTGTATTCGGTCCCGGAACAGTAATTCCAGATGCCGCTGATAAATTGCTGGACACCATCCTCGGCGTTTGACCCGCTAGGTCACGTCCCCCTTCTCATGCACCTCTCCGTCAAAGAAATACTGGAAGGCCTGGATCGTGGCAAGCGAGCTTCGCTTGCACGAGCGATCACCATGCTTGAAAGCCGACGTCCCCAAGACCGTGAGCACCAGTTGGGATTGCTGGACGGCTTCGAGAGGCTGATCGCGCAAAAGGGGCACTCCTCAGTCCGCATTGCTGTCACGGGCGCACCCGGAGTCGGGAAAAGCACCCTCATCAATCAGCTGGGGCTCTGGTTTATTTCGCAAGGGCATCGTGTTGCCGTCTTGGCCATCGACCCATCCAGCGAGGCTACCGGTGGCAGTATCCTCGGTGACAAGACGCGAATGGACGATTTGTCACGTGAAGCCGATGCATTCATTCGCCCCTCGCCTACCTCGGGCCACCTGGGTGGAGTAGCTATCGCTACGCGTCAGGCCATTCTGGCTTGTGAGGTAGCCGGATTTGACCGCATCATTGTGGAAACGGTGGGCGTGGGGCAATCCGAATATCAGGTCCGTCACCTTGCCGATGCCGTCCTGCTTGTTACCATTGCTGGCGCCGGAGATGGCCTGCAGGGAATCAAGCGCGGTATTCTCGAATCCGTAGACCTGGTGGCAGTAAATAAGGCAGATGGCGAACGGCGCGAATGGGCCGAGAATCACGCACGAGAACTGAGCGGCGCTTTAAACTTGCTCCGAGGCCATGATTCTCCACTATGCATTCCGACTTCAGCAATATCCGCCCACGGCGTGCAGTCTCTGTTTGCCCGTCTTGATGACGTTGTCCATGGCATGCATGAATCTGGCAAATTTGAGAGCCAGCGACAAACGCAGAGAATCCGCTGGTTCAATGAAACCATCAGGCACTTGGTCGATCTGGAACTGAAGCAACGCGCTTCCTGGAACGAACATGAAAACAAACTCCGGGATCAGGTTGAAGACGGAACGACCACGCCTTTCCGCGCAGCAGCCGCATTGATCGATACTCTTTTCGGCCGATGACGGGGTTCTTCGATCAGGCCTGATCTTGCCTCGCGCCAGGATCTTGCTTCTGTCGCGATTGCAGCCACGAATCCCGTCGCGAAAGGCTAGACGTTGATCCGTTCGATGGCCCGCTGTATGCGGGTCTGGGTTACATCAGCGCCGATAAGGACCATCAGGCTGTATAGGCTTGGACCGCCACCAACACCGCTCAGTGCCATTCGCAGCGGAAACATGAGTGCTCCCATGCCAATTTCCTTAGCGGCAATGAATGACTTAAGCGCTTCTTCGAGCCCATCCTCGGTCCATGTTTCCAGATCAGCCAGAGCGCCGGCGAAGGCGGCCAGCGTTTCGGACGATTTCTCTTTCCAGCGTTTCGCGACGGCCTTCTCATCGTAGTCAGTAGGCGCCTCAAACAGATATTCAGCGTCAAGCACATCAGCCGCCATGGTCATGCGCTCTTTCATCATGCCAATGGCCTGCGCCAGATACTTCTCGTCTTCGCATCCAAAGCGCTCATTCGCCACGGGAAGCAGTCGCCGAGCCAGCTCAGCCTCAGGCTTACTGCGAAGCCATTGCTCATTGAACCAGTTCAGTTTCTGGAGATCAAATTGGACACCGGACTGTCCAACACGCTCCATCGCAAAGGCATCTACCAGTTCACCAAGCGAAAACACTTCCTGCTCGTCTCCAGGATTCCATCCAAGCAATGCAAGAAAATTGACCAGGGCTTCTGGCTCGTACCCAGCGTCCACGTACTGCGACACTGAAACGGGGATGCCTTGTTTCTCGGCGTTGCGCTTTGACAGCTTTCCGCCTGTCGGACTTAGAATCAAAGGCAAGTGAGCCATTGTCGGGACTTCCCAGCCCATGGCCTCGTAGAGCAATACATGTTTGGGCGTGGATGGTAACCACTCCTCTCCGCGAATAACGTGGGTAATTGCCATGTCATGGTCGTCCACAATATTCGCCAAGTGGTAAGTAGGAAGCCCATCCGACTTCATCAGGACCTGGTCATCTACTGTGTCACTTTCGAAGCGGACCTCCCCACGGACGGCATCGGTGAACGCAACAGTCTTTCCCGGTTTTACCAAAAGCCGTACGACATACGGCGTCCCCGCATCCAACAACTGCGAAACAGCTTCCCCGTCCATCGTCAGGGAGTTGCGCATTTCTTCTCGCGTCGTATGGTCATAGCGCGGATTGGGATTGCTCTCTGATCGATGACGATTTCGCATCGCATCCAGCGATTCATTGTCATCGAAGGCCAGATACGCGTGGCCACTCGCCACGAGGGCATCTGCAATCTCTGCGTAGCGATCACTTCGCTCCGATTGACGATAGGGTCCGTATTCACCGCCTGCACCGGGACCTTCATCGTATGTAATTCCGGCCCAGGCCATCATTGCAAGAATATCCTGTTCGGCGTCCGCGACGAATCGAGTTTGATCGGTGTCTTCAATTCTCAGAACGAAAACTCCGCCGTGACGCCGAGCGAGCAGGTAGTTGTAGAGAGCCGTACGAAGTCCACCAATGTGGAGGTAGCCGGTTGGACTGGGCGCAAATCGGACGCGCATGGAAACAGCGGGTGAGGGTGGAAACAAAAGAGGTCGAGT
>JAURNP010000202.1 GCA_030830105.1 Rhodothermales bacterium | reverse complement strand
GCTTCCTCCTCGGCGGCTGGCGTGGCGTCGGCTTCTACCTGCTCGGCGTTGGCTTCAGCTTGTTCTGCCTTCGCTTCCTCGGCAGCAGCTTCGCGTTCGGCGTCAGCAGCTGCAAGCGCAGCTTCCGCTTCTTCCTTGGCCTTGGCCGCTGCTGCAGCCTTCTGCTTGGCGATTTCTGCAGCGCGTTCTTCCGCTTTCTTCTCCTCCGCCTTCAACGACGCAGCGCGACGCTCATCGGCGGTCGGCTTGCGGGTCGCTGCGAACTTCTCCGCGCGGCTGGCCTTATGAGCCTCAACGGCTGCGGTTACTTCCTCTTCCGAGGCACCCTTGCGACGCATGTGCAGCGCCAGCATGACTCCTTCACGGCTCAGCAGGGAACGAACCGTGTCGCTCGGCTGGGCACCGGTCTCGAGCCAGTACATGCACCGGTCGTTGTTCAGTGAGAGGGTTGCCGGTTCATCCAAGGGATTGTACCGACCGAGGTCCTCGATGTACCGTCCGTCGCGCGGTGAACGTGAATCCGCTGCGACAATTGCGTAAACGGGGCGCTTTTTGCGACCCATTCGTCTTAAACGAAGCTTTACTGCCACTTTTCTAGACTGATGTTGATCTGATGTAATCGGTTGGGATGAATTACCTGCCGCCCATCATGGAGCTCAGATCGAGGGAACGACCTTTACCCATGAGTTTCGTCATGGTCTTCATCATTTTTCGCATCTCCCGGAACTGCTTGAGAAGCTGATTTACTTCCCGGACCTCAACACCTGCACCACGAGCTATACGTCTGCGCCGGCTGCCGTTGATGATCTGGGGTTCATGTCGCTCCTCGGGCGTCATGGACTGAATGATGGCTTCAATGTATTTGAAAGCATCCTCTTCGATGTCCATGTCTTTGACCTGACGGCCAACGCCCGGGATCATGCCGATGAGATCTTTCATGGATCCCATCTTTTTCAGCCGGTTCAGCTGATCGAGGAAGTCTTCCAGATCGAAATTCTCCGACTGGATCTTCTTCTGCAGCTTTTCGGCCTGATTCTGATCAAACTGCTCCTGTGCTTTCTCCACCAGGGAAACGACGTCACCCATTCCGAGAATCCGTTGCGCCATGCGCTCGGGATAGAACGGAGTAAGGGCATCCATCTTCTCGCCCGTGGAGGCGAACTTGATCGGCTTCTCGACCACTTTACGGATGGACAATGCGGCGCCGCCCCGCGTGTCCCCGTCCAGTTTGGTGAGCACCACGCCATCAAAATTCAGTCGTTGATTGAACTCAACGGCCGTATTGACGGCGTCCTGACCGGTCATGGCGTCCACAACAAACAGAATCTCGTCCGGGGATACAGCCGACTTGATGTCAGAGACCTCGGTCATCATCTGTTCGTCCACATGCAGGCGGCCGGCCGTATCGATGATCAGGATATCGTGGGCATTCTTCCGGGCAGCCTGAGCGGCTTCCGTTGCAATGCGCACGGGGTCCTTCACGATACTACCATCGCCTTCCCGCAATGCGAAGACAGGCACTCCAACGGACTCGGCCACCATTTCCAACTGATCGACTGCTGCCGGACGGTATACGTCAGCAGCCGCAAGCATGGGTGAATGGCCCTTTCCTTTGAAGTAGTTGGCAAGCTTGCCAGAAAATGTAGTTTTACCGGATCCCTGAAGACCTGCAATCAGAATGACTGTGGGAGGCTGAGCCGAGAAGGAAATCTCCTCGTGGGTTTCGCCCAGGAAATGGACCAACTCGTCATAGACGATCTTGACCAACTGCTGACCGGGCGATACGGACGAGAGGACGTCCTGACCCAGCGCTTTTTCCTTGATGCGCTCCGTAAACTCCCGTGCCACCTGGTAATTGACGTCAGCATCCAGCAATGCCCGCCGAATCTCGCGCATACTCTCCGCGATATTCAGCTCGGAAATCCTTCCCTGACCACTGAGTGATCGTAAGGCTCCTTCAAGCTTGTCTGAAAGACTGTCAAACATGGATGGAAACGGGGTCGTTTATCCGTTGCAGGCCCCTGTCCGGGGCCCAGAAAAACTACTCTTTGCACATTTTTGTACAGACTTGACAAAATACCGTGCTTTTCCACGACGATCAATCTTTTCCACAATGCCCTGCATTGACCCGAGGCACGAACACGCTCTATTTGCCTGAATCCTCTGTATCTTCACCCTGTTTTTCGGCTCGAACCAGATCGAGGGTCTCGTAGGCATGTCGGAGATGCGGAATCACGATGGATCCACCGACAATCAGTGCGACATTCATTGCGTCCTCGATCTCAGCATTCGAGTAGCCTACATCTACGCTTTTAACGACGTGATAGTCGATACAGTCATTGCAGCGCAGCACCATGGATGCAACCAGACCCAACAGCTCTTTGGTACGAGCGTCCAGTGCTCCGTCCCGATAGGCACCTGAGTCCAGGTTGAAGAAGCGCTTGATAACCAGATGGTCCCCCTCTTCGAGAATGCGTTCGTTCATTCGATCGCGATAGGTGCGAAACTCTTCCAGGCGGTTGTTATTCTCGGGTTCCTTCATGTCGTGATACGCTGCGGATGTCTTGATCTAAATACCGTCCCGACACACACTCGCGCTGTCGTTTGAACAGCACACGTCGCAATGAACGCCGATATGTCTGAAAATCGGACAGAAGCAAAAATGGCTCTGCGAGAACGGATGCGCCTACGGCGCGAAACCATTTCAGCGACCAAGCAAGCTGCGATGTCGGAGCAGATTTGTTTGCACGTGGCCAATCTGGAAGTGTTCAAGCGCGCACAAAGTATTCACGCCTTCTGGCCCCTGTTGGATAACCGGGAAGTCGACTTTCGGCCACTACTGAGAATGGCTAACGCTTCCGGTAAACACGTATGGCTTCCCATCGTCAAGGGCGAATCACTCTTACACGCCGCATATACCTCTGATGCTGACCTTCATACCGGTCCCTTTGGCGTCAAGGAGCCGCCTGCCAATCGTGCGGTTTCCGAAATAAGACCGGATCTGGTATTGATACCGGCCATGGCAACCGACTCTACTGGAGCGAGACTCGGATACGGAGGGGGTTACTATGATCGCTTTCTGGCTGACATGATGGGCGGCGGTCACTGCCCACCCATGGTGGCAGCAGCGTTCAGCTTTCAAGTGGTTGAGAGCGTTCCGGTGAGCGATCACGATGTGACCATGGACGCAACTGTGACCGAACTCGGAATCCGCTGGCACAACTCCCGACAGGACTGGGTGTAACCTCGTATCTTTGGCCTCGTATCACACTGCCATCGGGCGAAGCAACGCACTTGACCATCATGGCTACGAAAACCAGAACATCATCACCGACACGCGAAAGCGACTTCCTGTACGAGGACGAAACCCTCGACCTGGAGGCGCTTTCGGACGACGAATTGGAAGCTTTGCTGTTCGAGGAAGAGTCCGAGAAGCCAAAGGGTATCTTGAATCTTCCTACCATGGCAGGCCTTTCGCTCATTCTGGTTGGGATTGCTTACATCTTCCAGCAGATGGGCCTGTGGAGTGCGGGTATCGACTTGACCGTGCTGGCCCAAATGCTTCCATGGCTGGCGGGAATCCTGATCATCCTGCTTGGCTTCGGTGTTCTCTCATGGCGTCCCGGACGCAATAGAAAGCGTCAGAAAGCCGAAAAGAAACTGGCAAAGTCCCAACTCCGAGCAGAGAAAGCCCGCAAAGCCGATAAAACCATCAGCGGACGCAGTGCTGGCCGCAAGCTGCGCAAATCGGAAGACAAGAAAATGGCAGGGGTAGCCTCCGGCCTGGCCGAATATTTTGGCATTGATCCAACACTCGTCAGAATAGGATTTGTCATCGGAACCATCGCGTCCGGTGGCGGCCCGTTCCTTCTCGCTTATATCATTCTGGCCTTTGTCATGCCATCGCAGGACAAGAAATCGCTCAAACCGAGTGCTTCGGAACGCATCACCATTATTAGAGACAGCTAAACCTTACGACCGATGAGCACGCGAAAGCTGAGAAAAACTCCAAATGACAAAATGGTCGCCGGCGTATGCGGCGGTATCGCCGAATACTTTGGCATAGACTCGACGCTGGTCCGGGTCGGCTATGTGTTTTTGAGTGTCCTTTCAACCGGGTTCCCAGGACTGCTGGTCTACATCATCCTGGCCTTCGTAATGCCGGATAACTAGACGTTCCTGTACTCGTCTTGCGAGACTAGTACGCTCAGGACCAAATCGTCAGGCTCGCGACCCGGCTGTGACCAGGGATAACGTACGGGCTTCCAGCATCCGCGTTATCGCGCCATTCACTTCATCGGTCTGGATGGCGTCGACATGTTCGGGATGAGTGTCTATCCGCTCGACCTCCCACCCACGATTCATGTGCAGGAGCAATCGCCCTGCAGCACCGGACGTGGTAGCAAGCTCTACTTCATAAGAGCCGATCATGGTCTGCTTGCGCTCGGCAAGCTCTTGTTGCGTAATACCTTCGTCCGCAAACTCGGTGATCACATCTGTGGTCGCTGCTATTCCTTCCTCGAGTTTGTCAGCGCTCAGCGTGACTCCCGTAATCCATGCTCCCTCCCTCGTCGCGGACATACCGCTGAGATAGGAACGGATTCCATACGTCAGACCTTTCTCATCCCGAACGGTGCTCATTAACCGGGACGAGAAGTTGCCGCCCAAAACGAAGATACCCGTCCAGAGCGCCAGGTAGTCTGGATCTACCGTCGTCAGCCCCACGGACTGACCCAGAAGCACGTTCAGATTCGGTCGATCAGGAATGTCGATGTGAAGGCTCTGCGCTTCTCCATGTGGCGATTCCAATCGGCCTGCCTGTTGGAATCCATTCCCGTCTGTCGCGCTTCGAACCCGTAATCTGGCAGCGACATCCTCCGCCTCCAGACCGGCTACATCACCGACTACGGCCACGCGCATTCCATCAAACAATTCTGACCGCTTGTGCAGGGCCCGGAGATGAT
>JAURNP010000201.1 GCA_030830105.1 Rhodothermales bacterium | reverse complement strand
TCTGAAGCATCCGGTGCATGGCATCCTCATCAATCGAGTAATCCGAGTCACTCGGCTCAATACGATCCTGCAGCCAACGCTTTTCCTCGGGGGAGGAGATGTGCATGAACTCGACACCGATCTGGCGGGTGTAGGTGCGGCGCAGGATGTCGAGGATATCACGAAGTGGAAGCAGGTCCTTGCCTCCCAGACCACCTGTGACAAATTCCCGATCAAGGTCCCAGATAGTGAGGCCATAGGTGGCCGGATCCAGTTCCGGATGCGGCTCCCAATCGTAGCCCAGAGGATTGATATCGGCTTGCAGGTGACCACGCACGCGATAGGCGCGGATAAGCTGCAGCACCGACGCTTCCTTGCGGATGGCATCCACCTTGGAGCTCTGCGAGCGTTTGCCGACACGTGGTGTCGTGTCCTGCGCCAGCGTCCATGGTTCGAATGGAATGTTCAGATCGCGAAAAATGCCCTGATAAAACCCATGCTCACCGCGCAGAAGTGCATCGATGTGCGCCAGGAAACCACCACTCTCCGCGCCTTGGATCACGCGGTGGTCATACGTGGAGGTGATGGTCATGACTTGGGAAATCCCGGTCTGACTGATCATTTCCGGTGGCAGGGCATAGTATTCAGTCGGGTACCCGATCGAGCCGACCCCTACGATTACACCTTGACCAGGCATGAGACGAGGGACGCTCAGGTTCGTGCCGATCATACCCGGGTTGGTCAGCGTGGCCGTTGTCCGGGCGAAGTCTTTGATCTCGAGCTTGTTATCCCGGGCCCGCTTGACGACATCGTTATAGGCTCCCAAGAGCTGAGCGAAGTTCAGCTGGTCAGCTGCCTTCACGTTGGGCACCAGGAGGGTGCGCTTGCCGCGGCGCTCGATATCGATGGCCAGCCCCAAGTTCACATCGTGAGGGACCACGTGGATATGACCATCGTCTTCCTTGCGATACGTCGTGTTCATCGCCGGGAATTTCTTCAAGGCGGTGATGATTGCGTAGGCAATGATGTGGGTGAAGGAGACTTTGTTGCCGCCCACATGACGCTGGTAATCATTGATCAGCACGCGGTTCTCGGCCATCAGCTTGACGGGCACCGTCCGGACTGATGTTGCGGTCGGCACACCGAGGCTGGCCTCCATATTCTCCACAATCTTCGCGCCCGGACCACGAATAGCCTTCTCGCTCGCATGGACGGGCTCGGCGGCAGGGGCAGAAGCAGGTGTGGGTGCCGACGTATCCGCCGGCTTGGAACGGGCCGGGGCGACGAATCCGTCGTCCGGTTTGTAGTCCTGGAAGAACTCTTTCCAGTTTTCGCCGACGCTGTCAGGGTCCTGCAGGTACTGGCGATACAGTTCTTCGATGTAGCCGGTGTTGAATCCGAGCGGTGTCACGATGTGGACTCCGAGTGTTGATGGGAGAGCATACTTGGCACGGCGTGAACGATCCGATTCGATGCAAGATTCGGCGCAACTGATACATAATTGCTTTTCGCAGCGCCTTCAAAGTTGGCTGTTGGGCCGGCAACCCTCTTGCCCCGGATATCGCTCGAATCACCTTTGCTCCAGGGGGGCGAATTCATTTCGCCGCGGTTACAGCCACTCCTCGTTCCGATACCAGGAAATGGTCTCTTGGATGCCAGGGTCAAGACCCACTTTTGGAGCATAGCCCAGTTCGGATTCAGCTTTTTCGCTGCTGCACATCAAGGCGGCCTCCAGGATCTCACGAGCTTTCTCTCGATTCAGCGGCGGATAGCTGCCAAATAGTTTCCCGGCCCACTCGCTCACTAAACCTACCGCGGGTATCACAAAACGTGGGATGGGCAGCGTGATGACGCGGCGCTCGAGCGCGCTTGCGGCGGCATCTCGAACGGCGTGCCAGGCCACCTGCTCTGGGCCTCCCAGGAAAAACGTTTTTCCAACGGCTTCCGAGCGCGTTGCGGTTAGCAACGTTCCTTCAACCAGGTCGCGCACATGGACCAGGCTCAAGCTGGGCTTGGAGCCGTCGCCAACAATGGGGCAGAGTCCGCGGGATACGGATTGAAAGAAGGTATAGATGTCGCTCTCACGGGGGCCATAGACCGCTGGCGGGCGAACGATAGTCAGCGCTATCTCTGAGGACCACTTTTGCAGACGCTCTTCCATGACGGCCTTCGAATAACCGTAATCAGAAACAGGCTCAAGATTTACCGACTCGTCGACGATACCGCTTCCACCACGACCCACGGCTGCCAGGCTGGAGGCAACGACAATCCGGGGCGATCCGCTGGACGCCACTATGGCCTGCATGAGGTTGTCTGTTCCATCCACGTTGTCGCGCAGGAAGGCCGAGCGTTCTGGCGCACGGGTGCGACCGGCCATGTGGAAGACGGCATCAGCCCCGGTCACACCTTTTTCGAGCACATCGCCATCATGCAGGGTGCCCTTGCAGACTTCGATGGGCAAGTCCCTGAGCCACTTGGGATCCGTCCGTACCAGGCACCGCACCACCGCTCCTTGTGCGAGTAGCTCATCCACGAGATGACTACCCACAAACCCCGTTCCGCCGGTCACGAATACCGTCTTGCCAGCCCATGACTGGGAGAGAGTTGGGG
>JAURNP010000200.1 GCA_030830105.1 Rhodothermales bacterium | reverse complement strand
CGGCGAAATATGAGCCTAGGCTCTACGATGCTGGATGCAATTCCACCCTCAGAAGCCACAAAGTCGCTGATCCGGGCATGCGCCGTATTGAGCAAGATGCCCCGGAAGACCTCACGCCTGAGATCCGACATGATGGGAGCGTATTCGCGGAAGACGTCTGCGGTATCCGAGGGAGGCGACGGCCTACTTCAAACGCAGCGGCGAGACGCGCCGCCTTGCCAGGACCGATGCCTTGCACGCGCGTAAAGTCCCGTACGCTCTGTGCGGCCAAATCCCGGACAGAGGTCGATTCGGCTAGCAATCGGTTGGCCAGATCCAGACTGGTTCGCTCACGCGCTCCGGTGCCCAGGAGTAGTGCCAACAATTCCTGATTGCTGAGTATTTCTGGCCCATGCGCGAACAGTTTCTCGCGCGGCCATCCAACACGCTCCTTTCCCACTTCTCACCTTCCCGCATGCCGTGATTGATACATCTACGACACCCAGGTGGGAGCGGCATAACCCGGTTCACCGGCTGAAATTTAGAATCAGCGGGACGGGATCAGGTCGTTGAGCAGGTCCTCGTTTGTGGGTGCCTGCTGCATATGGCGCTGCAATGCCTGCATGGCGTCCAGCGGCGAACGACTGTTCAGTGCCCGGAAGAGACGGTGGTGCTGCTCGATCAAGTCACGGTCAATGAGCAGTTCCTCATTTCGCGTTCCACTTTTTCGCAGGTTGATGGCCGGATAGATGCGCTTATCCGCCATTTCGCGATCCAGAACGATTTCGGCATTACCAGTGCCTTTGAACTCCTCGAAAATGACCTCGTCCATACGACTACCGGTATCGACCAAGGCGGTGGCAATAAGCGTCAGTGATCCACCGTTCTCGATATTGCGCGCCGCGCCGAAGATCTTGCGGGGAATACTCATGGCCCGAGCGTCCAGCCCGCCCGAGAGCGTGCGACCGCTTCCCTGCTGGTACAGGTTGAAGTTGCGCCCCAATCGGGTCAGGGAATCGAGAAGCATCACGACATCCTTGCCCATCTCAACCAAACGCTTGGCGTATTCGAGCGAAAGCTGGGATACGCGCACGTGATTGTCTTCGCCGCGATCATTCGACGACGCAAAAAGCGTTGCACTGGTGGTACGTTTGAAGTCCGTGACTTCTTCCGGACGTTCATCCACCAAAAGCGCCACCAATTCCACTTCGGGGTGGTTCTCGGTGATCGCGGCTGCAATCTCTTTCAGGAGAAATGTCTTACCGGTGCGTGGCGGCGCCACGATGAGCGCACGCTGCCCTTTTCCAATGGGTGAAGCCAGGTCTACAATGCGCGTAGTGAAATTCGTTGGCGACGTGACCATGTTGAGCTTCTCGTCCGGGTAGACGATGTGGCCCTTTTCGAAGTCCCAATTCTTTGCCCAATCCTCGGGGTCCTGCTCCATCACTTTTTCGACCTTGCTGACCTGCCAGTCGCCTTTGCGACCCTGCCGGAGCTCGCCTTCGAAAACGACACCATCACGCAGCTTGTGGCGCTTGATGATCTGCGGAGAGACAAATGGATCAGCTTCGCCTTTGGGCAGATCGTGACGGAATTCCCGCACGAATCCGAATCCCTTGTCGCCGATCATCTCCAGCATCCCCATGAATGGCTTGGTCTCACCGCCACCGCCACCGCCGCCACCGTGGCCTCTGCCTCTTCCGCGGCTACGACCATATCGGTTGCGAGAACGGTTATTGCTTCGGTTTGAGCGATTGCCGCCCTGACCTTTGGATCGGTTTCCGGATCCTCCTCTGTTGGACGACCGGTTGGAACCCTCGTTGGACATGAAAAGACTGGAAAAGTGAGAAAATCAGGGTGCAGGCACAGAATGCTGCTCGGGGGATAAGACAACCACGATCACTATCTTTCCACCCTGCCTGCTGAGCGTCACAACGTTGTGGTGTGACCCGTTTCCAGTGTGTTCACCCGTGTCTTCACTAAAGTGTTCACAAGAGCGATCAGTCTGCCGGCGTGTTCAGTGGCCTCCTGAATGAATGGAGATCGTTTACACGCTGAGCCGGATCAAGAACGCTCGCCACCGGAACCGGTAAGCAATAAATCATTCCGCCGAGCGAGGTGAAAGCACCTCGAAGCGGCTGACAATGTGCTAATATAGCGGGAAAACGCCCCGTCGCCAACGAATACCCCATGAGGCCTGATCAAAAACCGAACGCGGAAGACAGAAGTCGTGGCGTGGTCGCGGGCGATGGCGTCGAGGGATTCAGCATTTCTCGGACTGGATCGGTAGAGTCTGGCGTCGTGGAACGCAGTCGGGATTCAGCACAGGAACTGATGCTCGAAACCAGGGTCGAGGGCAGCGTGATGCCCGTACACGTCGCAGTAAAGGGACCTTCAGACGGGGAAAAGGTCCTCGTCCTTCACGGTTGGGGGGCCTCCATCGAGCACATGCGTGGCCTGATAGACGACCTGTCCATGGACTACAGGGTTGCCGCCCTCGATTTTCCGGGTCATGGTAAGTCCCCCGCCCCTTCGGTGGGCTACGGGATGGACGGCCATCTCGATGTCATGGACGCCGTGCTCGAAGAATTGGACTGGACGACATTCAACGTAGTCGGCCACAGCAATGGTGGGCGCACTGCCATCAGCTGGGCTGCGCTGCGGTCCGGCAGCCGTTCAATCGCAGCCATGGTGCTGGTCGCTCCTTCCGGTATTCTTCGACGCCGAACGGCTTCTTTCCATATCAAAACGTGGGCGGCTCGCATTCTGAAGGCGCCTTTCCACATCCTTCCCGGCCCCATCAAGCGTGCCGGCCTGGATTGGCTGCGTCATTCGCTTGTCTGGCGCCTGCTTGGTTCCTCCGATTATCGTTCCTTGCAAGGCCCAATGCGCGATACCTTTGTGCGCACGGTAAATCATTACGTGGAAGACCTGTTACCATCAGTCACCTGCCAGGTACTTCTAATTCGGGGTGATCAAGATGAGGCCATCTCGAGCGAACAACTTGGCATCATGCAGGCAGGCCTGGCTGATGCGGGCCTTTTCACAATCCCTGAAGCCGGCCACTTTGCCCAGATGGAACGGCCTGAAATAGTCGCCAAGGCTGTCAGGACGCTGATAACACCATGAATGCGCTGTACGTCATAGCACTGGTGGTTGCGTCCGGCTTTGCCCTGTGGCGACTCGGGCGGCGTACCCGATTCTTCCTTCATCGACTGCAGCTTTCTGGCTACAAGCGGCTCGCCTACCGTACCTCGCTTGCTGGCCCCTTGTTGGACCTGCGAGCGCGTCCTTCTCATTTGGTTGGAGCCCTGGTACTGGCAGCCGCATGGTGGATGAGCAGCCTCGGTTGGCTCTCAGATTTTGCTCTCGGATTCTCCCTGTCACTGGCATGGAGCATCGCGTTCATTTCCTCGAGACGCTACCGCCGGGATCGCACCAAGAAACCGCTCGTGTGGACGCCTCGCATGAAGCGCTTGGGAGTGGCTTGTTGTGTGATGGCCGCACTCCTCCTGATTGTCGGCGCCCAGGTGGGCCGATCCATGGATGGGGCCGAGAGTCTCGTGGCCTGGTTTGCCGGCTTCTGGTTGGCCGACCTGCTGGCCCCCGTGCTGATCTCACTCGCCGCCGCTCTTCTTGCCCCTTACGAGAAACATGTGCACGAGGGATTCAAGACGAATGCAAGGGCCCAGCTTGCCGAGCGACCTGATCTTACTACGGTTGCCATCACCGGCTCGTATGGGAAAACCTCTGTCAAATTTGCTGTACGCGAAATCCTCGCTCAGCGATTCCCCGTGCTGGCCACACCCGGTTCGTTCAACACACCCATGGGTGTCAGCAAGGTCATCAACAACGACCTGAATGACGATCACCGCCTGCTGGTATTGGAGATGGGTATTCGTCATCCGGGAGATATTGTCGAATTGACCGACATTGCCCGACCCGACATTGCGGTGGTCACATCCGTTGGCGTGGCACACCTTGAATCGATGGGAAGTATCGAGGCTATTGCACGCGAAAAGCTGACCATTCTGGACCCGCTGGGGCCTGGCGGAACGGCTGTTGTCAACGCAGACGACAAGCGCGTACTGGACGGTAGCCTGAAAAAACGCAATGAGCGCCCCGAAAATGAGCGCTTCGGTGTTTTGGCGGTTTCCACGACTTCGGACAAAGGTGACTGCTGGGCGGAGAACATTCACTACGGAGTGGATGGCGCTCGTTTCGAGGTAGTGCTACGTAGCGGAGAGCGAGCCCTCGTATCCACCCCATTGCTTGGCAGACACAACGTGCTGAATATCCTGCTGGCCATCGGCGTGGGATTGGCAGCTGGGATGCGCCTACGTCAAACAGTGCGCGGCGCCGACCGGATTGAACCGGTCCCCCATCGCTTGTCCATCCGAAAGGAGCGTGGCCTGACTATCCTTGACGATGCTTTCAACTCCAATCCGGTCGGCGCCGCCAATGCCGCGGAAGTGCTGGGAGCGATGCCGGGAAGACGGGTGATCGTAACACCTGGCATGATCGAATTGGGAGAGCAGGAAGCGGTACTGAATCAGGTATTTGGAAATCAGATCGCTCCAAACGCCGACGACGTCATCCTGGTTGGCCCGGAACGGACCCTCTCGATTCGGGACGGACTCGTCGAAGGCGGCTTTCCGGAAGAGCGCATCCATTCCGTATATACGCTTTTCGAGGCGCGCGCTTGGATTGAGCAGCATTGCAGACCCGGCGACACGGTGCTGTACGAGAACGACTTGCCCGACCAGTTCACGGAATCCCGCGCCTGACCCTCCGCAACACCAGCCATGAACACCTCTCTCAACCAACATGATCTGTTTGGATCGTCTGAAACCGGCGATCTGGCGTTCGAAACGTCATTGTGGGAGCGAGGCATGCAGCACATTGCGGGTACAGATGAAGCCGGACGCGGGTGCCTGGCGGGCCCGGTAGTGGCAGCGGCTGTCATTCTGAACCCGGAATCGCGCATTGAAGGGGTTGCTGACAGCAAGACACTGTCCGCAGCCGCCCGAACCCGGCTGGCTGATCAGATCCGTGAAAAGGCTCTGGCGTGGAGCGTGGACGAGTGCACTCCGGCCGAGATTGACACCATGAACATTCTATGGGCCGCCATGGAGGCTATGCGCCGCGCCGTATCAGGGCTGCACACCACGGCGGAATTCGTGCTGATTGACGGCAATACAGACATCCCCGGACTGGAGGTACCCTCGCGTACCATCATCAAAGGCGACTCCCGTTCGCATTCGATTGCAGCCGCTTCCATTCTGGCTAAAACGCACCGTGACACCGTCATGCAGAAACTGCACGTCCAGCACCCTGGATTCGGATGGGACTCGAACATGGGATATCCGACGGTTGCACACTACGAAGGCTTGGCCACTCATGGCCCTACCGATCATCATCGAAACAGCTTCAACCTCAAAAGATGAACGGTATCCAGGTATCCATCGTCATCGTGTCCTGGAATGCGCTCGAGTTGCTCAAGCGTTGCCTTCCGAGCGTCGTTGCCACTGAATTCAAGGGCTTCGAGGTCATTCTGGCAGACAATGCCTCCTCGGATGGAAGCGCAGAGTGGGTCCGCGAAGCCTTCCCTTCGGTTCGAGTAGTGCGTCACCCCGACAACTGGGGATTCGCCAAGGGCAATAACGAAGCTGTAAAACATGCTCATGGCGACCTGATCGTTCTGCTCAACAACGATGTCGAAGTACCCGCTGGATGGTTGCAGCCCATTGCAGATCGGTTCGAAGAAGCACCCGGTCTTGGCGCTGCCCAGCCCAAGCTCCATCAATTTGACGCGCGAGACACCTTCGAATACTCGGGTGCAGCAGGCGGATTCATGGATCGCTGGGGCTACCCGTTTGCCCGAGGTCGTATGTTCGATTCACTCGAAAAAGACAGGGGGCAATACGATGAGGCTCGTCCAATTTTTTGGGCCTCAGGTACTTGTCTCGCGGTTCGCCGGGAAGTTTGGGAACAGGCCGCAGGGCTGGAAGAGGCCTTTTTCATGCACATGGAAGAGATCGACCTATGCTGGCGCATCCGTCGGGCCGGCTGGTCCATCGAATGCGTAGCGGAATCCGAGGTTTATCACATTGGAGGCGGCAGTCTGCCTGCCGGCAACCCCCGAAAAACCTATCTCAACTTCCGCAACAATTTGCTGATGCTCTATCGGAACCAACCGACGAGCCAGTGGCTGCTAACCCTGATGGTTCGTCCGATCCTGGACGCAGCGGCTGCGATGCGTGCATTGCTTACGGGCCAACCGGCAGAGGCATGGGCCATCATCCGCGCCTATGCGGCTGCCCATCGCATGAAATCCCTCATTGAAGATCCTGATTTACCGTACGTCTCGCTTCCTTACCCCCGGAGCGTGGTCCTGGACTACTTCGTGAGGGGGCGAAAGCACTTCTCAGATTTGCCCGGTGATGTCTTCACGAAGGACTGACGCTACGCGTATATTGGGGTACTCCTTTCACAACAACACCGGGACAACAATGGCAGCCTACACGTGCAACAAATGCGGTATGAGCGTCGGATCAATGACCTGCGGTCGCTGCGGTAAAGAACTCATTCACGACACGATCACGACGGGCGCCGGCGCAGAAGTAGCCGTTTCGCGTTGCCCCGAAGGTCATGGTAAGGTCAAGTCGCCCATGTGCTGCGGCGACGACATGACGTGCGAAATCGGCCACGGCAGCTGATCACCCCCCTCGCGCGTTACGCTGCGAGTGGATGAACATCGCGAGTGCCGACAAAATGACGGCCATGGCTCCGAGTGCAGGCACAGATGGAATCTCATCGAATGCCACTGCACCCCATACCAATGCGAGCACTGGCACGCCGAGACTTGCCAGTCCAACTGAGGAAGCTGGCAGGTATTTCAGGGACCAGTTCACGGATCCATGACCCAGAAGGTGTGGCACAAACGCCATTCCGAGGCATAGCGCGTACACTTCCCAGTCCCATCCTAGCAGGGATACGTCCTGTACGAGCGCCACGAACAGCGTGGTCAGTGCTGTGACTGCATACACGGGCGCTACGTAGGCCAACCAAGAGCGACGCTGCCGCACGAATCGTCCCACCAGGAGATAGACCGAGACGAAACCTGCCGCGCTAAGGGCGAGCATATTCCCCACGACCGGATCGGGGCCAAGACTTGCCCCTGGTGTCCGGTTGACCCATCCCAGTACAGCCGCCCCGAGAATAGCCACAATCAATGCCGCGGTTTCTCGCACAGAGAGGCGTTCCCTCAGCAGGAAGTATCCCAGGATCGCCAGAAACAAAGGACTAAGTGCGACCAGTGCCGAGGCTGATGCCACACTCGTGAAGTACAGCGCATTAATCCAGGTCACGAAATGCAGGCCCAGGAATACACCGGACACACAGATCAACGCCCACTCCCTTCCCGAAAGATCTTTCATTTCGGGTCGTGCCTTGGCAAGAGCTACCGGAGCCAATAACAAGGCACCGAATACAGTTCGCCAAACAGCCACCGCCTCTCCCGGCGCGGAGGATGCCCAACGGATGAAGAGGACACTGGTCGAAATGGCGCTCAGACCGATTGCAAGAACCAGCCAGGCTTTAAGCGGTGAATGATCGGGCTGTAGTCCGGTCATTACCTGAGACGGTCCATCGACTTGATCAGTGCAATGTCCTTGTCGATACCGCGACGGGCCATCAGGAACATGAGGTAGGCCATAACCGGCGCTCCGAATCCAACCCAGTACTCGAAGGAAGCATCCGTCGAGATGGATGCGAAACCTCCTGTCAGAGAGCTGAGCACAACCTTGAGCAGTAAACCTACCAGCACCACCAGCTGCAGTAGTGCAACCAGGCTGCGCTGGCGTTTACGGTCTTTGTACAGGAATACGGAAGTCACCCCTCCAGCCGCAGCGAGTCCAAACAAACCCATGGCCACTGGCACAAACCAAGTGTAGGTAGACGCGGCTGCGTCGGTCCAGGCACCATCGGCAAGAAAGAGGATAGCAAGGCAGGCGACTGCCAGCAGCAGGTAAACGGTTTGAAGACGTTGAATCATGGGTCGCGATTTTTTTCTGACAGGACCAAACCTACGCGCGAGCACAAAAAAAGGGCCCCGCCGAAGCGGAGCCCTTTCGATTTCGGGATTGATTCACGCAGCTTGCAACAGCTGCGAAAAACCGATCAGGAGGGTATTTCGCGCCGGGAGGAGTAGTTGATCCTCAGTGTCCCGGCCTCCCTCAGCTCTTGTTGCACATCAAGCACGATACCCATTTCCGAGGTTTCGTCCACTTTGAGAGAGACGATCAGCTTGGGCTGTTCAACCAGCTTGCGATACATGATCGTACGCACGTTGCCGAGATCCTCTACCAATGCATCGTCAATCTGGACACCCGTCTCTCCCAGGCGATTGCCGTCGAGCTTACGGGGGCCGATGTAGATATACGATACAAGGCGTTTCTGATCGATCTTGGTGAGCGCCTCAGCCTGTGGTAGCGTTGTACGCACCTGGACCGTGGTTTCCCGGAGCACCGTACTGACCATGAAAAAGATCAGCAGCATGAAGATGATGTCCGGAAGCGAAGCGGTAGGGATATCCTGCTTCGTCGTTACTTTCTTTTGAAAGTGACCTGCCATGGAAGTGTAGTAGGTTTACAGTTGAAGCAGAGGCTTACGCCGCGTCGGGCTCAGCAATGGAGATGGCCGCCTTGATCTTGTCACGAATGGCATTTTCGGCATCCTGCTCGTCGATCGCAGTTACGTAGGCGTCGTAGTCGGGATATCCGAGCGCTCTAGCCTCTGCGTCCCACATCTCGAAGTATGCCATCCATACTTCATCCAACACCGAGACATAGCTGTCATAGGGCGTTTGGCGGGCGGTCTTGATCGAGATCAGGGCTTTGCCGGTCTCTTCAGCATAACGAGGGTCAGCGCCGTTGTTAAGAACGTGCTTCTTCACCTCATCACGAATCATCTGAACGGCAGAGGGCTGGTCTTCAACCAGCACGAGGCCCTGCTCGTTGACCAGAATCTTGAGCACGTTACGCTCCTTGATCGGTGGCGGTTCAATATCATCTTCCAGCTTCGGAGGAAGAACCATACCGATTCCTGTATCCACGTCAATAGTCGTGGTAACCAGGAAGAAGATCAGCAGCAGGAAGGCGATGTCCGCCATCGACGACGTCGGAATCTCCGCCTCTCTACGCTTTTTCTTTTTCAACAAAGACATGAGATGTCCTCAGTTTGAACGTGGTTGAATGAACGTTGGAGTCCAGCCGGAGCTAGAATCCAATGAGTCCTTTCAGTCCGGAGAGCAGTAGAACGGCCGATGTCATAGCCAGCGAGATCAGGAATGCCAGTACAGCGGCATGCGCCCAATCACCCATGACCAGTCCGAGAACACCAAGAAGCGCGATCGGAATCATGGTCAGTACGATGGTCAGCGGATTTACTTTGCCCTGAGCGAGGGAGCGGATTCCGAAGATACCGATCGCAAGAAGGCTCAGTCCGGAGACGATGATAACAGCCCAAACGAGATAGGGAACGAGTCCAGCCATTTCAATTCAGCAGTTGAATGGGATGGTGGCCGGCCGTTTCGGCCGGCCACCAAAAAGGTCAATCAGACAGAAGGAGCTTAGTTGCTCGATCCGGCATTAAGCAGTACGAGCGAGTCGATCAGTTCGATCGATGCTTCTTCCATGTCGATCACGATCCGGTCAATCTTGGATGTGATGTAGTTGTAGAAGAACTGCAGGATGATAGCCGTGATCAGACCAAACACCGTGGTGAGAAGTGCCACCTTGATACCACCGGCCACGAGGGACGGAGAGATATCACCAGCGGATTCAATGGCGTCAAAGGCCTCGACCATCCCAACAACCGTTCCCAGGAAGCCAAACATCGGCGCCAAGGAGATGAAAAGGGATAGCCAGACGAGTCCGCGCTCCAAAAAGCTCATCTCGATAGAGCCGTAGGAAACAACAGCTTTCTCGACAGCCTCAATTCCTTCGTCGTGGCGAAGAAGACCAGCCTGGAAGACCGATGCGACTGGACCACGGGTGTTGGCGCATACCTCTTCAGCAGCAGCAACGCCGCCTTCCTCGAGGGAGCCCTTCACCTCGACGATGAACTTGCGAGTGTTGATGTCTGCGCGGTTGAGCGTAATGATGCGCTCGAAAGCAATGGCAAGCCCGATAATCAGCGAAATGAGAACCGGCCACATGAAGTCGCCGCCCTCGTTGAATCGCTGAACGAGAACATTGACCAGACCTTCTTCACCGGCCGCCTCTTGCGGCAGCATCATCAGCAGGTTGTAAAGCGTCATGGAAGTCATCCCTCCTATTCAGAACAGATTGTTTGTCGATGGAATTGGTGTGCTGGTGGGAGCCCGTCAAGGCGACAATCTCCCAGTCAGTCGAACGGCCGCTCATCCGTTTTTTTGGAAAAAGATGAACGGCCGCAAAGCAGGCCGAATAATACCCCTTCCGTCAACGTTTGTCAATGCGAATGAATACGGGATTGTGTGGTTGGCCCGGAATCGTTTCCACATTCAAAGCTTCCCGTCCAAGACACGCCTGTGCAGCGCAAGTTGCCGCAGCGATTTTCAAGAGATTATCGCGCATCAGAATACAGGTCGGCCAGCTGGCCAGCAAACGGCCACAATTTCTGTGACTCCACCAAAGAATGGTCCACATGACGCCAAACAGGGTACCAGGCGCTGCGGTCGTGGACGCGGGTAGCGAGGCGCCCTTTCAGTAGTGCTCTCAAGAGGGCCTCGTCCTCAGAGACCTCCGCATCGGTAAAGCTCGCCGCTGCGTTCTCTACCGTCAGATCGTCACCCAGCTGAACGCTTTTGTCCGCCGCAAACGAGCGAAACGCATCCATCATGGCGTCATCGACCTCGAATCCATTAATGAAGCGGTCGGGATCGTCTCCCCAGCGCTCACGGAGCGAGGCGCCATATACATCGACCCACGTCCGGATGAACTGGTTCTCCAAACTCCGTCCCAATACGGCGCGAATAAGCGGAGAAAGGCTGTCCGCGGGCACGATATAGTCTGGGATGATGCCGCCTCCTGCCACGACCGTTCTGCCTGCGGAGGTTTCGAAGCGCAATGAATCCGGCACATCGGCCAGCAGCTCGGCAGCAGTCTGTGTACCATCGGACTGCTTGAGGTCGGCTTTGCTGGAATAGTAATCCGTGCGATCACCGTCTTCGTATTCCGTCTGGATCAGACGTCCCGACGGCGTGAAGTAGCGCGCCACGGTCAGACGAAGTGCGCTGCCATCGCGAAGCAGGTACTGCTTCTGAACCAGTCCTTTTCCGAAAGTGCGCTGGCCAACAATCAGACCGCGATCGTGATCTTGTAAAGCGCCGGCTACAATTTCGCTCGCCGAAGCACTCGCTCCATCAACCAGCACCATGACCGGCCCCTCTTCCCACAAACCGTTACCCGAGGCATAGAAGGCTTCCTTGCTGTCTTCCGTGTAACCGTCTTGGGATACGACCAGCTG
>JAURNP010000001.1 GCA_030830105.1 Rhodothermales bacterium | reverse complement strand
TCAAGAACTTAGCAAAAACCTCTGGTGGAGCTGGAATCCCGACGCACTGACCATGTTCACGCGTCTCAACCGGCATGTATTCCAGTCTTCCCGCAACAACCCCCTCATGGCGCTCAAGTACGCCACGAGGGACGCCCTGGAGGATCCCTACGTAATCGAGCAAATCGACTCGGTGTACCGCAAATTCCGTCGTTACATGGAGGATCCGGGTGGGCAGGAAAACGGTCCCCGCGTTTCTTACTTCTGCATGGAATACGGTCTGCACGAGAGCATGCCGCTGTATTCCGGAGGACTCGGAATCCTGGCCGGTGATCACGTGAAAGCGGCATCAGACGTCGGCCTTCCATTCACGGCTGTGGGACTCTTCATTCGAGAAGGCTATTTCCGCCAGTACTTCGATGAGCAAGGGCGTCAGCATGATGACTACCCGGCTATCGACGTCACCAACCACCCTGTAGAGCTCGTCACGGACAACGACGGACGTGCGATCGTGGTGACGGTCCACTCCGGCGACGAACCGATCCATCTTCGTGCCTTCCGTATGCAGGTCGGTAAATCCACGCTGTACTTGCTGGACTCCGACTTCTCTGACAATCCGTATTGGATTCGTTTCCTGACGCGGCGCCTCTACCAGGGCGATCGGATTACCCGCCTGCAGCAAGAGATCATTCTTGGCATCGGCGGGCTGCGCATGCTCAAGGCACTCGGTGTAGAAACCGACGTCTACCATATGAATGAAGGACACTGCGCTTTTCTCAGCCTTGAGTTGCTGAAAGATGCTCTGTCCGACGGAATGGATCTAGACAGCGCGTGTGAGCACGTGCGCGAGCAGTGCGTCTTCACCACGCATACACCAGTACCTGCCGGGCACGATCGCTTCGCTCCCGAGCAATTCAACTGGGCCATGTCCACCATGCGTCGCAAGCTCGGTATGGACGAAAAGACCATGCTCAGCTTTGGACGGGTCAATGCAGACGACGATGCGGAAGAGTTCACCATGACCATCCTGGGCCTGAAGCTGGCCCGGACCGCCAACGGCGTCTCGAAGCTCAACGGCGAGGTCGCTCGTCGTCAGTGGCATCATCTGTACTCGGATCGCAGTGTAGACGATGTGCCCATCTCCCACATTACCAACGGGATCCATCTCCCAACCTGGGCCTCTCCTGCCTCGCGCACTTTCCTGCGTGTGAATCTGGGGTCCTGGACGAATGACCGCGAGAAGCAATCGACCTGGGATCGCATTGATGAGGTCTCTGACGCCGACCTGTGGGAATACCGCCGGAAACTGCGCCAGAACCTGATCGACTTCGTAAATCGTCAGGTCCAACATCAGACCCTCCCGCAGACCAGCCTGTTGAATCCTCGTGCGCTTACCATTGGATTTGCGCGGCGGTTTGCCACCTATAAACGTGCTCCGTTGCTCTTCGATGACGTAAATCGCGTAGCCGATCTGTTCTCAAAGTACGAGCGCAATATTCAGGTCATCTATGCGGGCAAGGCTCACCCCAAAGACGAAGGTGGTCAGGCATTCATCCAGCAGATTTACGAGCTCTCACAACGCGCCGAGTTCAAAGGTCGTCTGATCTTCCTGGAGAACTACAATATGGAAATTGGCCGTATGCTCGTTTCCGGTTGTGATGTCTGGTTGAACAACCCCCGTCGTCCGTATGAAGCATCAGGAACGAGTGGCCAGAAGATTGCCCTGCACGGCGGTCTGAATCTGTCCATCCTGGACGGCTGGTGGCCCGAAGGCTTCGACGGTACGAACGGTTGGGCCATTGGCCATGAAGCTTCCCACGAGATCAAGGATCCCGAGATCCAGGACACAGAGGACGCTGAATTCCTGTATCGGACACTGGAGAACCAGGTACTACCGCTCTTCAACAACCGCGGCGAAGACGGGCTGCCGAGGGAGTGGATCAGCATGATCCGTTCCTCCATCCGTTCCCTGACCTACCAGTTCAGCGCACATCGCATGATTCTGGATTACGTGAACGAGATGTACCGCGAGCCTGTCAGCGAAACCGTTTGATCAGGCTTGGGATGATGTATCAGGACCCGGTCGGGTCGACAAGAAGAGGGGTTGTCAGACCGACAACCCCTCTTTTTTTGTCCAGTGTCGAAATGCGTCTTCGAGCTGCTCGAATGACTCAAGAGCGAACAGAAGAGGCTGCAAGTGCCAGACCTCGTAGTCCTGGTTGATGACAGCATCCATGGAGAAGTCCCGGACGTCGACAGAGTCAGACAGCGCGTGGGTCACTTCGTTTTTGGATGAAATGATGCCGGCTCCGAAAATGCGAAGTCCCTCTGCTTGACGGATCAGACCAAACTCTATCGTAAACCAATGTAGCCGTTCAAGCCAGGTGCGCTGGATGCCTGTCGCATTGAGCGCGGTCTTGCCGAAAAGGTGGTAGAAGTCTGCCACGGCAGGCTCCGTCAGCATCGGCATGTGCCCGAACATGTCGTGAAAGCAGTCCGGAGCAGGGGTGTAATCCAGTTCGTGCTTTTCGCGGATGTAGTCAGTGGAAGGGAAAATTCGCTGGGAAAGCAGCTTAAAAAAGTCTTTCTCGTGGAGCAGGCCCGGGATGCGGGCAATGCGCCATCCAGTGGCAGCCTCCATTCGTGCGCTCAGATCGCGCAGCGAAGGCACGCCGGAATTGTCCATATTCAGGATACGTACGCCCTCCATTTAGGACTCACCGGCCCGACCAGGCAACAGCTCCATCTGGCGATTGAAAAGGTACTTCCAGTTCTCGTTGTGCTCGTCCGAATAGACGGGCATCACGATATCCGATCCTACGGGAGGGTTTTCGTCCAGATGCTGTGGAATACAGCGGGGGTCAACTCCCTCTTCGGCAGCGCGTTCGTACGCGGAAAGCGGAGCTTCTTGGGTGGCAGCGGCTTCAAAATACAATTCCTTCATGTGACTCGAGCGAGTTTGGGATCCGACAAACCGGTTGATTCCGACTGGATAGCGGCGGTATCCCTACGGTACTTAACACTGTTATCCAGAGAATACGATTACGCCAGAACGACGCGCAAGGTTCAACTCTGCCAATTCATCATGACCGTTCGCGACAAACTTCTACGCGGACTGGAAATCAGCCATCCAGGTGATCTTCTTCCTCTAGCATGCGATGACGCATGAACAATGTCACGACCAGGAATCCTCCACCGGATGCGAGACCGGCCATGATGGCTTGATTGCTCAACACAAAGATGCCCTCCATGACCAGCGCTATCAGGCCGAATACGGTTGCAAACGCCGCACCGAAAAACAGCGCCATAGCAAGAATCAACGGGATCGACCCTAGCACCAGCTCATCCAGCTCCCGCATGGCATCCTCCCTTCTGGTCATAAATGGAACAGGTCCGACCCAGGCGCCGGGAAGTCCACGAAGGTCTACGAAAAATCAGACCAGTAATCCGGCTACGAGGAACGCTACCACAGACAGTGCAGCGAGAACCAGGGTATACGGAAGCTGGGTATTAATGTGATCAACGTGATCCGAAGCAGCCGACATGGATGCGATGAGCGAGGTATCTGATAGCGGCGAAGCGTGATCTCCAAATACCCCGCCTGCAAGGACTGCACCTAGCATCAGCGGCATGGAAATACCCAGACCTTCCGCCAGCGGAAGCGCAATTGGAATGAGGATGGCAAATCCTGTCCAGGACGAACCGAGAGTAAAGGAGACGAAAGAACCGACCAAGAAGATGACTGATGGCAGCCACCACGTGGGCCAGCCAGTCCCGACCACACTGATTATGTAGGGTCCCATTTCCAGGGCCCGGGACACCTGACCCAGCGCAAAGGCCAGGGCAACAAGCGTCACCATTCCGATCAAGCCCCCTGAGCCTTTGAGGACGAGTGCCATGGATTCGGTAGGCTTCATCAGGACCGAGCCATCCCTTCCTGAGCCGGGCAGCGCATACATGACCATGGCAGAACCGATAGCAGCAATCACAGCCCACAGTACAGAAGTCGATCCGCTGCCCTGCATGATGACGCCGTCTCCCGTCACGTAAAGCCCGAAAAAGATCGTTCCAACCATTACCAGTATCGGGATCATGAGATGGCGGGCCTTCTCTCCCGAAGCTTCCACCGGAGGCAACTCGACGATTTCCTCGGCCACCAGCGGAACGGCTCCATCACGCAAAACGGCTCCGGTTTCTTCAGCGCGGATCTCGGCGGTCTTCATCGAACCGAAGCGCCACCCGGTGAGGGCCAGTACCAAACCGCCGATGATGGCAAGCAGCGCATAGAAATTGAAAGCCACGGCGCCTGCTAGCAGGCCGACAGCTCCATCAGTTACTCCCTGGGCCGCCAGAAGTCCGAGAACGAACGCGCCCCATCCGTTCAGAGGGATGGACATACAGACGGGAGCGCTGGTGGTATCGCAATAAAAGGCCAGCTTCTCTCGTGGAATATGCAGCTTGTCGAACAACGGGCGATTTATGGCGCCTGTGATCAAGCAGGTTATGCTGGACTCGACGAAAATGATCATCCCGGTCGTCCAGGCGAGCACCTCGGCTCCACGACGGGTTTGTCCCCATCCCTGTCTGGATGCCCACTCAATGAATCCATTCACGCCCCCACTCGCCTGAACCAAGGCAATCAGTCCTCCCACCATGAGACTGAAGAGCAGGATGCGCACATTGCTGGGATCGGCAAAGACGGCCACCAACTGATCGATGAGCTCTCGAAGACCCAGGATGGGATTTCCACCTACCAGGATTGTAGTGCCCAGCCAAAGCCCGGCCAACAGGGAGAGATAGACCTCTTTCGTCCAGAGCGCGAGGACGATAGCCAAAATCGGGGGTAGAAGAACGATCCACTCCATGAGAATCGGGGGCCGGTGATGATGGTCGGGGCTGACGAATCTACGTGATAAGAGGCATTGGTGGGGACCTTCAGTATGACGTAATGCTATGTCGCCTGCCGTGTGTCTTCACTTTTGTGGCTCGTAACTTCAGTGCACCTCCGGGGAATCTCTC
Source organism: Rhodothermales bacterium (assembly GCA_030830105.1). Lineage (GTDB taxonomy): Bacteria > Bacteroidota > Rhodothermia > Rhodothermales > UBA10348 > JAAZVD01. The sequence goes on along the minus strand of JAURNP010000001.1, from coordinate 7,059 downwards.
TCGTAGACGACCTACATTGACGCCTCCCACACCCTTCCAGCGCTTCACCGCGCAAATGGACTATCCCGTATGAGTGATTCTCAAGGTCGATTCAAGAACGCGATCGATGATGCGTCCCGCTACACCCAGAGCGTGATCGACGATTTCACACGCAGCGACATCCCGGATTCATTGCGAAGAGATTTTCGGGAGACCTACGACTTTTACGTGTCTGACCAGGAACGACAACGCCTTGCCAAAATGGGCACGTTTCAGCGCTCGGTCTTCTCCACCTGGTACATCTTGCGAGGTCTTTTCCTGAAGCTGAGCCCGCCCCGGCGCCTCATCCTGGTCGCGGCTACCATCCTGGCTTGGGGTAGCGTCACGGGAGGCAGCCAGGATACGATCGTTGGATTCCTAATCCTGTTGTTCGTGCTCGGGCTCGAGCTCAAGGACAAGACTGAAGCCCGGGTCGAGCTGCAGGAAGGCCGCGCGGTTCAATTAGCAATCATGCCCGTATCCATTCCGGAGCTGGATGGCTGGGAAATCTGGATGCACTCCACGCCGGCCAACGACGTGGGTGGAGACCTGGTGGATCACCTTCCTCTGGGTGAGGGCCGCATCGGACTGACTTTGGGGGATGTGGCAGGTAAGGGCCTCCCGGCCGCGCTCATGGCGGCAAAACTTCAGGCTACGCTGCGTGCCATTGCGCCCGACGTGGATGACCTTGCGACCCGTGCGTCCAAGGTCAACCGGATCATTCGTCGAGACGGACTGCCAAACCTCTTCGTATCGATGCTGCATGCCGACGTATCGCCAGACTCAGGCCTGGTAACCTTCGTAAATGCCGGACATCATCCCCCACTACATGTCCACGAGAATGGACTGACAGAGCTGGAACGGGGCGATCCCGCCATCGGATTGAGTGTAGACTCCGCCTTCCATGCCCAATCGGTGGCTCTGAAAGGTCAGGACCTGCTCATCATCTATACCGACGGCGTAACCGAGGCCCGTAACGAGATCGGGCGCTTTTTCTCCGATGAGCGCTTCCTTGAGCTGGTTCAGCATTGCCATGGAATGAGCGCACAGGCCCTTGGTGATCGCATCATTGATGCCGTGAGTGACTTCGTCCAGACTGCGCGCCAGAGCGATGACTTGTCGCTCATCATTCTTCGCCGACTTCCGACAGAAATCCTTTGACCGGACCGCTTCATGACCCGCAACCTGATCAGTTCCGGCGCTCCGTGGGAGCCTCTCGTAGGCTACTCTCGAGCCGTTCGCGTCGGCGATGACATTCACGTTTCCGGAACGACCGCGATAGACGAGAACGGCATGTTGATCGGAAAAGGCGACGCGTTTGCGCAAACTCGGCAGATTCTGACCATCATCAAGAAGGCCTTGGAAGATGCGGGCGTATCCCTCGAGGATGTGATTCGGACACGCGTGTACGTGACTGATATCAGCCATTGGGAGCAGGTTGGACGTGCGCACGGGGAGTTTTTTGGCACCATTCGCCCAGCGTCAACCATGGTGGAAGTATCGGGATTGATCGATCCTGACATGCTGGTCGAGATTGAGGCTACCGCAGTCGTCTCCGATAGACCTTTTTCGGCAGATTCAAGTTCTGACTAAATCCCGAATGCTTTTCAGCCGATCGTTGACGTTGGGGACCTCTTCTACCTATCTTCGCCGGATCCTTCCCCCACCCCCGCATTTTTCACTCGTTCGACCATTCAGGATGCCTGAGCAGCGCACGTACACCTTCGACAATGAGTCCTGCTCGTTTGTTGAGGTGGAATCCACTCCCTGGGAAAAGGTCAGGAAGCTCGTCTGGGTTGCATTCTTCGCCATTCTGGTCGCTGGAGTAGCAACGCTGGGGCTGGATCGGGTCATTGATACGCCCGAAGAACTCGCACTGCTCGACGAAAATCGCGTCCTTCAGCAGCAGCTGGAATCCGTGAATCAACGCCTGGATGACGTGGCTACGGATCTGATCGAGATTCGGGAAACGGATGAAGAACTGTACCGCGTCTTGCTGAATGCCCAGGGTATTTCAGACGATGTTGCCCAGGTTGGTATCGGGGGTACGGATCCCTATCCGCAGTTCAACCGATTCAGCGAATCGGCTTCTGAGCTTCTGACTGACAATGCAGCAAAGATCGATCGTCTAGAGCGTCTTCTCATGCTGCAAAGCTCATCGTATCGCGAATTGACTGAGCTGGCAGAAGAGCACGAAGAGCAGCTCCGCCAAATGCCGGCCATCCAGCCGGTCAATGGCCGCATTACTTCCGGTTACGGCATTCGATTCCATCCCGTCTTGAAAGTGCGCCGGATGCATCCCGGACTGGATTTCCATGCCCCGGTTGGTACGCCTATCTATGCAACAGGCGACGGCGTGATCAAAGAAGCACGAGCTGGCGGCGGCCTTGGTCGGTATGTGAAAGTTCTTCACGAAACGGCCGGATACCTGACAGTTTTTGCGCACATGTCCGAAATCGTGCCTGGTTTACGTGCGGGACAGTCTGTCCAGCGCGGTGACCTGTTGGGGTACAGCGGTAACACCGGATTGTCAGAAGCGCCACATCTGCACTATGAGGTGCGTGATCTGGATGGTAATCAACTAAATCCGCTCCATTTCCTGGCACCTTCGATGACTCCGTCTGAGTACGAGCGACTGCTGCAGGAAGCTGAGCGCACCACTCTCATTTTCGACTGAGACGGGTCGTAGACTCTGGTGCGCAAGGGAGTTGCCGGCAAGCCGTTATGCTCGCCTTGCATCTTTGAAAGACAGCACCTATCGTCCGACCAACAGGTAACGAATCATCCAAACTGTCTTCAATGTACTGGACCCTTGACCTGGCATCGCATCTTGAAGATGCACCATGGCCTGCCACGCGGCTGGAGTTGATTGACTATGCAGACCGGACGGGAGCACCCCTCGAGGTCATCGACAACCTCGAAGCCATGGAAGATGATGGCGAGCCTTACGAGAGCATCGAAGAAGTCTGGCCGGACTTTCCGACCAAGGACGACGACTTCTATTTCGAAGACGAATAAGACGGCTACGGCTGGCTACTGGCTCTGCCTGTTTCTCTTCCTGGCCTCAACCACGCTTCCCTCTGATAGCGTAGCGCAACAGACGGACTTTCCCGACAGCCTCCTGGTCTGGGAGGTTGGTTTCGATGGCAACGAATTCTTTCCCGACGATGAGCTGGCGCTCTACATCCGAACGCGCCGAAATCGTCGCATGGTGGGCGTTCCTGGATTTACCTGGTGGCGCTGGCTGTATCAGTTCGGAGCAGGTCCCCTGGGAGAAAACGCGGCAGGACGCGTGTTCATGCGTGTTGGGGAACCGCCAGCCTTGCTGGAATCAACGATTCTCGAAACGGATACCGAGCAGCTTCGCTTATTCTACCAGCGCGAAGGATTCCGGCAAGCGACGGTTACGCCCGTAGTCACCCGTCTTGCGCTTGGAAAACGCGTCCGCGTAGAATTCGAGATCAACGAAGGCTTCCCGACCACTATCCGACAATTCAAATACCACGGGTTTGACGAACTGCGCGAGGCCGAGAAGCAGGAGTTACTGTCCGAGTCCCTGATTCCCGTGGCCAACGCACCCGTCTCGGACTCACTTTCCTGGCGACCAAAGGAGCTCCGATACTCCGAACCTCTCCTCGTAGAAGAGCGTCAGCGCCTTATCCGATTTCTGCGGGATCGCGGATATGCCGATGTCTATCGGGATGCCACCCATGCGGTGGTTTACCCGATCCACCCGGACTCGTTCGATGTGACAATGGCCGTGGATCTGGGCTCTAGATATCGCTTCGGGAATGTGCATTACCAAATCGAAGGGCCCCAGCAAAATGTTGAGTCCCGACGAGATACGACGCTACTGGACTCGTCGGAGCCGGGTCAGGAAGGCGGGAGCCTGACGGCCGCATTCTCAGATGAGAAGCGCCTTGAGTTCGAGCTTCTTACCCGGACACTGCAATTCCGACCGGGTGACCAGTTCAATCAAAGCCGTCTGTTGGCCACAAAACGACGCCTGGACGCGACGGGTGTCTTTGCGTTCTCGGATATCGAACCTGCTATCCCCGACACGCTGCAAAATGGTATCATCAGACTGGATCACCTTATTCGTCTGCGTACCCGTGTACGCCATCAGGTCCGGTTCCAGACATTCATGCAGCAGCGCAGCGGAGCCCTCGCCGATTCAGACAACGAGCTTGGTATGGGTCTGGGGGCGACGTACTCGAATTTGAACCTGTTTGGTGGTGGAGAGGCCCTGACCATCAGTTCGACGGGAAGTATTTCGGCGGACATTGCTGGCTTTGGTGGCTTTACGTCGGCCCAATGGGAGAACAGTATCGGACTGTCCTATCCATATCTCACCTTCCCGCTTGGACGGTTTGACGAGCTTTCATCGCTCTATGATGCTCGAAGCCAAATCACCCTGTCCTTGTTGGCCGCGCGCCGTGATGCGCTTCGCCTTACGCTGCGAGCTCGGGGCGGCGCGCGGTACCGCTTCGAATTGCGGCACAACGAAACGCGTTCCTCTATCATCGACCTTGTTGATCTGAGCGTATCCAATCCTGACACCCTCGACGGCTTCCAGGAGATCTTTCTCGATGACATCCTGACCACCGTGGACGATCCGGTGCAGCAGGCCCAAATCATCGAAGACTACACGCGTCCGCAGTTCAACAATGCGCTAAGCTATACCCTTCGCAGCTCGACTGTAGACCCTTTCCGAAGGGACGAGGGACACTACCGCGAGGCAGCTCTGGAATTCGGCGGCAATCTCGGGCGCATAATGGATGGCCTGATCTTTTCCCCAGGTACTGTTGACGGTACGATTCCGGGCTTCGGCATCTTCAGCGGAAGCGGGCAGAAACGGGGTATGATCTATCGACAGTATATCCGCTTTTCTGCGGAGGCGCGCGCCTACCACCCTATCACGCAACGAAGCACTTTTGCATGGAAGGCCTTGGTCGGTGTCGCTCACCCGACTGGTGCATCCGATGTCGTCCCCTTCGATCGCCGATTCTACAGTGGAGGTGCCAACTCGGTACGCGCCTGGCGACTGCGTGAGCTTGGACCCGGAGCCGCACGCTTCACTTCCGACACCGATTCGCTGGTGGCCAGCGAAGGTGCCAACATTCTGGGTGGTGACATAAAGCTGGAGGCCTCGGCCGAGCTGCGCACCATCGTTATCCGTCGCCTGTTCGATGCCAACTGGATATTTACTCTGTTTGCCGATGCTGGAAATGTTTGGCTGGGTCCGCGCAACCCAGGTACCAACGATGGTCGTTTCCGTATCGAATCGTTTGCTGGAGACCTGGGCATTGGCGCCGGATTCGGGCTGCGCCTGGGATGGGAATATCTGATTGTCCGCCTGGACGCGGCCTACAAAGTCCACGACCCGAGACGGCGGGGCGACTTTCTGCCAGATCGATTCCGGGACCCTGTATTACAATTCGGTATCGGTCATACTTTCTGAGAGGCGCGCTGCCTCCTTCCACTTTCAACTCTGACCTGACGTGAAAAAAGGCTCTATTCTGACACTGGACATGGAAAAGTTCGCCGACCGGGGTAAATCCCTGACACGGCTGGATGGCTATGTCATTTTCGTCCCCGGTGCCGTTCCTGGCGATCGGGTGAAGGCGCGCGTCTTTCGCAAACGGAAGAAATTCGCGGAGGCGGCTCTCTTGGAGGTGATCGATCCTTCCCCCCTTCGCACAGAGGCCAAGTGCACGTATTTCGGGACCTGCGGTGGGTGCAAATGGCAACATGTGAAATACCAGGCTCAGCTGGAAGCGAAGACGCAGTCAGTCAAGGAGTCGTTTGAACATGCCGGTGGACGAGCGAACGTCAAGGTTCATCCTGCTCTGGGAGCCGACGATACGTTCTACTACCGCAACAAAATGGAATTCAGTTTCAGCGCAGGACGCTGGCTGACTCCAGCCGAGATCCAGTCCGGAAAGGATTTCAACACCTCGTTTGCCCTCGGACTGCACGTGCCCGGCAATTTCGCCAAAGTGCTCGATCTGCATGAATGCCATCTGCAATCCGAGTGGAGTGCTTCCTTCGTCAATGCGTTCAGGGAATACAGCCTGGAGCGGGACTGGAAACCGTGGCATCCGCGAAAACACACGGGTTATCTGAGGCATCTGGTCATCCGGCAGGCCACCCATACGGATGAAATCATGCTCAACCTGGTGACGAGCCACTACGATGTCGATCGGATGCAGGAGCTGGCAGCCTGGATCAAGGAAACGGCGCCGGGGGTCACGACCTTCATCAATACGATCAATTCCGGCGTCGCGCAGACAGCCTTTGGAGAAGAGATGCACGTCGTGTTCGGGCCGGGGGTCATCCACGATCGGATTGGTGATCACACCTTCGAAATTGCTTCGAACGCCTTCTTCCAGACCAATACCCGTCAGGCAGAAACGCTGTATCGGGTGGCCGCGGAGTACGCCAACTTCACGCCGGAGGATCTGGTATACGACCTCTATTGTGGAGCCGGCACCATTTCCCTTTACGTCGCCCCCAAGGTCAAGCATGTCATCGGAGTGGAGCTGGTCGAGGAAGCCGTCCAGAACGCGCGTCGAAATGCCGAGGCCAACAACATCAGCAATGTGACCTTCGAGACGGGAGACATGATGAAGCTCTTCAACGATGAGTTCATCGCCAAACACGGCAAACCTGACGTCCTGATCGTCGATCCGCCGCGTGCGGGTCTGCATCCGAAAGTGGTTCGTCAGATCGGCGAGTTAGCCCCGGAGCGGTTTGTCTACGTGTCTTGCAATCCCCAATCACAGGCCAAGGATCTTTCGTATCTGACAGATCAATTCGAAGTCGTCCAGGTTCAGCCGGTCGACCTTTTCCCGCATACGCATCACATCGAGTCAGTCGCACAACTCAAGTTGCGCACCAGCTAGCCTTTCCACTCGACGTACCCTGTCTTGTCCAGTATGTCCACATCTCCTCCCCCAACTCTCTCCCAGTCATGGGCTGGCAAGACGGTATTCGTGACCGGCGGAACGGGGTTTGTGGGTAGTCATCTCGTGGATGAGC
>JAURNP010000199.1 GCA_030830105.1 Rhodothermales bacterium | reverse complement strand
CTTGACCAGGCCCTCGGACTTGAACCAGTCGACCTGGTCCTGCACCGAACCCATGTTCAGCGCCGAGTCCTTGTTCAGCCGCATCGCGCCGTTGATGATCGACTTGGCCGCCTTCTCGTAGGGCTGGTCCTCGTAGCCCAGGGCATCTGCATGTCGTATGCAGAGGTCAACTATTCGCTCGAGGTGTGGGGCAAATACCGGAAAATCATTGTTTGCTCGCGCTTTCTGCCACGCTCCTTTTCCGCGCCCGGAAGCTTCGGCGATGGCCGCAATAAGGGACGAAGGGACCCTTACGGCCTTCTCGATGTCTTTCCGGGTCACACGAATAAGGTCGCTGTCGACCTCCGATTCTGGCTGAGCCGCCTCGAGCAGGCGAGCGGTCTGGTCATCTATCAGGAGCTCATGTGCCAAGGAGCGAAGCGTAGCTACCTGCTGAGAACGAGCCTCGGCTCCGCCTTCTGGCATATAGGTTTCTTGATCCCACTCCAGTACGGCGGCCGCCTGGTTGAGGTGCGTGATACGGTTCAGTCGTTTCCGAAGAGCGTCCATGCGGCTGGCTGAAAGAGGAGTGGAAGGGGTGATATCAAGAGGGCCTTTGATGCCTGCGTCTGTAGAAGGTTCTATTCAGGTCATAGGTATCGGTGGGGTGCTTGATTAAGGATCAGGATGACTCGCGATTCGGATTCGATCCTACGCAAAATTGGCGAATGACCGGTCATCAAATGGACTTGCAAGCACGTATGGTAACGTAGGGTTCGGGGCTGTGTACCCTGGATCCAGATAAGCGAGCGCCTGTCAACCAACGCGTGGAGGCGACACCATGAAGACGTTTCACATACTCGTACCAACCGACTTTTCTGACAGTGCCCTTCTGGCGCTGGAACATGGGATCTACCTGGCCAACAAGTTCGATGGAGAGCTGCACGTACTCCATGTAGCCGAATTGCCCACCATCACGCTGCCAGACTTCCCTTCAGATCTTTTTGAGGTGGCAGAAACGATTGGGATGACGCGTCTTGGAGAGTTGCTTGAGCAGCAGCATGTACCGTTGCCTCCGGTCAAGCGTGAGGTGAAAGCTGGTACCCCGTCTGATCCTGCTGCCGACGCCATCATTGATTATGCAGCAGCCCATGACATTGATTTCATCGTCATGGGAACGCACGGACGACGAGGAGTCAGGCGTCTGTTGCTCGGTAGTGTAACCGAGGAGGTCATTCGCCGCTCACCGTGCCCCGTCCTGACGATGCGCACTCATAAAGAAGCCTGGACGCTTCCACGGATCGATCGGATTATGGTACCGGTGGACTTTTCAGCGTCCACCCGTCAGGTGATCGGTGTGGCTTCGAGAATGGCCGAGCATTACGATGCTGCAATCACCCTGGTACACGTCGTCGATCTGGAGTACTACCCCTACTACGGATTCGGTTCAGACCCTTTCAGAGCCGTGGAGAAAGACATGGTTATGGCCAGCGAAGGGAAGCTCACTGAGTATGTTGAGGAGTTGCAAGGTGCGGGAATCATTGCTACCGGCGAGACCGTGAAGGGACACCCCGCAAAGGCAATTCGGGAAACAGCTGTCGAGCACGATGTGGATCTGATCGTGGTCGGATCGCACGGTCGGCGTGGACTGGACCGCGCCCTTGTTGGCAGTATTTCTGAGAAGGTGATGCGTTCTGCTCACTGTCCTGTGCTGGTCGTGAATACGGTTGACCATTCCGTTCAGCTGGGCATTGCCGCATGACGCCAGCGTTCTCGCTTTGGCAAATGTGAGAATGAGTGGGCCAGATCACGACCAAGCAAGCAGTGAAAAAACCGTGATCTGGCCCGCAAGCTGCAGTTTGGCCGATATGTAGGGCCATGCCAGTCTTGATTCGACTGGGAAGTCGGCGTAGTTTTTCAAACTTCGTCGCGCCTGATGCAGACGCCCGGCCCGTCCTATCAAGCCAATGTAGCTCAGCTGGTAGAGCAGCTCACTCGTAATGAGCAGGTCAGCGGTTCGAGTCCGCTCATTGGCTCCACGCTTTTAAAGCGCAAAGCGCCGCTCCCGACTCCGGGAGCGGCGCTTTTTACGTTTGGGAGGCGCCGCGCTCGGCAACGATCGAGGGAAGGGTTCCGAAGGGCTTTCCGAAACAGGGGCGGTATCAAATGTGCCAGCCAGCAGACCGTCGACCGTCTAGAAATATCTAATCCGATACACTTCAGTCCGGATCAGGTGGTCGATGTGCGACCCCGAAAATACCATTTCAAGGAGCCTCCGATGCCGCCAATGATCGCGCCGCCTGGACGGCCCCGTGGATTATTTCACCCGAACCATCTGGCGCGAAGCCATGGACGTGCCGGAGGTCAACCGCGCGATATACAGCCCACTCACCAGTGAACTGGCATCCAGGGTCACTTCATATCGACCTGCTGCATGTAGTTCGTCAACCAAGACGACTCTGCGCCGTCCCAGCGTATCGAAAATTTCCAGGCGAGCCGGACCCGGCGATTCAATCGTGTAAGTGATGGTTGTGGAAGTCTGAAAGGGGTTTGGCCAGACTTCCTGAAGGCCGAATTCCGCTGGAACGACCGGATCCTCGGTATCGACTGAATTCGCCCGGCTCACATCGATATGATTGAGACTGAATAACCATCCGGTCTTGTCGGAGTCCGATTCAGCTTCTACACGCAGAATGTGGATGCCCGCTTCGAGTTCAATTCCGGGGATGTCAATCGCTCTCCAGAACTGGAACGATCCGGTTGATGTGACGGGCCTCCAGCCACTGATATCCTCTCCGTCTACAAGCAGCTTGATCTTTCCGAATCCCGGGACGGTGGCCACCGCCGGAGCGAAGTCATAGACACCGCTTTCGGTTACTTGAAACGTGTACTCGATCCATTCGCCGGCAACAATCCAATACACGTCAAAGCCACCGTCATTGGCTCGTTCCAGGTCCACGCCTTCGTTGGGTCGATACGCCAGACCGATGTTCTGGGACTCGGTGTCGTGATAGGCCCGGCCTTCGCCGCCTTCGTCATAGTTTTCAGCCTGAATTCGTCCGGGTACACTGACGGGGACACCGCCGAAAGGTGTGCCGTTTTCGAACACAGCGATATCTACGCTGTCGGATGCGACGAGTCCGAGGTCATTTCGAACCGCAAGGCGAACGCGATGCGTTCCCGTTTCTTCGAAGACAAAATCAGGATTGACGTCCGTACTGCTTCCCAGTGAACCAAACGACCATTCAAACGAAAGCGTACCGCCGGCTCGGTCGAAGCTGTTGCTCCCCGTAAAATCGACCGTCAAAGGCACTTTGCCGAACGTCTTGTTCGCTTGGAGAATGGCTACAGGAGCATTGGGATTCACCTCGGCCGTCGCAAATGAGGCCAACTCCCGAGGTCCGACCGAGAGCACCGTTCCGTCGGAAAATGCAACATCTTTCGAAGTGGCATCCGCGTTGTAGGCGACGTACGTCCTATCATCCGCTTCATCTCGAAATACACCATAGGTTGGGACATTCGCCGTAATGGTCGTATCAACCTGACCCATGCGCCGAAGGTTGTACAACCAATGCATGGTGTGGGCCCGGGATTCACCATCGAACGGATCGTATCCCGGATCTGACAGATACTGGGAAATGGCCATATCGGCGTCTCCGAAAGCGAGATATTGCCATAGCACATCTTTCCAAATATCGGGTAGGCCATTGCGCTCTTCCACGATCTCGGCGTAGTTGCGACGTACGAAGTCTGGATGGCGCCCCAGATACAGGGATCCCGAGGTCACGGGGAGAATATTGATACCGTGAATGAATTCAGGGTCTGCCCCGAACCATGTTGAATGGACGCCCTTGCCACCCCAAACCATTCCGATGGCAACATGAGGGTAGTCTTCTGGAAAGACCTCCCCGTCGACGTCGAACCAGTATTGCTCTACGGCGGCTGTTTCTGTGGCGTGCAGGTAGACGCCCAGATCCCGGATCTCGGTTTGTCCCGTGGCTTCTCCCCAAAGAACTACGGCCGAGGCAAAGTTCATGGACTCAGACGACGATTCCTGGTTGTTTCCGTCCCCGAAATCACCGTGTCCGGCCGCCCACGAATGTCCAGCATACGCGTCGTGCGAACGTAGAAACGGAAACATCTGATCATTGCGATCCCAACTGTTGGCATCCCGGATGAGCAAATTGACCATGCCTCCCCACTGATCTTGCGTGGCCCAGAGGCTATCGTAGCGCGCAATTGTTGCTGCACTGGCTATTGCATAGCTCGCATGAAAGTGATGGTCATTGATCTGATTGTCTGCTCCAAAGGATGAGGGGTAGCCAGTTAGCACATCCCAGGCGTCCAGATAGGCATACTGCAGAGTACCACCAGCCGTAAACCAGTCCTGGAGCTGTGCCTTTACTTCCTGCAGAAAATGATCCCGCGCATCCATGGCTCCCATCTGGTCGGCGATGTGAACCAGGTTGGCAAAGCGCGCCATCCGCTTTCCGCTGTAGTAGGTATCACTTGGTGTCAAGGACTCGGTCGCGGCCTCATCCACCAGCGCTTTCAATTGGGTGGGGTTGTAATCACCTTGATTCGGTAGCGCTGGCAGAACGCCTGCAAATCGGTGACGAGTTTCAAATTCGTTGCCCGTGACGAGGGCCATGGCTCCGCGAGAAGAGGTGTAACGGTGTTCGAGCAGTGGCGCGCTGGTTGCCAGCCACTGATGGCGATACAGCGCAGAAAGAGTGCGGTGCTCCGATCCTTCCATTACCTCCGTTTCGAAGCTGAATGTCGTCACCACATCCGAGGTGGCCTGGTCATAGTCCCACTCGACACGAGTGTCGGTAACGAAGGCAAAGGCATGTTGGGCAAACAGCGCCATTGTTGAAGGATCAGCGTCCGGAAGGAGAGCGATTGACAGGTAGGACCCTCCATTCAGATCTGAGATCAGGGTTGAGGATCCCGACCAAACAGAGCCCGTCGGTGCAAAAACACCATAATGCTTGCCGGCAATAGTGAGCCCCAGCGTTCCGTTTTGGTTATGCCATATGGTCGGCGTTTGCGCTGTCTGAATACGTGCGTCACCGCCGGACAGCCGAAAAAATGTGTAAGGAAGACCATGGCCCAACGTTGCCAACATGGAGGTCGCGCCATGTGTCCATTCTGCGGTTACCGTCCAGTCTCCGTAATCGCGCGTTGTCGTCTGGCTGGCATTCATACCCAAAACACCGACAGTCAGCTGGGCGGTGAAAGGATAGAGATAGTCGGCTGCTGCGAAAACAGGAGTATCCGTGTATCCGATTTCCAATCCTGCCGCTACTGCTTTTGCTGTCAGGGGATGAGCAAAAAGCACATTGGAATGAGCCAACCCTGAGAACGGAAAGATCAGGCTGCTCCAGAAGTCGTTTGACTGAATCTTGCTGTCGAAGGATGGAGAAACCTTCGGAATAGCGTTTTGGCCCTGAGCGTTCTGGGGGCCAACGGCGCCAAAAGGTAGCTGGGTCGTATATGAGCCGCTGCCCACGTCAACCGTTTGTGCGCCGACCTCTGAAATGAACAACAGACAAACAGCTACGATAAACGCCTTCTTCCAGTGCATAAACTCAGCTTCTTTAGCTTTGGTGTGACTTTGGCCTCTTCAGCGTTGAGCCCCAAGTGATTACGGGAATCATGAACTCGGGAAACGAGGGACCCGACTAACCGAACGGGACTGGGGTGGTTCTCACGATTCGACCAACATGTTCGTGTCCGAGCCCAAACTGAACATTGCAAACAGTAAGACCCTGAACCGGGTCAGCTTCCGAGAAATCGTCTCAGAGCAAGTTGCTCAAACACCGTCCATGGTGAACAGGCGTACAAACACCTTTTGCAGTGGCTTGCTCATAATGGCTTTTGCCAGGAAGCGGCGAAGGGGAAAGAGGCCTCCTGATCTGCCCATGAACATGTTCAGTTCGGCCCGTCGTGCTGCACGACGAAAGGAACGCCTACGCTTCTTTTCATAGTCCGCCAGTTCGGATGGAGGTGCTCCTCGTCCACACCATGCAGCCAGCCAGTCCGCATCCATCCATCCCAGGTTCATACCCTGCCCACCGATGGGACTGATGATGTGGGCGGCGTCGCCCGCCAGGGCGACCCCGCCCACGAAGAATCGATCGGCTTCGAATCGCTCTGCGGTAAATGCCGAATGCATCTGGCACTGCTCGGCGCGTAAAAAGTGTGAGGTACGGTCTTCTACCGCATTCGACAAGACGCTTATCTCCTTCTCTTTTACAGTGACTGGATGTTCGATGCGCGCTACCCAGCGCCTCAGATTACCGGGAAGCGGAAAACACTCGACCACCCCTCTGCGATCGAGATAGATGGCGGCATCGCTTGCGAAATCGGTGGTGTCGGGGAAGTCGCCCATTACGTAGTGGTCCTCGTAAGGCGAACCGGCGAGGTGCAGGCCCAATAAATCCCTGACTGCGCTACGTCGGCCATCACAGGCAACAACGCGATCAGCCGTCCATTCGTGGGCTAGTTTGCCAGCCGAAGTGCATACGACGACGCGATCGGCATTTTGCCGCAGTCCCGTCACCTCTTGTCCTCGTTCCAGTATTCCTCCGAGCGACAGGAAGTGCTGCTCCAGAGCGTACTCTGTGACGTGCTGAGGAACGGCCAGAACGAAATTGAATGGTGCGGGAAGGCTAGAGAAGGAGAGTGTTCCAATGTGCTCGCCCTCCATCATGCCGATGCCGGATTGCACACTTATTCCCCCATGGATCAATGCAGGAGAAACTCCCAGCCCTGCCAGTCGCCGCAAGGCAGGGGGGTGAATACCGATGGAGCGAGAGTGGGTTGAGCGAACCATTCGACGCTCAAGGATCGTGCAGTTGATCTCAAGGCTACGAAGGAGACACCCGAGGTACAGTCCAACCGGTCCAGCACCCACAATCAGGACATTCATTCGTCTGTCGGGTGGATGAGAAGTAGCCTGAAGGGGGTACGGGTTTCCACCGTCCAACGGTTCGGTAGCAGTCGGCGGAGCTCTTTGGGATGCCAAGCGCGACGAATACTTCGCAGTCCATCGGTCAAGATGAAGGAGTTCCGACACACCAACCCAACTGGCCAAAAGAATAGCCAGGCCAGATCATCCCTCTTGATGTCGTTATGGATGACGAGGTCCCCGGCGAGTAGGGCCGAGTCATGAGCGAGTGTCAATAGCTCGCCGGGAGAGAGGTGATGAAGCACATGATTCGAAATAACAATGTCGAATTGGTCTCCGCGAGTAACGAGCTCGGAGGAGTGTACCGGATCAAAAGAGATGCCTGTATTCGATGGCATTTCCCGCGCGCAAATAATGGCGCGTTCATCGGGATCGATGCCCATCAATTCGAGATCGAATCCGTCCTGGCTGGCGAGATGACGAATCAGACGTAGAACGTCCCCGGCTCCACATCCGATATCCAATATTCTTGTCGCTCGTTCCGGACGAAGTATGGGCCGGATGAGGGTTCGATACACGGATTTCCAGCGTCCCAGCAGCGGATTCAGTCGTGCGAACCAGGCGTACGTATTGATGAGCAGATCAGGATCACAATCCGGATCATCCATGATCTCAGAGAGATCGATGGCGCGCTTTGACAGGAACCATCTAGGCATTTATACGCACTCCAGCAAGCCCGTTTCTACCGTCAGACCCGGGCCGAAGGCCATTGCCATGATGCGTTCACCGGATGATGCGTGCTGCAGCATCTTCCCCAGAACAAACAAGATGGTCGCGCTACTCATGTTTCCGTAGTTCTTGAGCACCGACCGAGGGATTTCGATTTGTGATTCGTCAATATCCAGGCCCTTGCGCACCTTATCGAGAATAGCACGGCCACCAGGGTGAACAGCCCAGTGCGTGATGTCCTTGCGTTCATATCCCGAACGAGACAAGACAGGATCAACAACTTCGCTGATCTCAGCTTCCAGGATTTTGGGGACGTAGGTAGAAAGGACCATTTTGAATCCGTGGTCTCCAATTGTCCAGGCCATGTCTTCCTCGCTGTCGGGTGCAATGGTCGAGTCAAGTGAATCGATACGAAAGGCCGGACCATGTGCAGGCGAGGCATTCGATACAATGGCTGCTGCTGCGCCATCGGCGAATACCGAGAAAGCCAATATGTCATCTACTTCCTCGGACGGCTCAAGATGCAAAGAGCATAGTTCCAGACATACTACCAGCACGACAGCATCGGGGTTGTCGGCGCAGAAAGCCCGCGCTGTGGTCAAGGCTGGAAAAGCAGCATAACACCCCATGAAGCCGATATGGACGCGACGAGTTTGAGGAGGAAGTCCAGGGTCCTTGACCAGATGAAAGTCCGGTCCAGGTGCGTAGAAGCCGGTACACGAGGCCGTTATGACATGCGTGATATCCTTCGCCTGGATTCCTGAAGCTGCATCCAGTGTTTTCCGGGCAGCCTCTGTAAAAAGGGGGCGGGCATGACGCATATAATGGTCATTTCTCGTACCGGTGGAAGGGGAGCGGAAGCATCCTTCCCCATCGATAAAATCACCCTCACCTTCTCGAAAATCAGTAATGACACTATGTCGCTTCTCAATTCCGGAATGCGCATAGATTCGATGGACTAATTTGGCAGCTCGACTTCCAGGCTCTAGGGTTTGGAGCATGACACGCGCTGCATCGTCCTGGGTATATGAGGTAGGCGGAACGGCAGACTGGATAGCGTGAAGATATGTCGGCATTGCAGCGGTGGTAATCTGAGAATTCAGATATGGTAGTTACGTTAGGCGCATTCATTGTCTAATGCCTGGCGCCGGCTTTCGGTGGTTGAGAGGAGATGGCCAATGTAAACCGGCGGTGTGTCTT
>JAURNP010000198.1 GCA_030830105.1 Rhodothermales bacterium | reverse complement strand
GTCCTCAATGGCGATTGGAGCGAGATTATCAGGATCGCATTCATCTGTGATCACGGAGAAGGCCAAAACGCCCATTCCCATGTAGCGAGCAACCAGCACCTCAGGCACCGTACTCATTCCTACCACGTCGGCACCCATGCGCTGAAGCATACGGTATTCCGCCCGCGTCTCAAGATTGGGTCCTACTACCGCCACATATACGCCTTCGTGCAGGGATACCCCTACTTCCTCCGCTTTCGTCCTGGCCAGATCCCTCAATGACTTCGTATACGGATCGCTCATGTCCGGGAAGCGAGGACCCCATGGATCATGGTTTGGGCCTTCGAGTGGATTGGCGCCCATAAGATTGATATGATCCTCGATAAGCATGATGTCTCCTGACGTGTGCTCGGCACGCATGCCACCGCACGCATTGGAAACGATCAGTGTCTGGATCCCGAGGGCACCTAAGACGCGAACAGCAAAGGTGACTTTTCTAGCATCATATCCTTCGTAAAGATGGGCACGACCATTCAATGCGAGGACGGGGACGCCAGCCAGTTTTCCAACTAAGAGCGTTCCCTGATGAGATTTGACGGTCAATTCCGGAAAACCAGGAATATCGGTGTATGCAATCTCCTTGGTCACGTCGAGGACGTCAGCCAAGCCACTTAGACCGGTGCCAAGAATGATAGCCGTTTCGGGTACAGCTTCAATCTGATCCTTTAGGAATGAGACGGCCTGATCAACGCTTTCGACGTATTCCAACATGTCCTGTGTTCCCACTACTGATCTGCCTCCTCGTTATCCTGCTCTTCGTCCAAGCCTTTCAGGATCTCGTGGATTTTCCTGATCTCCTCGTCTGCTGAATCTTCGGGTAGCCCCTGCGAATCTTGGGGCGCGCCCTCTTCTGAACCATCTGAGGCAGATTCGAAGACGGGTGTTACGGTCCAGCCTGGAGAAGCCTCTTGAGGATCCTCCGCTTCACTTTCAGATGCATCTCCCACGGCGTCCTGATCGCCCCCTTCTTCATCGTGAACGCCTTCGGAAGCGTCATGATTGGGAGACTCGGATCCGTTTTCCAGGTCATCTTCCCCTCCCCAATCATCTTCCTCGTCCAAATCATCTTCCTCGTCCAAATCATCTTCTTCGTCCCAGGCATCCTCCTCTTCCAGGTCATCTTCCTCGTCCAAATCATCTTCCTCATCCAGGTCATCTTCCTCATCCAGGTCATCTTCCTCATCCCAGGCATCCTCGGATTCACTCTCTTCGCCGGACGACCTGACCGGGTCCTCCTCCTGAACCTCGGGCTCTGATGCAGGAGCGGCACTCGGCTCCTCGTCCTCGTGCACCGCAGTAGTCTCATCGTGGTCTGCAGGATCCGGCTCCTCCCGGTACATCTCAATTTCTCGACGTGCTGGAGACTGAGCGAGCGTACGGTCACCGGTATCGGCCTCGAAGTGATGCAACATCTCCATCTCAGAGGCCAGAAACGCCCTCAACTTTGCGACGATTTCCTGTTGGCGCACCGCATACCGTGCTGTTTCCCGCTTGATCTCCAGACGACTTGCATCGGCATCCTTTTCCAACTCCACGATGCGATTCTCCGCATCCTCTAGCATGTCGGTAGCCTTCTTCTCGGCACTTTCGATCGTCTGTCGAGCGCTGGAACGAGCCGTTTGCAGGGCTACTTCCAGCGCCTCCTCGACCTTCATGTAGTGCTCGAGCTTCATGCGCTGCTCGTCAATTTTTTCCTGACTGCGGCGCTGGTCATCGACCATTTCCTGCCAGCCTGTTGCAATGACTTGCAGAAAAGAATCAACCTCGTCCGGGTCATAACCTCGGAACGAACGGGCAAATTCCTGTTTCCGGATATCCAACGCAGTGATTTTCATACGCCAGTCACGGACCTGTACGGCCATCTTGGATGAATGATGAACGATCTGGAGGAAGATACCAAAAACAGAATCAGATCAACGCGTTCCGAATATGGCACTTCCAATTCGCACATGCGTGGCTCCTTCCTCAATGGCCACTTCGTAATCACTGCTCATGCCCATGGACAGCAATGGCATCCTGTCAACAATCCGATCGGAAACAGATTGCGCCAGCGTGCGGAGCAGTGCCAACTCGTGGCGAACGTCCTCCGGATTTGCGGCAGGAGAAGCCAACGTCATGAACCCACGAACACGAACGCGTTCGAAGACAGACAACTCGTCCATTACCGTGTCCAGTGCCCCCGGCGAGATCCCGAACTTGGACTCTTCCCCGGATACATTTACCTGAACCAGACAGTCCAGAGTGGTATTCTGGCCTTCGAGTCTGTTTTGCATGGCTTGCCCGAGCCTGACGCTATCGAGAGCGTGAAAAAGGGCAACTCGACCAATCACATCCTTGACCTTGTTGCGCTGAAGGTGCCCGATATGGTGCCACTCAAGAGGCTGATCTGGAGTGCCCTTCCCCAATGCGTCTGTCTTCCTTACAAGCTCTTGAACTTTGTTCTCGCCGAAGGCCACCTGGCCGAAAGAGGCTACTTCTAGAATGGCCTCTTCCGGAAAGGTCTTCGATACCGCTATCAGCGTCACTTCATCCGAACTACGACCAGCTCGGCCAGCAGCCTGGGAAATACGGTCACGAATAGCGGCTAAACGCTCTGAGCGAGTCATGGAGTAGATAATGTATGCTGGCCTGAAACGGCAAGGTCAAGGCCCGATCCTGGCAGGCTGCCCTTCGTTCAGGACGTTTATGGTCATGTCATACGGACGTTCCGCCTTGCAGCGTCACACCTCGGAGCGAAGTACTTCCAGAGCACTTCGGTCATAGACACCTCGAGAATTCAGATGTCCGATTACTACGGTCAGGGCCACCACCGTGGCCATGATGAGCAGGACCGGACCAGCGGGAATGGCCAACGCAGAATCAAAAACAAAACGAGAGATGGACCAGCCCGCGGCCAGGGCCAACACAATCCCAGTAAGTGAGGCAACCACGCCAAGCACCAAGTACTCGACGGACATGATCCGCAAAACCGTGGATCGTGATGCTCCCAGTGTCTTGAGTAACACGCTCTCCTCAATGCGCTGAAAGCGACTGATGAGGACAGCGCCTGCCAGGACAATCAGACCTGTCAGGATCGAAAACAGAGCCATGAACCGTGCTACAAAGGCTATCCTTGAAAAGATGGCATCGAATACGCCCAGAACCAGCGAAATATCGATGCTTGACACGTTGGGTTGCGATCGCACGACAGCGCTCTGAACCGCGGCGGAAGCCTCCTCCGTATTCGTGCGCGTCATCATGACGTATCGCGCCGGGGCTCTGTCCAGGGAGCCATCCGGGAATACCACAAAGAAGTTGGTCTGCATCTGTCGCCAATCCACCTCGCGAATGGACGTGACCCGGGAGGCCAACTGAATCCCCTGGATGTCCCAAACAATCTCGTCTCCCGTCTCCACTTCCAATTCGGCCGCTACGTCCTGTTCGATCGATATGGGGATGGATCCTTGTCCGCTGTATGCTCCATCAAACTCACCAGCCACGAGTGTCTCGGAATCGGTAAGCTGATCGCGGAAGGTTGATCGGTATTCCCTGCGGTGTGCCCACGTAGCTCTTGCCGTAGAATCCTCGCGAAGAGAGGCCACCGTACGGCCTTTGACGGCGTGGATTCGCATGGTGACAATGGGCACCTCAGACATGATCGGAAGTCCCTCCTGCTCAAGGGTCGCCCTGACGGGCTCTACCTGATCCGGTTGGATATCGTAGAAAATCAGATTGGGACTCTCGCCGGCGCCAGCGAAGGTGATCTGATTGACCAATGTATGCTCGCTGATGAGCATCGTAGTAACCAGGAACGTCCCCAAGCCAAGTGCCAGGGTCATGGTAAGCGTCTGGTTATTGGGACGATGAAGGTTGGCGATTCCCTGTTTTACCGTGTAGGAAACGCCTCGGGGCGGCCTGCGGACAAGTGCCCACATAAGGAGCCGAGCGGTACCGGCAAGCGCCAGAAATACAACAAGGATGCCTACGGCATAACCGATGCCCATACCGATAGTTGGAGCTTGAGCAATGGCGAACCCGGTCGTACCAAGACCAATCACGGCCACAGTGGCCCACCAGGCGGGGCCTCGTTTACGCGTACCTGACTCAACCGTAGAGCGAAGCGCAGATAATGGGGAGACGTCTCGCAGAGAGAGCAACGGAAGGAGTGCAAACAAGAGCGTCACACCCAAACCAATGCCGGACCCCATCAATACGGCACCCCAAGATATACGGAAGGCGACGTCAACAGGTAGAAAATCAGCCAGTATGAGGGGTATCATCGTCTGAATTCCTACCCCGATCCCACTACCTAGCAGTGCACCGAATAGACCCATGGCCGTAGCCTGAAGTACATATACCCAGACAGTCGAGCCGATAGAGGCGCCGCAAACCCGCAGAACAGCAATGGTCTGAACGCGCTGGCGAACGTATACGCTGATTGATGAGGCTACACCGAGCGATCCGAGCAACAGGGCGGTAAATCCGACGAGACCCAGGAAGCGGTATAGATTGGTCAGGGCCTCGTTCCAGTTTTCCCGCTCCTCCTCAATCGTGTCGGCACCGACTCGGTAATCCCTCAGCTCGGCGCGCAGCGGATCGATAGCTGCATCGGCATCGCGATCGTCCTCGAAGCGAAAATAGACTTCGTAATCTGCCCTTGAACCGAGAGCGAGCAGCGCCGAGTCCACTCGGGCTAACGGCACATATACTCTTGGACTGAAGAGCATTACGGCCGCCGACTCGCGCGGTGTCTGAAGTAGACGCCCTTCAACCTGGTAGGCAATGTTGCCTATACGCATACTGTCACCCACCGTAATCCCGAACTGCTGCATCAGCGTACCATCGATGAGCGCTCCTCCAGACTGCAAATAGCTCGATGCAGCCTCAGGCGGGTCGGTCTCTACGGATCCATAAAAGGGAAAGCCAGCTTCATTCCCGCGAACCGTAACCAGCCTGGAGTCTCCCGTACGAGGGAAATAGGCCATCGATGCAAAGGAAGTTCGCCTGGACTGGATTCCGCCCAGCGAGTCAATGACCGCCTCCGTGCGCTCGTTGAATGGGCTGCCACTCTCAATACTCAAATCTGCACCGAGCAGTGTCTTTGCCTCTTCGTCAATGGCTCCTCTCAGGTTGTCACCGAACGAATTAATAGACACCAGTGCGGCTACACCCAGTACCATCGATGCTACGAAGAGTGCAAGTCGTGCCCGGTTACCCCGCGTATCACGGGCAGCAAATCTCCAGATCCACTTTTTCATGTCAGACTCCAACGAAGTTTTCCTGAATCCGATCGACTTGTCGGGCGGATTGACCTGCTCCTGTAGCGTCCGAGACGACTTTTCCACCCCGTAAGCGGATGACACGCTGCGTCATGTTGGCCAACTCCAGGTCGTGCGTGACCAAAACGAGTGTGGTACCTGCCTCTTTATTCAAGCGGAAGAGCAGTTCAACCACGTGCTCACCTGTCTCCGAGTCCAGATTCCCAGTTGGCTCGTCGGCAAACAGGATGTCAGGCTTGTTGATGAAGGCACGGGCCAATGCCACGCGCTGCTGCTCACCACCAGAAAGCTGTGACGGAAAATGATCATATCGATCACCAAGACCTACATCTTTCAAAAGGGCAGCCGCTTCATCCCGCACGTCATGTCGTCCTCGCAATTCTGCAGGCACCATGACATTTTCTATCGCCGTCAACGTGGGAATCAGACGAAAAGACTGAAAGACAAATCCTACGTGCTCGTTTCGTACTTCAGCACGCTCATCCTCCGACAGCGAACCGAATGGATGGGAGCACAGTGTAACGGAGCCGGATGTCGGAGAATCCAAGCCGGCGCACAGGCCAAGCAGTGTAGTCTTCCCCGACCCGCTTGGCCCAACAATAGCACACGTATCTCCCCCTTTTATGGAGAAACGTACATCGTCAAGGACAGTCAGTGGCTTCGAGCCGCTGCGATACGTTTTCGCGAGCCCACTCACACTGAGTACTTCCTGATTGGAATCAAACATGAAATTCTCTTTGTCCCTCTTTTCTTCTCGGTCTACGCCGGGTTTTTCCAAGCTGTTGATCTCGTCGTTGCTCGCAGCCGTGTTCATGGTAGCGTGCGGTGACAGCGACTCCGCTGATTCTGTTGATTTGCAGGGTGTCGCCGTGACTCCATCCTCGCCGCAGGCACCTGCACCTGTTGACGATGTCGCTACCGCTTCACTGCGCATTCTGTTTCTTGGAGACAGCATCACTGCCGGGTACGGCATTGATCAAGCTGATGCGTTCCCCGCACGCGTTGAGACGCGCTTGAGCGAGGCTGGTTACAGTGTAACCGGAATAGACGCTGGTGTGTCTGGAGACACGAGTACGGGCGGTTTGAATCGACTCGATTGGATGCTTCAGAATCGAGTAGACATTCTGGTCCTTGAGTTGGGTGGAAATGATGGGCTTCGAGGTATCGACCTTTCTCTCACGCGTTCCAACCTGGGAGCCATCATTGAGCAGACTCGCGAATCCTGGCCGGGAGTTGAAGTAGTCTTGGTGGGTATGCGCGTCCCTCCCAACCTGGGCCGTGACTATACCGAGGAATTTGCCAGTATGTACCCGGAGATTGCCGAGGCGTGTCAGACGCACTTTGTGCCCTTTATCGCAGAGAGCTTCGAGGAGGTGATGGATTACGTTCAAAATGATGGCATTCACCCGACCGAAGAGGGCCACGCAATTATCGCCGAAAAGGTCGGTAATGTTGTCGAGCCACTCGTAAAACGCATGCAGGCAGACTGAAAAGCCTGCCTGCACGGATAAGACGGATTGTCTGGTGTCTATTCCTAGAGCGCTTTTACTTCGCTGATTACGTCCGTGATCGAGTCCTTGGCATCACCAAATAGCATCTGGTTGTTCGTGTTGTAAAACAACTCATTGCCGATGCCGGCATATCCGGGTCGCATGGACCGCTTCAAGACAATGGATGTCGCAGCGTGGTCCACATCCAGGATAGGCATCCCATAAATGGGACTGGCTTTGTCGTGGCGCGCAGCCGGATTAACGACATCATTGGCGCCGATAACAACGGCTACATCCGTGGTTTCGAACTCCCCGTTGATCTCGTCCATCTCGAATAGATGATCGTACGGCACGTTGGCTTCGGCTAGAAGCACGTTCATGTGGCCCGGCATACGTCCTGCAACCGGATGAACAGCGAATTTCACCTCGACATCTTTCTTGGCCAACTCCTCTGCCAGTTCGCGAACGGCATGCTGCGCTTGGGCAACCGCCATTCCGTACCCGGGCACGAAGATGACTTTGCTGGCGTAACTGAGCAAGATGGCTACGTCATCGGCCGTTGTGGAATTGACCGTCAAACCTTCCGCAGAGGTTGTACCAGCTGGGCCAGCGCTATCTGAATCACCACCAAACCCGCCAATGAGGACGTTGAACAGCGATCGATTCATCGCCTCACACATGATATTTGTGAGGATGAGACCAGAAGCTCCTACCAGAGCACCCGATACGATCAGAGCCGTATTGTCGAGAACGAATCCGGTAGCCGCGGCGGCCAGCCCGGAGTAGGAGTTCAGCAAGGCTACTACTACCGGCATATCGGCACCACCAATCGGTACAACCAAAAGAATACCGAGCAAAGCACCTACGACGGCGATGGCAATCGCCGCCTGGACAACCGGTTCGCCTACAAATCCAGCTGCTGAGAAATCGCCAGCGCCCATTTCCATGTAGACAATGGATGCAATAGCTCCCAGCATGAACAAGATGGTGATCACTCGCAGTCCGGGGAAAATGATTGGATTACCGGAAATACGGCCGGATAGCTTGCCGAAAGCCACAAAGGACCCCGTAAACGTGATCATCCCAATCAGGATAGAAAGCGAAATGGTGATGGCATCTACGCCGCCCATCACGGCGCCGCCCATCAGATCAGCAGCGTTGGGAGCCAGAAAACGAGCGATTTCAGCACCAGCGACCAGTGCTGACGCAGCCCCGCCGAATCCGTTGAATGCCGCAACCAGTTCTGGCATACCGGTCATTTCGACACGTTTGGCCAGGTAGGCTCCGAATCCTCCACCAACCACGAGGCCTATGAGCATCTGGGCGGGCGTCAGGATTTGCTGTACAAAGAGTGTGGCTGCAACGGCAACAAACATGCCCATAGCGGCCAGCTGATTACCCTTACGGGCAGTGGCCGGGGATTGAAGTCGTTTCAGTCCATAGATGAACATGATGGCTGACACGACATAGGCGATATCAATGATGTTCTGCTTCATCGGGAGTATCAGGGTGAGGGTTTTAAGGCGCGGGTTGGCCCATCAGGGCCGCCTGGTTGAGGATTCGCCTATTCTTTCTTCTTGAACATCTGCAGCATGCGGTCGGTCACCATGAAGCCACCAACAACGTTGGTTGTGGCGAAAATCAGGGCTGCCATCCCGATGTACATCGCCCACGGATCTCCGACCATACCGGCTACTACCAATGCGCCCACTACCGTGATACCTGAAATGGCATTCGATCCAGACATCAATGGCGTATGGAGGGTCTGTGGCACTTTACTGATCACCTCACTCCCGATGATGGACGCGAGGATGAAGACTATGAGATTGGTAAGCATCGCGTAAAAGGGTTAAACAGCCTGGGCTGGATGATTCAAGATCAGTTCAGCAGGGATTTGACACGCTCATGGACCACGTCGCCAACGCGTGTTACACAAGAGCCGGTGAACACTTCGTCCTCCTCATTGGGAACGAAGCCATTCTCATCCGTGAAGTCCTGCAACATAGCCAGCAGGGTGCGGCCATAGAGTTGACTGGCATGCACGGGCATATCAGACGTCAAATTTCTTGTCCCGACAATTGTGACACCATGTTTGACCACCGTTTCGCCAGGAACCGTGAGCTCGCAGTTTCCTCCGTTCGAGGCTGCCATATCTACGATGACCGATCCTTCGCCCATGGCCTTCACGGCCTCTTCGGAGATGAGTAGCGGCGCCGCTCGCCCAGGAATCAGGGCTGTAGTCACAACAACGTCAGATTTGCCAATGAACGGCACTAGCAGTTTGACCTGCTGTTTGGCTTTTTCTGCGACCAGTGCTTTGGCATAGCCACCAGAATCGCTACTGTCCTGACTTTCAATCTCCAGCTCGACAAATGAAGCACCGAGACTCTGGACTTCTTCGGCTACTGCATCACGGATGTCATAGGCTGAAACCTTGGCACCCAATCGACGGGCCGTGGCAATGGCCTGAAGACCAGCCACTCCAGCACCAAGAACCAGTACATTCGAAGGCCTTACGGTTCCAGCGGCTGTGGTCAGTAGCGGGAAGAATTTTGGCAGGATGGTTGAAGCCAGCAGAACCGCGCGATAGCCTCCGATGGAGCTTAAAGCGGATAGCGCATCCATCTTCTGAGCTCTAGAGATACGTGGTACCAGCTCCATGGACAGAGCGGTCGTGCCGCGCGCTGCAATGGACATGGACAGCCTTGGATTATCCAGCGGCTCCATGAATCCGATGTAGGCACCCCCCTGCTTCATCAAGGGGATTTCTTCCTCCGAGGGAGGACGGACCTTTACCAGGATATCGGCACCGAATGCCTCCTCCCGGGATCCCAGGGTTGCACCGACTTTTTCGTAGTCGGCATCCTGATAATAGGCGCTCGATCCAGCGCCACGTTCCACGATGACCGTTGCGCCGGCCTTCGTCAGGCGCATGACAACTTCAGGTACAAGGGCTACCAGTCGTTCACCGGCCTCGGTTTCTTTCGGAACTCCAATGGTGTAGGGCATGATGGCAGGGCGTGTTCGTCACGTGACACTCAAATTCGAGACCTATATAACACGGGCGATGCGCCCCTGCAACGTGCGCTTTCCTTAAGGCCGCTGGCAGGATAACCCCTACACCACGTCCCCTACTGAACAACCAGGCCCGGCCCGGGAGGAATACGGTGCCTCCGGGCTGCTCGATCCTGCGTGAATTAGCAGGGAGAATACCCGTCGAAGGCCTACTCGTTGTACCTCGAGCGACGGCCTCTAGCCGTTTTGCTTCTCGAAATCGGACATGAACGAAGCCAACGCTTCTACGCCTTTGCGCGGACAGGCATTGTAAATCGAAGCCCGGATCCCCCCAACGCTGCGGTGCCCCTTGAGCGCGACCAATCCATGCGACTTGGCCTCGGCAACGAACTGGCCTTCGAGCTGCTCAGTTGGCAGGTTGAACGTCACGTTCATGTTGGAACGCGATCCGGTAAGTGCGTGACCGCGATAGAAATCACCGATGTCGATCCGTTCGTACAGCAATGCGGCCTTCTCGTCATTACGCTGCTTCATTGCTGACAGATCTCCACCCTGCTTGATCCATCGAAGCACCTTTTCGACCATGTAAACGGCAAATACGGGCGGCGTATGGAAAAGCTTTGAGGCGTGCGTGCGGTAGTCCATCAGCGTTGGCAGTCCTTGCGGAATTCGATCCAGAAAGGAATCCTTGACCAACACAACGGTAACGCCGGCCGGCCCGATGTTCTTCTGGGCACCTGCATAGATCAACCCATACTTATCCATATCAATGGGTCGCGAGAGAAAGTCGCTCGATGCGTCACAGATCATCGGTACACCAGGATCTGGATCCCCAGCGAACTGGGTACCAAAGATGGTGTTGTTCGACGTAATGTGGACATAGGCCGCCTTATCACTCACGTCCCAAGAATCAGGATCCGGAATGTGATTGTGATTTCCATCCGCACTGCTGGCTGAAGTGTGGATCTCTCCTATCAACGCAGCCTCAGCCAAAGCCTTCTCGGCCCACGCACCTGTGACCACATAATTTCCCACTGCTCCTGCCGTAAGGAAATTCAACGCTGTCTGGTGGAATTGGAGTGATGCACCTCCTTGAAGGAAGAGGATCTTCCAGTCGTGGCCAATTCCCAGTAAATCTCGGAAGTGTTGGCGCGTGGTTTCAGCCAGCTCAGTGTACTGTGGCGAGCGGTGACTGATTTCCATGACGGAAGCGCCGGCGTCTTTATACACCAGCATCTCCTCGCGGGCTTCCTCCAATACGGCGGCCGGCAACGTACCCGGTCCAGCGGAAAAATTGAATACGCGATCCATGAGTCAGGTTCTCAACAGGTTTACAGTTCAATGAGGGTTGCAGCAAAGACGTCATCCAAGGCGGCAATGCGATGCACGACAGACTGATCATCCGTTGCATCTACGCGGATATAGGCGCAGGCCGCCTTGGCGTGATCGAAGATCACGTTTTCCATTTCCTGCACATTCCAGTTGGCTACGCTGATTTCGTTCAACACCTTGGAGAGCACGCCCACCTTATCCTTATGACGCACCGTAAGTTGATGCGTTGCTGGCGTTTGGGTGGCCAGGTTCACGCAGTTTGGGACCTCCCCATCTTGGGCATATGTGATGATCACGCGCGCTGCTTCCGCCGCAATTGCTTCTTGCGCTTGTTGGGTGGATGCGCCGATATGGTGCGTCAGGTAGACGGACGGATTCCCCGCCAGCGGGTGCTCGAATGGTCCTGACTTGGCAGCAGGCTCGTTGCTGAAGACATCCAGCCCAACGCGTACTCCTTTCGAGGCGATGGCAGACAGCATTGCCTCCTCGTTGACGACGGAACCGCGCGTTGTGTTAATGAAGAATGCTCCCGGCTTCATGGCCTCGAAAAACGCCTCATTGGCCAGCTCTTTCGTATCAGGCGTGGCTGCGCAATGAAGACTGACGACATCCGCCGTTGCAGCTACTTCCTCCGGTGTACTTGCATAGGCCACTCCCAGATCGGCTGCCTTTCCCGGAGTCAGTGAACGACTCCAGGCAACAATATTCATGTCGAAGGCCTTCACCCGCTTGATGACTTCCTTTCCAATGTTACCCGTACCGATAACACCGAACATACGTCCTTTTACACCCGCGGCTTTGGCGTACCCAGCCTTGTTCCATGTACCTGCCCGCGCATCCATCACATTATCCGGGATGAACCGATCCAGGGAGAGCAGCAGACCAACAGTGAGCTCCGCCACGGCGGATGCATTCTTTCCGGGGCAATTGGCTACAAAAACACCTTTGCCAGAAGCAGCAGCCACATCAATGGTGTCATATCCCGCTCCTGCACGAACAATCAATTCAAGTCCGGCAGCTGTCTGAATATCCTCAGAAGTCACTCGTGTCGAACGAACGACAAGGACCTGCGGATCATGCTCGGAGAGTGCTCTTGTGAGCGCTTCCCCTTTGAGGGACGGCTCACTGACGATGACGCACTTGGCGTCTTCCAAGGCAGAGACAACAGAGTCGGAAAGGGTGTCAGCCAGAAGTACTTTCATGTCCGTGGCGGGTAGATGAACGGAATCAGAAAAGGTGGATCAACAGCCCACTGCGCAGTTTGGGCTCAAACCAGGTCGACTTTGGCGGCATCAGCAAGCCAGCATCTGAGACGTCTACTAGTTCCTCGATACTAGTCGGATACATGGAAATAGCCATCTGGGCCTCTCCGCCGTCCACCCGCTTCTCCAACTCGGTCGTACCACGTATTCCTCCTACGAAGTCAATGTTGGGATCGCGCCTCGGGTCCGTAATATCGAGCAAAGGAGCCAAGAGATGCTCTGACAAACGAGAAACATCCAGTTCGTCAACCACTTCCTTTCCGGAGGTGGCAGGTAAGCTCATGGCCAGCCATTCCCCATTTATATAGAGACAGATTTCGCCTTTTGCACCAGGAGCAGGGTTGGCAGTCGGTGTGAGGTCGAATCGATCCTTGAGCTGCTGCGCAAATGCGACAGGTCCTCCAGGCAAGGACATCACGGTGCGATTGTATGCGAGTATTTCCATATCGCCCATCGGAAAGAGGACTGCGGGGAAATAGGCCGCTTCCGCATTGGAGGGCTCCTCTGCTGCTGCTCGGCTTGCCGCCTTGCATCGATGGTGGCCATCCGCCACATACAGCTTTTCAACGTCTTTGAAACGACCTACCAAGCCGTCGGTGTCCTCTACTCGCCAAATCGTGTGCTGCACCCCATCATCAGCCGTAAGATCATAGAGTGGCGCGCCAATCATCGTTACCTCAATCACGTCTGCAACGCTTTCATTGTCCTTGAAGGTGAGCATCACCGGCTCGGCATGTGCCTGCTGTGTCAGGATATGTCGAGTGCGATCGTCTTCCTTGACCGGGCGAGTCAATTCATGCTTCAGAATAACATCATGGTCGTAATCCGAGACGGCAACACATCCAAAAATGCCGGTCTGTTTGCGTCCGTACATAATCAGGCGGTAAACGTACACGGACGCATCCTCTTCCTGGAGCGTATCAGTCCCTGAGGCGAACGCCCGGAGATTGGCAGCGCCGGTCTCATATACCTCCTGGGAATGTTCGTCGACGCCTTCCGGGAGGTCTATTTCCGGACGGATGACATGCAGAAAGCTAACGGGTTTGCCATCGGCCAGTGCTCTCGCCTCGCGCGTGTTTATGACGTCGTAGGGTACACAGGCTACTTCGTGCGCCTTCTCCGGCACAGGGCGCAGTGCTTTGAATGGATGGAGGATGGCCATGTAATTCTGGATTCGAGGCGGGTTTAACCAGGACGAGGACAATTGCATGTTACACGGTGGCCTTTCTCCAGTCACCTTTGACGAGATGAAAAAAACACGAATGAATCTGTCGAATCTGTACGCGCGCGCGCCGGGCAAGCTTCCCGCGATGTTCATCAATTCCAGCCAGTCGCCTTCTTGCTAATCGGTACCACTGCCCTATATTTCGTGCTCTACCGCGGGGTGGAGCAGCTGGTAGCTCATCGGGCTCATAACCCGAAGGTCGCAGGTTCGAATCCTGCC
>JAURNP010000197.1 GCA_030830105.1 Rhodothermales bacterium | reverse complement strand
GGTCTCAATTACGCCAACCGCGTAGGAGAGCGCGTCCCGGCTTGCACCGTGCACCTGGGGCACGCAGCGCAGGCAATAAGGGTCCTGAACCTTGCCGCAGTCGCGGTGTGATTCCAGGATTTCGCTCTGTTGCAGCAGTCGCCTCACATTCAAGGCCACATGCTGCTGTCCGGGGTGCGGACGAATCGCGTGGACGCGCTCATCGAACGGATGCGCGCTGCCTTGTAATGCTTCGAGGCTCATTGCGGCCAGGATATCTGCGGTCCGGACCAGCTTCGTGGCGCGGTGCAGCACCCAGGCTCCATAGGCCGTCATGAATTGAGTGCCGTTGATCAGACTCAGTCCATCCTTGGCAGCCAATTCGATGGGTTCGAGGCCATGCTCGGCCAGCACCTCGGCCGCGGGTCGGTGGGAGCCATCTGGAGCCCAGAAATGACCGAAGCCAATCAGCGGAAGCGCCATATGCGCAAGCGGGGCAAGATCGCCCGAGGCTCCCACCGACCCGCGAGAGGGTATGACCGACAGCAAATCCCGCTTGGCAAATTCGAGCAGTCGATCAAATGTGCCCTCCGACACGCCGGAGTAGCCCAGCCCCAATGAATGCACCTTCAGCGCCAGCATGATGCGGGAGATCTCGGGAATGACTGGATCGCCGACGCCGACCGCATGTGACACGAGCAGATTTCGCTGCAGGTCGGACAGCCGGTCATCGGATACACGCTGATTGGCGAGTTTGCCAAATCCGGTATTCACGCCGTAGGTGGCGGAACCGGTGGCAATGCGTGCTTGCAGCGTCGCTCGGGAAGAAGCCACTCGACTTCGATTCTGGTCCAATTCACCTACGGAGGCGGCACAGTCCTCAAGCAGATTCGATATGGTGATGCGATGGCTCATATAAGTGATGCGATGGCTCATATAACCTGTCTCCGATTCTTCTGTCATCCGTTGATCATCGGAAGGTCCACGCCACGGTCGTTCGCCGTGTCGACGGCGTCGGAGTAACCGGCATCTGCATGACGCATGACGCCGGTGCCCGGGTCGGCCGTGAGCACCCGTTCGAGGCGGCGATCCGCCATGTCGGTGCCATCGGCCACGCTGACCATGCCCGAATGGATGGAATAACCGATGCCCACGCCACCGCCGTGATGGAGCGAGACCCAACTTGCTCCACTCGCCGTATTGAGCAGCGCATTGAGCAGAGGCCAGTCTGCGATCGCATCCGAGCCATCCATCATCCCTTCGGTCTCGCGATTGGGCGAAGCCACCGATCCCGAATCTAGATGATCGCGTCCGATGACGAGCGGCGCTGACACTCTCCCAGTCTTGACCAGCCAGTTGAACTTGAGACCCGTCTCGGCACGTTCGCCGTATTCGAGCCAGCAGATACGCGCGGGTAAGCCCTGAAAATGCACCTGCTCTCGCGCTTTATGGATCCAGCGCGCCAATGCCTCCTTCTGAGGGAAGGTTTCCAGGACAGCATCGTCCGTGACCGCAATATCGCGTGGATCTCCACTCAAAGCAGCCCAACGGAAAGGTCCGGATCCGCGACAGAACAGCGGGCGAATAAATTCAGGAACGAAGCCTGGAATGTCGAAAGCCTGAGTCATGCCGCGATGATCTGCGACCTGGCCGCGCAGGTTGTTGCCGTAATCAAACGTAATGGCACCTGCCTCCTTGCAGTCCAGCATAGCCTGGATGTGAATCTGCATCGCGTCGAGGACCGCCTCCTGGTATCCCTGAGGGTCCGTCTCACGAAAGACCGCTGCCGATTCGACCGTATAGCCGACGGGCAGATAACCCAACTCCAGATCGTGGGCTGAGGTCTGATCAGTCAGCACGTCGGGGGTGATTCCGCGGCGGACCATCTCGGGAAGTACCTCGGCGATGTTGCCGAGCAAACCGATCGATAAGGCTTCCTTGCGCTCCCTGGCAGCCATCAGTTTGTCCATCGCCTCGTCAAGATTGTCGCTCCTTTCGTCACAGTAGCCCGTCTCGACACGACGATCTATTCGCGTCGGATCTACTTCAATGCAGAGACAGGCCCCGCCGTTCATGGTGGCCGCAAGCGGCTGCGCTCCTCCCATGCCTCCCAGTCCGGCTGTGACAACCAGTCGTCCTTCGAGTGTGCCATCAAAATGCTGATTGGCGCATTCCGCAAACGTCTCGTACGTCCCCTGCAGGATGCCCTGGGTTCCTATGTATATCCAAGAGCCAGCCGTCATCTGGCCGTACATCGTAAGTCCCAATGCTTCGAGACGACGAAACTCGTCCCAAGTCCCCCAGCGGGGTACGAGATGCGCATTTGCGATCAGGACACGCGGAGCCTCTTCGTGGGTACGAAAAACGCCAACTGGCTTGCCAGACTGAACGAGCAGGGTTTCGTCGTTTTCCAAACGCTGCAACGTGGCAATGATGCGATGGTAGGCTTCCCAGTTGCGAGCGGCCTTTCCGCCACCTCCGTATACGATCAACTCCTGGGGATGCTCAGCAACCGCTGGATCCAGGTTGTTCATGAGCATGCGCATGGCGGCTTCCTGGTGCCAGCCTTTGCAATGCAATTTCGTTCCGTGGGGGGCGTGAATGACGGTCTTCTGAGCCTGCATATCGGGTAGGTGCATTTCGTTCTATGAGCCGAATATACCCTCTCGCCCGGTCTGGAACCGCTTCCAGAATCAGCCCTTCTGGCTTATCGCGTACGCTTCACACGATCCGATGGTGTGATCTCCACCGAAACGCTAGTCGAATTGACGGCGGAAGTTCTCAAAGGCTGCTTCAAGAGCCTCGAGGCGTGCCGTGAGGTCTTCCACTTCTTGACGTAGATCACTTTTGGGAGGTGGTGCGGGAGCCTCGGACGACGCCATGACCTCAACCTCATCCTTACCACATAGCAAATGCATCATGCGGGCCTCCTTCTTCCCCGGCTGAACCGGGAGTTGGACAAGCAGCGACGCTTCATGGTCGCGTAGACTACGAAGCGTGTCGGCTACATCGTCCAGGTCCGCAAATTCCGCCAGCCGCGATGTGCGTCCCTTGATTTCTCCAATGGTCTGGGGACCACGCAGAAGCAGACAGGCCAGCGCCGCTACTTGCTTTTGATTCAGTCCCCAATGCTCTGCGGTCGCATGGCGGTACTTCATCGACCGACTGCCCGCCACCGAGGCATGGCCTGCCAGCTTTTCATGGTAGAGTTCGTCCAGTGCGTCCTGCACTTCCGACTCCTGCAGAGCCATCACTGGATCACGATTGGACTTCTGGTTGCATCCGTTTGTGAGCGCATTCAGTGTCATCGGATAATATTCCGGTGTGCTGAACTCCTTTTCAATCAGCACGCCCAATACGCGAGCAGCAATCGGAGAAAGTGGTTTGATCGGAGATTCCATGGCAGCAGAGTGGATGGAAGCGGTAATGTGTGGGTCACGAAAAGCGACTCAGGTCGGCACCCGCTTCAAGTTCAACAGCGGGCTCGCTGCCAAGGTACAGTCGGGCCCCGTTGCTTCCACCCAGGACCATGGACGTTCCTTCGACCTGCAGCCAAGCTCCTTCCCGCATCGCGACCACGGGCACTTCCGGGTTGATGACCACGAATTCTTGCAGCCGCTCATCGCGTGTCTCGCCCATGTGCTTGTCTGG
>JAURNP010000015.1 GCA_030830105.1 Rhodothermales bacterium | reverse complement strand
GCCAGCCAATGAATGGCATCGAACTTGGATATGGCATTCTCATAAGCTGCCGCATAGCCCTGCTCGTCCAGGTCACTCTGTCCTGTGTAGATAACGAGCCAGGCTACATCCAACCCACCTTCTCGCATTTTCGGCAGGGTGACCTGCGTGGGCAGATCCATCGTATAGTTGCGTTCGTCGGTGAAATTCGAAACGCTGATGTCGTCATGGGTATCGAGCGTGATGGTACGTTCGTGAATGCCCCTGGCACGTTCAATCAATTCCTCTTCGGTTTCTTCGGCAGTCCCACAGCCGGAAAAGACCATGGAGACAGCGAGGAGCAGGGGGGCGTACAGACGAAGTCGATGCATGACGGTTTACCAGTCTGAGAAGTCTAAAAGTGATTCAGCAGCCAATATAGGTCGGCCGGCTGTTCGCGTGGAGCGAGGCGGCAACGCTGCAATCAGGAAGCTGAGGCCTTTCTCTTTTGGCCTGAGAGCGGATCCCTGAATAGAGTGGAGGCAAAGCCCACGGCGAAGGCTGAATAAAGGACGCCCAGAACGAGGAATCCATTCCAGAGATCA
Source organism: Rhodothermales bacterium (assembly GCA_030830105.1). GTDB lineage: Bacteria > Bacteroidota > Rhodothermia > Rhodothermales > UBA10348 > JAAZVD01. Next base: position 24,978 of record JAURNP010000015.1, on the reverse strand, counting down.
TGTTGGATTACCGCTTTGACCAGCATCAAAGCAACCAGTATGAAGTGAATCAGGTTGGCTGATGCGAGCGGTTTGCTGTAGATGCCGCCGATGGGCGCATTGCGGCTCATCCAGTTCAGTACGGCGAATCCCAAATATAGACCGCCCAAGATCTGGACCAGGATTACGGTAGTCTGCTATTCCGGCAAGAATCAGGGTTTCGACCGGCGCAAACGTCCCGGCGGCTCCCAAAACGACCATGAAAAGTGCAGTCAACAGAAGGAGGAAGCGAGTGAACATGGCTGATCAAGCGAGACGGTCGAAAATGCAGTGGTTGTAAAACCGACGGGAAATAGAGAGCCCGAATTTCCTGGAGTATGACGCAACAGTACGCCAGTAACGGCGCTCACCCCAGGCGCCTGATGGCACTGATACTGGAGATCACGGAAACACAGTATGGGACCAGAACCGTCAGCGCCATCTTGCCCATTTGAGAAGTGGTCACTTCCCCTCGGACAATAGAGTCGCCATGATTGATGGCAATCAGGATTGAACCAACGATTACTGCGAACCGCAGACCACGCTGAACGATGGCGCGATCAACCAATAATTCTGACCAGGATGATGGGGACGATTCCGCGTATTCTGCGGGCTTGATTCGAGCCAAGATAAGAGACGGACCAACAGAATTTGTTTCAGTGTCGAAGTCAGGGGTATCGTGGGGCTCCCAGACACCCACTCTAAAAACGTATGGATCGCTCTGATCAGCCTTCCGGCGAAGAACAGTCGCAACCAACGCTGGAGTCCCTCCAGCGTCTCATGGCTGAGTTTCCCGACATGAATCCCGGTCCTGTGTTGCGTCTTCGAATGGACGGTACCATTGAGATGCTCAATCGAGCTGCAAAGGATTCACTGAATCTGCAGGGAGCCGAAGGCGAGTGCTGGTACGAGGTATGTCCGGAAATGGACATGGATACGTGGGAGGCCATCCAATCAAGTCCTGAGCCCGTTCAGTTCGAGGCCGGTACGCTCGAGCAGTGTTTTCTTTATACCCATGTTTGCCGTCCGGATACAGGGAATATTTTTGTCTACGGAGCGGACGTTACGGCTCATCGATTGGCTGAGAAGGCGTTGGAAGACCAAAGAGCCCAGATGGCTGAAATGGCGCGGTTTCCCGATATGAATCCTGGACCGGTCATTCGATTCGTAGAAGATGGCTCAATCGTGCTGGCTAATCGTGCCGCAAGACGTCTTTTCGATAAAGCGTCGTTGGTAGGCCTTAAATGGCGTGACGTGTGCCCAGGTATGACGGAGGCCTTGTGGGATCGCATTTCCACGACAACGAGCCACGTGTTGCACGAAGCGCACGTGGGAGATCGGGTGATTCTATTCACGCATACACCGCGTACACCGGCCGGGAATTCCTTCGTTTATGGGTCGGATGTGACGGAGCAAAAAGAAGCTGAGCGCCTCCTGGCACAGAGCGAAAAAATGGCTACCCTCGGGACGCTCTCGGCGGGGGTTGCCCACGAACTCAACAACCCCGCCGCAGCTGCCCATAGGGGTGCAGATCATTTGAGGGCAGCCTTCACCCGGTTCCAGCAGGTGATGGTGCAGGTTGGCCGGCTTGATCTCACGGAAGCCGAATTCGATTGTCTTTTGAGACTCGACAAACTCGCCAGGGAACGATCTGAGCAAATATCCACGCTGTCAAGTTTGGAGAGAATGGACCTCGAGCAGGAGCTCGAGCAATGGTTGGATGAGCACCAGATTCCGGGTGGCTATGAGTTGTTGGACGACCTCGTTGAAGGAGAGATCAGTTCTGAAGAGCTGAATATGGTAGCCAGTGACATCGCGCAGCAGGATCTGGAGGTAGCCATTACAGCGCTGGCGCGTTCGCTCAGCGTGTATCGGTTGCTACAGGAAATCGGACACGGCACAGAACGTATCTCCTCCATCGTGGGAGCGCTCAAGGAGTATTCCTATCTCGATCAGGCGCCTATTCAGGAAGTTGATGTCAACAAGGGAATCCGCAATACGCTCATCATTCTGAACTCCAAGCTGTCAGACGGGATTGATGTAGCAGATCGCCTGGATGAGGATCTTCCACACATTCATGCATATGGCAGCGAGTTGAATCAGGTATGGACCAATCTGATCGACAATGCCATCGGCGCCATGAAGGGCGAGGGAGTCTTGACGGTCCTGAGTAGAGAAGTCGAAGGTGGAGTCGAGATCCAGATCGAAGATTCGGGGCCGGGCATTCCGGAAGAAATCCAGCACCGCGTGTTCGATGCGTTTTTTACCACGAAGGCTCCCGGTGAAGGGACGGGACTTGGTTTGCACACATGCTATTCCATCGTGGTGAACAAGCACCAGGGTTCCTTGACGCTGATCTCGGAGCCGGAGAAGACGTGCTTTTTGATCAGGTTGCCTGCTTCGGTCCAGGAGAATGAGTGAACGTGACGTTCAGGGATCAGTGTTTACCTCATTCTTGGATGACACGACAAGTACACCCATGACGGTTACGAATCGTATCCAACCAAAGGTCCGTTCTCTGTTGCCTTGGCCCGGTGAGGTGGACCGTGAAGTACCTGTCTCTCAGAAGCACCTGTCATTCAGAAGTGCCGGGGATTCAACCGTGCCTTGAAACGATTCGTCTGGAATGGTCTCTAAAGGCCGTTCCCTCGCCTGCCTTCACCCGCCCGCAAGCCTCTTCATCTTCGACGCATCATGAGATACTTATCGCTGCTCCTCTTCCTGACTCTTCTCGGATGTAGCTCTGATTCTGACAACGGAGTGATAACGGGTCCAATTATTGACGATGCGGACGATACGACCCCCACAGTGGTGAGCTATTCGACGCAAGTGCAGCCTATATTCGCCGCTTCCTGCGGTGGATCGGGATGTCACGTTGGCGGTTCTGCCAGTGGGGTCAACCTGGCATCGTGGTCGGCGACCATGGCGAGCAACGGCTCACAGTACGGCGGCCCGTCCGTCGTGGCTGGCGGTGCCGCAAGTAGCCCCCTGATTGACAAATTGGGCGTTTCGCCAAGGTTCGGCTCTCGCATGCCACTCGGACGGGCCGCCTTGTCTTCGAGCCAAGTTCAGACCATCTCATCCTGGATCAATGATGGCGCTCCGAACAACTGACTACGCGTTCAGTCACGTCCACGTGGCTGTCCTGGCCCTTGTCTTCGGGTGGTCCATTCTGAGTCTACAGCCTGCTCATACGCAGGCATGGTACTCAGAAACGGGTCATATCGAATTCCTGTCAAACGTTCCGCTGCATGATTTCGTGGGTGTTTCCGATGTGCTTACGGGGCGCGTGGATCTGGCCGAGAATTCGGTAGATTTCTATGTAGACCTGAACACACTCGATACAGGAATCGGGAAGCGGGACAAGGATATGCGCAAGACTCTCGAGACGGATGACTATCCGTTTGCCGAGTTCTTCGGGACGCTGCTGACGGGAGTTGATCCAGCTGCGGCAGGGCCACAGCCGGTACAGGTAGAGGGTGACTTCACAATCCATGGCATCACGCGCTCCATCCAAGTGCCAGGTGAAATCACGTTTTCCGAGGATGGAATGCGTATTCAAGCCGCTTGGACATTGTTGCTGGAGGACTACGAAATCCAGCCGCCGCGGCTACTTTTCTTGAAGGTGGACGATGAACAGGCTATTACTCTAGACATCTTGCTCAAACCAGACTCATGACGAACACTTCCCGTCACTCTTTGTCGGCCATCGTGATTCTGCTGGCAACGATGTTGGTGGCATCCTCCGCATCCGCACAGATGCAGCGCACACGATCCGCCAAGCAGCCAGTCGACGAACTCTTCTGGTCGCATTCCATCATTGTGCTTCCGTCAACGACCCAGCTGAACTCAGGCGACCTGGACCTCACCATTCATCACACTTTTGGTCCGGTCTCGAGCGGAATCAGTGACTTGTTTGGTCTCGACCTTGCTGCCAACATCAGGTTTGGTCTGGACTATGGCCTCTCGGACAGAATCATGGTGGGAATAGGACGTTCCCGGTTCAATAAGACCGTGGACTTTCGCGGCAAAGCCAGGTTCTTGCAGCGTGATGGTTGGCAAGTAGCCGGATACTACAACGCCGCCATCGAAACGACGGAGGACGGTCGAGAATTTGTTGATCGCTTGTCCTACCACGGGTCCGTACTGATCGGTAAACGCGTCTCGGACGAATTAGTCATACAATTGGCCCCCGGTTACTCCCGGTTTGTGTTCGCACCCGATCAGGAGGTATTCGGAGAAGGACTTCAACGCAGTAGGAACAATCACTACTCGCTTGGGACGGCTATTCGCTATGAAATGCGGGAAAGTGTCTCATTGGTAGGCGAATTGATCACCCGATTCGGCGACGTTTCTGAGGGGACGTATAACGTCGCCTCCATTGGCGTGGACCTTGAAACAGGCGGTCATGTGTTCCAGATGTTTTTCTCCTCCTCGCAGTGGATCACACCCCAGCATGCAGCTGCCTGGTCGCGCACACCGATGTCAGACGGAGATTTCGGCTGGGGCTTCAATGTGCACCGGGTGTTCGGAACAGGCCGCTAGCGCTGAGTTACCAGGCATGATCAAGCCGCTCGGGATGAGTCACTACGGCTTCACGGGACTGGAACGCTGGACGTGAAGATGACCAATTTTGGAATGGAGCCGCCAACGGCACTGTTCGGGTTGATCAAGGCACACGACGACATCCAGATTCGATTCCATCTGGTGGCCGAGTCGTCCGGGAAACTCAGTCAGGTGCTTGTATCCCGCTCCCAAATTGCCGGTGACTGAGAGCTTGAAAGCACTTGGAATATCCAGTGAACAATGATCAACGGCGGATCAGGCCGTTTTGAACCCGGTTTCAGGGCCAGTAACTCGACCCGGGAGTCCGCTCCTGGAAGGGTCCGATATCCGGATGCTTACCCCACGTCGAACACCAACTTACTTGATTGCACACATGCGTACTCTCTCCAACTCTTTCTTCGCTCTGCTTTTTGCCAGCCTCCTTATGGTCGGCTGTGGCGGCGAAGCCGCTGACACGTCGACTACCGATGCTGCCGCCGATGCCACCGAAGAAACGGCTGTTGACGCTATCGTCATCGAAGCCAACGACATGCTTCAATTCACGGTCACCGAGTTCACGGTCACCGAAGGTGAAGAAGTAACGGTTGTCCTGAAGAACGTCGGCCAGATGGCCAAGGAAATGGGCGGCCACAACATCGTCTTCCTGACGGAAGGTGCTGACCTGCAGGCTTTTGGCGTAGCCGCTGCAGGCGCAGCTGATACGGCCTACATCCCAGCCGACATGGCCGACTGGGTCATGGCCAGCTCCGAGCTGCTGGGCCCTGGTGAAGAAGCGACGGTCACGTTCACGGCTCCTGCTGCAGGCACCTACGAATTCGTATGCTCGTTCCCGGGTCACTTCGGAACCATGCGCGGTGTCATGACGGTCGAAGCCGTCATGTAATCGCCTGCTGCACTGCTTGAAGCAATACAGATTGCGTAAGGGGTTCTACCGCAGCAAGCCTTGCATCAACAATGTTTGATGCCCGCGGGGCGGCGCCTTCCAGGCGCCGCCCCGCGTTGCGTTTGAGCTTTTGGAGTCCTTGAGTCCGTGTTGAAATCCCCGATTTTGAATCACGCATCAGCTTCACTCAGACACCAGCCCGCCCCAGCTTTACAATGGTGTCTGCCAGATGGCCAATACGTCCAACATGCAGAATTTCTTCAGCGGTTTGAAGTGACCTTCAAGTCGAATGGCATCCAGAGACGGCGAGAGGAAATATTGACGCCCGTCCCGGTGCTGAATGTGTATTCGCCCTTCCACATCTGCCGTCTCCAGCACCTTGTAGAATTGGCTCTTCGCCTCTGATGCATTGAATGAAGTCATGAGTTGCCCGTTTGTCATGCCCTCGTTCCCAAACGATGATCCCTGATGAAACGGCACCGCGGGATACGCAGCTTTCGACTCCATTTTATCAACGTGTTGTCAAAGGACATCACCACGGATGGCTTCGTCCTCGCGGCATCCAGGTAAAAAGCAGCCCTTGAAGGGATCCCGAGTGGCATTAGCTCACTATGGACGTAGTCGTAATCCGTGCGAACAAGTCGGAGGGGTAGACAGTGCACGAAATGCAGGACGCGACGAACGTCCTTGCATGAAAGCTTCTCAGAGCGCTCCAACCTGATGCAGAGCGCGAGCGTATCCGCCAGGATCGCCTCCGGTGCACAAAGCTGAGCTCGTCCAAGCGCCTTTTCAATTCCCGGTCGAAATTCGGAAAAGCAGCTCGCACCAAGAATCAAAGTGGGATCAACAACCATCTGAACCGGAGCACCCTCATAGGCGCCCCATCGCGCCGTTCGGGAGTTTTCAATGATCCAATCTGAATTGCGCAATTTTTTGGGATCTGTAGGGGAGAATGGGGTAATGACATGTGTGTTTATGAAGGATGGTATTTCACTGGACCTGTAGGTCGGCTCAAATACCACGCTCAAAAGACACCTATTGTGTCGCAGCGTAACGCGTCCTCAGTCAGTTCGACCTATCTTCGTACCGACGAGCCCACCATTCCCATTTCGACCATGTCCAGACTTTCCCTCCTGATTGCTCTCCTCGTTTTTGCCAGTGCGTGCACTTCAGATGACGCAAAGAACGGCACTGCCGAGGGCACAGATGGCGCTACCAATGGCGCTAACGACGGTTCGACCGCAGAAACAATCGCGGATCTTCGATCTCCTTCGGCCGAGGATGCGCGCATCTTCTTCGTTGGAATGGAGGATGGCGCTACGGTTTCGAGCCCATTCATGGTGGAATTCGGATTGGAGAACATGACGGTAGCGCCGGCCGGAACGGATGAGCCTTTCTCGGGCCACCATCATCTTCTGATCAACCAGGAAGAGCTTCCGGCACTGGATATGCCCATCCCTGCTGACAGCGTGCACATCCATTTTGGCCTGGGACAGACCAGCACAGAGCTCAGCTTACCGGCAGGGGAGCACACGCTTCAGATCATGCTCGGAAATCATTGGCACATTCCCCACGACCCGCCGGTCGTGAGCGAGAAAGTCACCATTACGGTGCAGTAGTCTCAGCCACTTCCGTTCGGAGGGTACGGTCGAGATAAGCTTTCAGGCGATTCCAAGCGTCTTGCCCGGGCTGCGCGCGTGTTTCCATGTCCTGGTCGATGCGCAGCCAGAAACCGTGGCCGACCTCGTCATAGATATGCAGGTCGTTTTCAATCCCGATGTCGTTAAGAGCGGCTTCGAACGCTTCGACTTGGTGTGGAGCAGGACCCTGGTCAAGGCGGGCGAATGTGCCATACACTTCATGATCGATGTGCTGAAGGCGCTCTGGATCGTCGATAAGCCGACCGTAGAAGATGGCTGTTGCTTCGTGCTGGTCGCCGTCCAGGCCAAATGATAGAGCGATTCCACCGCCGAAGCACCAGCCCATGGCACCTACGCGGCCCGTAACGTCATCTCTGCCTTTCAAGAAGGCTACGGCGGCATTGAGATTGGCCACAACCGTGTCCATATCGCCGGATGCGGCCGACATCAGTTCGATATTTTCATCCCGGTTCGAACCGGTTTGTCCGCTGTACAGGTCCACGGCGAGTGTCACGTAGCCCTCCGCCGCAAAATCATCTGCCATCTGGCGGACGCGGTCAATCAGGCCATTCCACTCGTGGATGATAATCAGGGCCGGGAAGGGGCCTTCCCCTTCAGGTACCGCCAGATATCCGCTGGCAGCCGGATCGGCGTCGAAATATGCTATTTCGACGCCCTCCAGGTCTCCGCCATTGCCCACAATCGCAGGTGGCATCTGTGTATCGGAGGTTGGGGCAAAGGCAACGCGCGGCTCAGCATCGACAGCAGTCTCTTCAGGGGCGCTTCCGCACGCGGTCAGTCCAACGGCGAGCAGGAGAACAAGAAATCGGTTCATGGGTGGGGGTATTGGTTTGGGTGTCGTTGTCCTCATGTGGCGGGATAATGCTGAGAGGGTCACGGCTTGTCTGGATTGGCTGAAGTATACTCAGCATAGGCATAAACGAAACCCACCGAACGATGCGTCACATCCTCTTATTCCTGATATCTATTTTGCTCATCGGTCCTGTCCAGGCACAGGACCGCATGTCGGCCGAGACTTTTGAAGGCATGGCTCTTCGAAATCTGGGCCCTGGATTCATGTCTGGCCGAATCGCTGACATCGCTATTCACCCAGATGATGAGTCGGTGTGGTATGTGGCTGTCGGATCTGGTAATGTCTGGAAGACCGTGAATAACGGAACGACGTGGACACCCATTTTCGAGGACCAGGGTTCTTATTCGATAGGGAATGTGGAGATCGATCCTTCGAACCCCAACACGATATGGGTTGGAACCGGGGAGGATGTTGGAGGACGCCACGTAGGGTATGGAGACGGAATCTACCGTTCCGATGATGGCGGCCAGTCGTGGGCAAATATGGGCCTGCACGATTCGCAGCACATCTCCACGATCCTGGTGCACCCGGATAATTCCGATGTCGTCTGGGTGGCCGCCCAGGGACCGCTCTGGAATGCTGGTGGTGACCGGGGATTGTACATGTCCGAAGACGGCGGTGTCTCCTGGACCCGCACGTTGGGCGACGACGAATGGATCAGCGTAACGGATATCGAAATGGATCCGCGCGACCCGGACGTGTTGTACGCGGCTACGTGGCAGCGGCATCGCACGGTTGCCAAGTATCTAGGGGGCGGACCCGGCAGCGGAGTACACAAAAGCACCGACGGAGGGCGTACGTGGTCCCAGTTGGCGCACGGTCTTCCTGACGGCAACATGGGAAAGATTGGCCTAGCCGTCTCGCCGCAGAATCCTGACGTTGTGTATGCAGCGATCGAACTCGATCGCAAAACGGGTGGCGTGTTCATGTCGACCGACCGGGGCGCTTCCTGGGTCAAGCAGTCCGATGCCGTGGCCGGTGCTACGGGCCCGCACTACTACCAAGAGCTGTTCGCATCACCGCACCACGAGGGACGCTTGTACCTGATGGACGCCTCCATGCAGGTGTCAGAGGATCATGGGAAGACCTTTTACCGGATGAACGAGCGGTACAAGCACGGAGACAACCACGCCATTGCTTTCAAGCCGAGCGATGCCGACTACGTCCTGTTCGGCACTGATGGGGGGCTCTATGAGAGCTTCGATCTGGAAAAGACGTGGAAGTTCGTGGAGAATCTCCCGGTGACCCAGTACTACAAAGTGGCCGTCGATGACGCCGAGCCCTTTTACAACATTTATGGAGGTACGCAGGACAATAGCACGCAGGGCGGCCCCTCTCGGACCGACAATGTGCACGGTGTCCAGAATTCCGACTGGAAAATCGTCCTTAATTGGGACGGCCATCAGCCGGCCACGGAGCCGGGAAACCCGGACATCATGTACGCCGAGCGGCAGGAGGGGGCTATTTCCCGCGTCGACCTGACCACTGGAGAGGTGGTCGACATTCAGCCGCAACCAGGCGAGGATGAAGGATGGGAACGCTACAATTGGGATGCGCCCATCTTGGTCAGCCAGCATCAACCAAGTCGCATCTATTTCGCGTCGCAGCGCGTCTGGCGCTCGGACAATCGCGGCGACGAGTGGACAGCCATCTCCGGGGACTTGACCCGGAATCAGGATCGATTCACGCTGGACATCATGGGCGGGCCGCAGAAGTGGGACAATGCCTGGGACGTCGCGGCCATGTCCAACTACAATACCATTACCTCTCTGGGCGAAAGCCCACTGGACGAAAATGTATTGTACGCGGGGACGGATGATGGATTGATACACGTCACTGACGATGGTGGAGCCAACTGGCGTGCCCTCGAGGTTGGATCAATGCGCGGCATTCCCGCCACAGCCTTCGTCAACGACATCAAAGCCGATCTGCACGACGTCAATACCGTCTATGTGGCCCTCGACAACCACAAGTATGGGGATTTTGCCCCATATCTGATGAAGAGCTCTGACAAGGGCCAGACGTGGACCTCCATAACCGGCAATCTGCCGGAGCGCACACTGATCTGGCGCGTCGTGCAGGATCACGTCAATGCGGACCTACTGTTTGCCAGCACCGAATTCGGCATCTTTTTCACGGTCGACGGTGGCGATCACTGGACGGAGCTCAGCGGTGGCGTGCCCACCATTTCGTTCCGGGATCTGGCCATCCAGCGTCGGGAAAACGACCTGGTCGGCGCTTCCTTCGGGCGCGGATTCTTCGTACTCGATGACTATGCGCCATTGCGCGATGTCTCGGCTGCGCAACTGGAGCAGGATGCCACCCTGTTTGATGTGCGTGACGCATGGTGGTACATCCCGCGGCCGCAGCTTTCGTTCGATGAACTGAAAGGCTCTCAGGGCGATGCCCACTATGTCGCACCCAACCCGCCGTTTGGTGCCGTCTTCACGTACTACCTCAAGGAGGATCTGAAAACCGCTGAGGCCCAACGGCAGGCTACAGAGGCCGCGTCGGCTGAAGCCGGAAATGCCGTCGGTTTCCCAGGATGGGAAACTCTCGACGCAGAGACCCTGGACGCCCCCCCGATGGTAGCACTCGCCGTCACAGACATGGAAGGGCGCATGATCCGCTTGGTTGAAGGAGGTCACACGGCTGGGTTCCACAGGGTGGCCTGGGACCTGCGCTACCCATCGACAAATGCGGTTGGATCCGGTGAAGAGAGCCGCTCGGCGGCCGGGATGCTCGCCGCGCCGGGTACTTACCTGGTGTCACTCATGATGCGGCAAGGTGGCACCTGGGTGCCGATGGGATCGCCCAAGTCATTCAGCGTGAAGCCTCTGCATGATGGTGCGCTTGAAGGAGCACCCCACAGGGAAGTGGCCGCTTTCTGGCGTCGTTTCGAGCAGGCCACGCGCAACACCACGGCACTGACCATGGAGCTTTCCAACGCAATGGAAACCACCGTAGCGCTTGAAACGGCATTGGCGCGTACGCCGGGAGTCACGACCGATATGGCAGACACCCTGACGAATCTGACGACGACCCTGAAGGAGTTGGAAATGGCGCTCAATGGCTCGCCCTCCAAGCGAGAGGTCGGGGAGAAGACCGATCCGACCATCGGCAGTCGTCTTTTTGCCGTTCAGCGTGGTATCGAGCGCTCGACCTACGGCCCAACCGCCACTCATAGGGAGCAGTTGACGATTGTCATGTCCTTGACGGCAGAGCTCATGGCGCTGCTGGATGAGCAGCAAGCCCGCCTGGATCGCATGCGCGAGCGTATCCAATCGCTCGGTGGTCCTTGGGTAGAGCGCTAGAGCGGCGTTTGGACGCGTAACCTGACATGTCACCATCGATTCATTTTGAAGTAAGCGGAAGTGGTCCACCGCTCATTCTGGGGCACAGCTTCCTGTGCTCGGGAGAGATGTGGGCGCCCCAGCTGGATGCGTTGTCCGAACGCTTCACGGTGATCAATGTGGATTTCCGGGGTCATGGTCAGACGCCCATGACCCCGGAAGGCACAGATCCGGCAATGACGGGGCCGCTGTCGATCCGTGATCTGACACGGGACATGCTGACGGTGCTGGATCAGTTGGGGTACGAGCGGGCCATTTTTGGCGGACTGTCCATGGGAGGCATGGCGTCCCTTCGCGCAGCACTGGATCACCCCGACCGAGTCAGGGCGCTCATGGTTTTCGACTCTGATGGGGGACGGGAGAGCCGGCTACGGATCCTGAAACTGAAAGCCATGCTTCACACGGTGCGGGTCATCGGTGTTGAACCGTTCATGTCCCAGGTGGCTCGGGAGATGTTCGGCCGGACCACTCTCAAAACGAATCCGGAGCTTATAGACGCGTGGATACCACGTTTCCGAGGAGTAAGTCTGGATACGATGGGAAGGTATCTCTACATGCTGGAGCATCGTGACAGCGTGCTGCACCGCATGGCGTCCATCGGAATTCCAACGCTGATTGTTTGCGGGGAGGAGGACAAGGCGCTCCCGCCGCGGCACTCCGAAGCCATCGCTGCGGCCATACCGGGATCCCAGCTGCACCTCGTGCAAGAGGCTGGACACCTCTGCACCCTCGAACAACCCGATGTTGTCACCGGGTTGATGCTGGACTTCCTGGAACGGGCTGCAATAGCGGACTGAGCAATCCTTTCTCGAGTCAGTCGATCACCCACATCTTGGCGTTCATGCTCATGCGGTGTCCCGGGAAGGTGCACAGCACGTCGTAGACGCCAAGTTCGAGCGGGGCGGTGAAGGTCATCACCTGCCAGCCTTCGTATTCGATCAGATCCGAAAAGGCCAGGATGCGGTCCGTCTCTGGGATGAACTGCACATCGAAGCCGTCAGCGCCGAGTGCGTCGGCGGCCGCTCCGATTTCTTCGAACGAACCTGGATCACCAACCACCAGGTTATGGGGCATGAAATCTGCGTTTTCAAACCAGATGGTCACTTCTTCACCCGGCTTGACCTGGAAGGAGGGCGTGTCGTAGCGCATTTCCTCGCTCACCGTACGGATCACGATGGCGCCTTCCGGGGGAGTCGGACGATCAGTGGACGCTTCATCCGCTTCCACAAGCGTCTCCACCGACGTGGATGGCGTGTAAAGATCCGCATCCCACATGATCTGGACATTACGCCCGGAGTTGCGCGCGTGAGGATTGGGAGAGCTCATGACCAGGGCCAGGAGATCGCGGTTTTCAACATTGAATTGCTGGTGTACCCATAGCGCCTCGAGCAGGTGATGGGCATCTGACTCATCACTCGGGTCCATTTTCAGGATCCAGTTGTCTGTCGCCTCGATGACTTCGGCAGGATCACGCTCGGAAAGCTCAACGCGGGCGCGCCGCCGGATACCGTTGACCGGGTGCTCGAGCGCTTCGAGCAATTCCTCGATGGGACGGTCGTCGATGGGCACGTGCTGCGAGAGCGGCGCGCCCGCACGGGTAATCCTGTAAATACGCCCGTGTTCGTGGTCGCGATTGGGGTCGCGGATGTTGTGCTGCATGTGGCCGATGATGGCGTTGGCCCAGTCAGCAACAAACAGTCCACCGTCGTCCCCGATCTCGAAGTCAGAGGGGCGGAAGTTCAGGTCATCCGTTCGCAGTAAATCCGTCGTTTCGGTCCCTGCCACATTGCCAGAATCCGTGTCGTAATCCAGTGTGTACTGCTTGATGCCCAGGAAGGCGATCACGTTGAGGATGATGAAGTTGTTCTCGAATTCGGGCCCGAGGTGCGCACTCGAAATGATACCACTGGACGGCACCGGCCGTACGGTATGGTCGAGAAGCTTGCGCATATGAAACGTTCCACCGGGATCGGTCTTGACCTGGTAAGCACGTCCTCCCGTTGCATCGGTGGCGTAATGGTAGCCCCAGTAATCGAAGTCGCTCCCGTGAGCATTGGGCGGGTTGGGGGCGTGGTAGCTGAAGGAGTGTGTCCGTGGATTCCAGCGATACATGGCGGACGCATCCGAGAGCTGAGGAGCTCCCCAAGGGGTTTCGACATTTGAGACGTTGAATACCCCGCGTTGGTAGTACAGGAATCCATCCGGGCCAAACATGAGGTTATTGGCCGAATGATGCGTGTCCGCCGAGCCCAGGGCTCCCATGACGGGAATCCGCACATCGGCTACGTCATCACCATCCGTGTCTTTGAGGAAGAGGATGTTTGGTGCGGATGCCACCAGCACGCCGCCGTTCCAGAATTCGAATCCGGTTGGGTTGTGGACGTATGCAAAGGTGATCAGTGTATCTGCCACTCCGTCGCGGTCCTCATCGGGCAGGATCACGAGGCGATCATCCATTTCCTTGTGCGGCTCCCACTTTGGATACGTGGCCCACGTAGCGGCCCACATTCGCCCGCGGGTGTCAACGCCCAGTTGCACCGGATTGACCAGCTCTGGAAACATCTCTTCAGAGGCAAACAGGTTGACCTCGAGGCCGTCCTGGACCTCCATCTGCGCAATGGCTTGTTCAGGCGTCAGGTATTCCGGTTGCCCCACTTTGCTGACGCCGTTCTGAATCTGCTCTTCGTCCAGATTCGACTCCACTGAAATCGGGGGTGGCACGTTCGAATCGTCGGCCGCCATGGCTTCACCATTGGTAGCTGCCCAGATGACCTGGTCGCGGTTGGCCGTCATGATGTCCAGCTGCACCAATTCGTGCTGCAGCACTTCGAAGTTGGTTTGATCATTGAACGTGAGCAGCGAACGGCTTCCCCAGACATCATTACCATCGGTGGCCCGATAGCGGTTGTACCAGTGCCAGTTCTTATCCAGGACTGCCTCGCGGACCGCTTCAACACGCTCCTCAGACGCCGATGGCACCCTGCCGTAAAGCTCCCGGATGATCACTTCAGCGATCTGGCGATTTCCTTCGTTCGTCAGATGGATTCCGTTTACAGTAAGCGGCGTATCGGCACGACCATACAGGCGCTTGGAAGTCGAGAAGAGATCCACAAACGGAACGCCGCTCAACTCGGCCACTTCACGAATCACTTCGGAATAGGCTTCCAGACGGACATTCTGCTCAGATCCGTCGGGCAGATTGTCGATGCCATGATCTTCATGGGCAATGGGTGAGAACAGGACCACTGACGGAGATCCTTTCTCGGAGTACGTCTTTACCAGCGTCGAATCCAACCAGCCCTGGACGGTTGTACGGAATGCCTCGGGATCATCGTCCCACGCCTCGTTCGCCCCGAACATTGCGAATATGACGTCGGTCTCGGAGTGCTTCAGGTAGTCGCCAGCGGTCGGGAATCCATTGCTCCGGGGTCGGTCGTCAATTCGATCTCCTGTAAATCCCTGATTTCGAACCACCAATTGATGATCAGGCCAGGCAAGCTGCAGTTGGGACTCCAGCCAGCCGTCATGCTGCATGCGGTCGGCCAGGGAGTTGCCGATCATCACAATGCGATCTTCGGGCTCGGGAGCGAACACACCCGTTCGGGAACAGCCGGAAATCAGCAGCGCGAAAAACAGAAAGGGTAGCAGGTGGCGGTGCATTTTCATGGATATCAGGGTTGAGCAGGGTGAGCTTCAACAGCGTAGTAACGAGGCCAGAATCGGCGAAGCAGAGGACGAATCCCCGTAATGCGGGTAGGCGAAGTCCATTTTTCAGTGCGATCGATGGACCAGCCGGCTTTGTCGAGCAACCAGTCAAACTGCCAGCTCTCGAACTCATGATAGTGCCGGTCCCACTCGTCGGATGGGTTGCGGTACGCGGTCGCAAACCAGAGTCGAAGCGGCACGGTGGCAAACATCGGTACATCCGGCAGGTGCTGCAGGACGTTGTATGGGGCAACCAGATGTTCGAACAGCTCGAAAGAGGTCACGCAGTCGACATCAAAGTCCGCAACAACCTCGGGATGCACATCCAAATCGACGAGACCGGTATTGATCACTTCGTATCCCTCTTGCCGAAGCACCTGGGAAAAGGTGTTGTCTGGTCCCAGGTCAAGGATTTTTCGGGGCGCCACGTCGGACGCGCGCATGAAGGCCAACGTCCGGTCAAAGCGTAGCTTCAGACCGGGGCCGATATCATCAAGGGCAACATTGGCAGAAGACATGGCGATCAGCCGTCTGTTTCTTCAGCCGTAACCGGCTTGGTCGGATCCATGATGGGGGTCTCCCAGCCTGCCATGTCCGAAGGGCGGACTCCGATGCGGAAGCCATCGAACGCGTAGGTTGCCGGGTGGAACGAGCCGACGAAGTCCGTCGCGAGATCTTCCGCAATGGCATCCTCCAAACCGGCCGTCCAAAAGGCTGCATTTACCATCATCCGGCGAAATCCATCGTTCAGGAGATCTTCCGAGGCGCCGTGCGTGGAGGTAAAGACGCGTCCTTCGCTACCGTCCGTACCGGCGTAGGAACGCGTCCAGACGACCGGTGCACGCTCTTTCGACGGGTCAGGTGTGGCATCTGGATCCATGCCGTCCAAGACGACACCACGGGCCAGCACGGAATAGGGCTGCATCGGATCTGCCCAGTACCCACCAGACACAACGTGGGCAAATGGTGCATCATCGGGAATGCCAGCGGCCGCAAAACTGCCGACGCCGGTCAAGATGGGATGATCCGAAGCGTCGGCCTCGGCAACCAGCACGGATGATTGTTGATGGTTCGTCCCATAATGTCCGGCCCAGGTCTCGCCGAGCACCTGCCGTCCGAATCCTTTGAAATAGTCTTCGCCCTCGTAATTCCAGTTGAAACGCTCAAACGTTCCTTCGATGTTGGCGAAGGCGTGGGTCGAAGTCCGGATGCCCAACACAGGTCCGGCCCGATCGAGATAGTCCACGAGATGCTGCATTTCCTCTTCGGGGAAATTCTGGAAGCGAAGCCCCATGACCAGGGCGTCGGCATCCTTCAGGATTTCCAGGCCTCTCATGTTGGAGCTGCCGGGCTCGATCATACCCTCGTCGTTGAGCGTGAACAGGACACTGGCTTTAAATCCATGATGCCAAGCCAGCATACGGGCGAGTGCGGGGAGCAGCTCTTCCGAGCGATACTCGTGATCCCCGGACAACATCACGATGTGCATGCCGGCTCCCGGTCCATCGGGGTTGGCACCTTCGGCACCGTCGTACGTGACACGATGCGGCACAGGGGACGCACCGGGCAGGGCAGCTGACTGCGATTCGGCGTCCGGCGAGGTCGAGCAAGCCGTTATGGCCAGAATGGTCAGAGCGGTAAAGACGGAAAAGAGACGGGTCATACGAGACACTCCTTAGAAACGGTAGCGGGCACTCAGGGACACGGTACGCATTGCGGACGGAAACAGGAAGAGCACGTCGGAGCCGGAGGGGTCCGGATAGGCCGTTGAATCGTACGCAGTATCCAGGGCATTGAATACGTCCACGGAGAATAGCCAGTCGGTCATCGACCAAGCCAGACGTAGATCTACTGTGCTGTAATCCTCCAGCGGTACCGTGTTGGCGTCATCGATCCAGATGTCTGACACTGCTTTCAGCGCGAGCGTAGCGGACAAAGGACCCCATTCGGACGAGATTCCAGTTGAAATCGCTGTTTTAGGAATGGCTTTGACGGCCTTGCCGATGTTGTCACCACTTTCCTGGGTGACGTCCTGCATGGTGTAGTTGACGAACAGCGCGACCAGCCCCGGCTTTTCCACCGAAAGTCCGGTCTCCACCCCGCGATGGCGGCTCATGCCGATGTTCACATTGGAAAAGGTCTCGAACGAGAAGTCGATTTCGTTTTCCATGTCCATCGTGTAGATGGAGGTGCTGAGACGTCCTTGCCAGCCGGAGGCAAACTGAGCGGTATGGAAGAAGCCCAACTCGAGCGCTGTGCCTTCCTGAGGCTGGAGGGTCGGACTCGCAATACGTACGGTGTACGGCGGAAACGGGACAGGCAGGGCACGCAGATCGTAGAGCTGATCCAGCGTAGCGGCTTTGAAGGAGCGGGATACACTGGCGTACACATTCCCTACCTGGGTGGGGGAGGATAGATAGCGTACGTTGACGCCTGCCTTCGGGCTGAAAGCCGAGTTGGAGGCCGAGGGAGCTTCTTCGGAGAGATCCTCAACGGCGTCAAAGCTGTCGGAAAGTCGGTCGTAACGGGCTCCCAGGGAGACTTTGACGCGGCTGATGGGCTTGACATCGAACTGAGCGTAGCCAGCGAGTGCAGTGCGACTGACCGATCCCTCCGCGTTGATTTGTTCACGTCCGCCCGTCGAGAAACGGTAGGCATCGGTCAACCCGCCCGTCGCAATCTGATAGTAGCGTGAGTCGAGTGAGCCGGTGTAGGCGTCCACGCCGAGGGTCAGTTGATGATCGAAGTTGATCGGCAATTTCCAGTCCGCCCACTGAGCTGTCATGCGCCAACCGCCAGCCGTCACGTCCCGTTCTTGTGTATCGGCGAAGGTTGCCGCGAGGGGAAGCGTACGGACGTGGGTCAGATCCCTGGTCTCGTAGGTCAGGGAGGTGCGCAAGCGGGCGGTGCCAACGGTCCGTTCTGCACGCACGCCGGCTCGCTTGGTTTGCTCGGCCAATTCATCGAAGCGGAAAAAGGAGAGGCTTTCCGTTCGATCGCCTTCATCTGACGAACGGATGGGCCCGGGCAGGTCTGCCTTGCGGTCATTGAACTGTCCGGAAAACACGATGGACCCATCGGCTCCCCAGTTCAGATGTCGCTGAACCCCGAAGGACACGCTGGCACGTCCGCTGTGATCACGATACCCTTCGGAGGTACCCAAGTCGGCCGTGGCACTCCAAGCGGCGTTTTGCAGGAGCGCTTTGACACTCCTGCGGCCATGCGAGCCGGTCTGGAAGGTGAATTGGTTCTGCGTGAAGCGGGACCCGTCTGTTCGGATGTTGATGACGGCCCCGATGGCCGCATCTCCGTAGAGGGAGGAGGCACCACCGCGCAGAACTTCAATGGTCGTGCCCGGCGATTGCATGAGCTGCTCCCAGTTGACTAGGCCATTCTCCAGGTTGTTTACCGGGATACCATCGATCAGCACGACACCGTACTCCGCTTCTCCACCTCCGTAAAATCCTCGGGTCACCATCTGCGGATTCCATCCCATCCCATCATTGTCCAGAAACACGAGACCTGGGACGTGAGAAAGAGCCTCGACGACGCTTCGGGTGGGAAGTTGTTCAAGTTGCCGGGCAGAGAGCACCGATACACTTCCCGTGGAGCTCGACAGAAGCGTTTCGGTTCGCTCGGCTGTAATCACGATCGGATCCATGGTACGCGTAATGGTCGAATCGCTCTCTTGCGCGGACACACTGCTCCCGACAAGCGGCAGGATGGAGGTGAGCGCAATAAGGGTTAGAACGCGTTGAAAAGGCCTCATAATCCCGTTCATTCTCTTTGGGTTGATTGATCCAGAGGGTGTCCAAGTATACGGCCCTCCACGAAATCGGGAATCAGCTATATTCGGGTCACGCCTTCCTTTCCCAACAGCCTCGTTTCCCTGTGATCACCAAGCGCCTCACGACCGACCAGATCCTCGCCCGCTTGCAGACGAAAGTCGACCAGCGCGTTCCCATCATGATCGCTTCGGCCGGGAGCGGCCTGGTCGCTCAACTGCTGGAAAAAGCTGGTACTGACTGTGTCAATACCTTTTCCGGAGCGCGCTTGCGGGCAAACGGTATGGGCACCATGTCCATGATGTGGCCCATCCTGGATTCAAACAAACAGACCTTGGACTATACCCGCGAGGATATCATGCCGGCCATGAAGGGTGATGCCTTCGTTTGCGCATGTCTCAACGCCAACGAC
This sequence comes from Rhodothermales bacterium, assembly GCA_030830105.1. GTDB lineage: Bacteria > Bacteroidota > Rhodothermia > Rhodothermales > UBA10348 > JAAZVD01. The sequence goes on along the minus strand of JAURNP010000015.1, from coordinate 5,742 downwards.
CCGCTCAAGGACATGCGGATGGTACTGCAGCAATGCAAGGATATGGGTGTGATGTCCGTCTCGAATATCGGTCCGTCCATTTCCTACGTGGATCACGACTCAGAGATCTACAACGTTTTGACCAGCGCAGGCATCACGTTGCAGAACGAGATCGACATGCTGCATCTGGCCCGATTTGAGATGGACATGGTCACTATTGGCTTGGCGTTCACGCTGGAGGATTCAATTGCCGTCTGCGAACAGGCCAAGCCCCACATCTTCTGCTACCATGCCGGCACGACAAAAGGCGGTCTGAAGGGGTACGATTCGGGATTGAGCATCGAACAGACGGCTGAACAGACCGAAGAAGCCTACGAAGCAGTACGCAAAGTGCATCCAGACGTGATCCTGGTTGCCCACGGCGCGGCCATGTCCAATCCAGATGATGCCCAATACATGATCGACCATACCAGTGGTCATGGTTTCTGGACCGGCTCCTCGACCGAGCGTATCCCCATTGAGAGGGCGGTATCGGCCGCTGCTGCCGAGTTTGCCGGCCTTCGATTCTCCTCCTGACTCCGCCCAAACCTGCATTTTCGCTCGAATAAACCCTGCCCTGCCATGAAAACCATCGCCATCCTTGCCACCCTGGATACGAAGGCCGATGAAGCCGCGTTCATGCGGGAAGAAATTGAGCGGTTGGGCAGCTCGGCCATCCTGATTGACGTGGGTGTGGTGGGTAATCCCGGCGTGCCAGCCGATATTCCTCGCGACGAGGTGATCGAGGCCGGTGGCAGTTCGCTCGATGAGCAACTGGATCAGCCCAGCCGAGAGAAATCCAGCCCGGTGATCACAGCGGGTGCTACCAAGATCATGCTGGAATTACAGGAGAGTGGTCGCGTCGATGGGGTTCTGGCGCTGGGCGGCACGCAAGGCACGTCCACGTGCGCCCCTGTCCTGCAGGCATTGCCCTACGGCTTCCCCAAATTGATGCTATCGACGGCCGCTTCAGGCAATACGGCGCCATTCGTGGGCATCAAGGACATCGCCATGATGTTTGCCGTGTCGGACATTCTGGGCTTGAACGTGTTCTCGCGAAAGATTTTAGCTAATGCCGCTGCAGCGGTGTGGGGCATGGCACAGGTCGAGCGAAGCATCACACGTTCAACGGCAAAGGGCGTGATCGGGATGACCAACCTGGGGGTGCTTACGCAAGGTGCGATGCACGCCGTGAAATTGTTCGAGCAGAAAGGCTACGAGGTCATCACCTTCCACGCCATCGGTGCCGGTGGGGAAGCGATGGAGCAGATGATGAAGGAAGGTATCATCACAGGCGTGTTCGACTACGCCATGGGGGAAATTGCCGATGGGGTTTTCGAAGTGTTGCGCGCATCGGGCCCCGAGCGCTTGACAGTGGCCGGAAAACTGGAACTGCCGCAGGTGGTCTGCCCTGGCGGAAGCGAGCACCTGGGTATCCTGGTCGACGTTGCAAATCAGGTGCCGGCTGGCTGGAAGGATCACCAGGTTGTATGGCACTCACCGCATGTATTTGTACCGCGACTCAATGCGGAACAGCAGGACCGAGTGGCCGCTGAAATTGGGAAGCGCCTAGCCCACACCTCGGGCAATTGTACGTTTTTGATGCCGCTCAAAGGCGTGAGTGCCTATTCGGCTGAGGGGGGAGAGCTGTTCAACCCTGAACTTGATGCAGCCTATTGGTCATCCCTTCAGCGACATCTGCCACCCACTGTGGAAATCCAGTCCCTGAATCTCACAGCCGAGGATCCTCTGTTCGTAGAACACGCCGTCGAGACCTTGGTCGCGATGATGGAGGGTTAACGCTCCGGCCGGAAGAGTTGATCACAGCACGTAAGCAGCGTGGCAGTAGCCTGTCCCAGCGTGGGCCCGTAGGCCAGCACGCCGTCCTGGTGACCGCCCATGATGACCAACGGCTTCCCGGGTCTCGAAGATCGCTGCGCTTCCCGCACGAGTCGGATCACCTCATAGGCCATTTCCGGAGTGCCGTACGTCACGTGGATGGACGTGGTAGGGAGCCGGTCTAGCCAGCTATTCCACAACCCGGCATGGTGCACGTGAATTACGGCGCCGATGCTACGGGAGGCTTCGTAAAATGCAGCGTGCGTGAGGGATTCAGAAGACGCTGTAATCGGTCCCTTGCACGTAAGAGAGTTGGCCTCGAAATCGTAGGAAGTGACCGCGGTGAAGTGATCCGAGCTCAATTCCGGATGATTACCGGTGGTTGACCCAGTAATCAGGAAACGCGCCGAGGGCTCGTCACGAACGGATATATTTCCAAAACCAATGCCATCCGGAAGCGCACCAATCAAACCGTGATCGTAGAGCACCTGGCGGTATTCATTCAACGCACGGATCTTGTGCCAGCTCGGAGGAGGGCCCTCGTGCCAGTGCGCGTTGAACTTGATATAGCCTTCGTCGATCACACTATTCTCGGGAAGTGACGAGAGCAAGGTAGCAAATACAGTGCCCTTCGACTGCCGACTTCCATCGTAACAAAGCAAAAGACGCAGCACTCAGGGAAGCGCTCCGAACAAACACACCCCGCCTGCCATGAAACTCGGAATCGACAGTTTTGCTGCCGTTGAACTGAACGACGGATCGACCAGCACGCCGGACATGCGATCCGATGCCATTGCGCAGCTGCTGGAACGCGTGGAGATAGCCGATCAGGTGGGTCTGGATACCTTCGGAATCGGAGAGCACCATCGTCCGGAGTATCTGGACTCGGCATCCCACATGATCTTGGCTGCGGCCGCGGCACGAACGAAGAATATCCAGTTGATGAGTGCTGTGACTGTGCTGAGCGCTGCGGACCCGGTTCGGGTGTTCCAGCAGATTTCTACGCTCGACCTCATTTCCCGGGGGCGTGGCGGGGTTGTTGTTGGACGGGGTTCCTTCTCGGAGGCGTTCCCGCTGTACGGGTTTGATTTCAAGGACTATAACGAGCTGTTCCAGGAGAAACTGGAGCTGTTGCTCACCATCCGCGAGCGTGAGCACGTCCAATGGGAAGGGAAATTCCGGCCCGCGCTCACGGGGCAGGGCGTTTATCCCCGTCCGTACAAGGACAAACTGGACCTCTGGGTTGGTGTGGGAGGCACGCCGGAATCGTTCGCGCGGGCCGGTCTGCTCGGTCTGCCACTCATGATTGCCATCATCGGGGGAGAGACCCATCGTTTCCGTCCGCTGCTCGATCTGTACTGGCGTGCCGTGGAAGAAGGAGGGCACGATGCGTCCAAGCTCAAGGTGGGCGTGCATTTCATCGGGTATGTCGCCGAGACCACCGAGAAGGCGCACCAGGAATTCTTTCCGGGCTACCAGCAGACGTTTTCCAAGATTGGCATGGAGCGAGGATGGGGACCGACCACGCGTGAAGCCTATGACTGGGTAGCCGGGCCGCGCGGCGCTCTAATGGTGGGCAGCCCTGAACATGTTGCCGAAAAGCTTCAACGACACGCGGAATCATTGGGAGGTCTGGATCGTGCGGCATTGCACATGAACGTGGCGCATCTGTCGCACAACGAATTGTCGACAGCGACGCGATTGCTCGGAGAGCAAGTCAAGCCGGCTTTGGGTTGAACAGTGACTCTTGGACCAGAGAAACTGTTAGTATGAGGATTGACAGTTAGAAAGCGCAGGTTATTTTGAGCTTCGTGCAATCAACCGAAAGTACCATAACATGCTGTTTGCTACCCGCGTTTGCCGTTTCACGCTCCTCCTGCTTGCATTCGTTCTTGCTGCTGGTTGGCCTTCTGAAAGTGCAGCCCAATCGTTGTGGTCTGCTTCCAGCTCCAAGGCCAACGAGTGTGCCTACGAGGAGAGTCGCGGGGAGGCCGTTCAAGCCTGCATTCATATTGACCAAGCAGTCGTCGCTTCGTTGTTGGGTACCCAAACGCGATCGTTCGAGATCTCCCTTGGTTCTTCGGCAGTGGGAGTCGAGGTGTTGACAGCCTCCAAGACCTCCAGCGAGACCAGCGTCATCACAGGCCAGGTCGCCGGCGAGAGCTATCCCACGTTTCATCTCGCGGTGCACGAGGGTGCGGCTGCGGGCTCATTCACGTCCAATGGCGAGCTCTATGAAGTGCGGCCAACAGCAGGCGGTCAATCGGTTCTGACGCGGGTCGACAAGGCGGAACGTCGCACCTTCCGCAATGACGCCGTCATACCCGAAATGAATCCCATCATGCCGAAGACTACAGCTCGGGCTGGGAAAGGTGTTTCCGCACAGATCGACGTGCTCATGCTTTGGGACGACGGTGTGCTGAGCGCCAACGGGGCCGCCGGCCTTGCTGCACTGGAAGCCAACTTTGTGAACTACCTGAATCAGGCCGTCAGCAACGGGGGTAACACGGACATCGTGTTCAATGTGGTGCATTCAGAAGTCATCACGTACGATGAAAACCAGTTTGTCGACATGGGAGATGATCTGGGCGCGCTGCAAGAACGCGGAGACGGCGTGTTGGACGAGGCGCATACGCTGCGTGAACAACATGGGGCTGACCTGGTGCATCTGCTGCTCCCGAGTTTCAAGGATGATACCTGCGGCATTGCCTATAAACCGTTTACGGGTGTCAACCTCGGATTTGGGATTACCGGCGTTGATGGATGTGACTTGGAAACGTTCGCCCACGAGATTGGCCATAACATGGGAATGGGACACGACGTGTATGTGAGCGAAGAGCCTCAAGATGCGTTTCAGCTCTGGAGCTATGGCTATGTGGACCTGAACAACGCCATCCACACGATCATGGCCTACAGCAACCTGTGCTTCGACAATGCCATCAATTGCGATGTGGTGCCCTTCTTTTCAGACCCGAATGCACAGTCGAATGGCGTGCCGCTGGGTATTGCAGATGCACCACCAGCCAAAGCGGCCAATAACTTCCGCGTTTTGGAAGAAACCGCAGAAAACCGGGCGGCCTTTTCTGATTTGCTGGACGTCTGTGCGATTGCGCTCTTCGGCGCTGAGGCCTCTTCTTCCAGTTACATGCAGGGCGAAGAAGTTCAGCTGGCTTTCCAGATGAATAATCAGAACGGTCATGCGGGCTGTACGTCGAACGCCTCGATCGCGGCGTATCTGATAGGAGCGAATCTGGATACCTATTTGGTCGGGAGAACGACAGTTTCACTGACTGAGACGGTAGCGTTTCACACTGTTTCCGGGACGATGCCCAATCCCACGCCACCGGTTGGCACGTACGGCGTGTTGCTGTTTGAGGATGGCGTTGCCGGGTACTACGACATAACCGACGTCATCGGTCTCTCGGTGGAGATTACAGCGGGAAGCGGCGTGAACACGGAAGAGAGCGCGTTGCCTGAAGGATTCCGGTTGAAATCGGCTTATCCCAATCCGTTCAATCCGCAGGCGACCATTTCATTCGAAGTGGGAGATGCCCGTGCCTTATCCATTCGCGTCTTTGACAGCCTGGGCCGGGAGCGCGCGGTGCTTGCCAACGAGCAAGTATTTGCCGCCGGGTCGCACACCGTGCGTTTCGACGCGACGGATCTTCCCTCAGGGACCTATCTGGTCCGCATGACGGCCGGTTCATTCAGTGATGTGATCCCGGTCACTCTGTTCAAATAGAGCTGAGGCAGGGACCTCCTGAGCATTGGAGCGCATTCGGCTCAGAACGCCGTCATCCGAATCCCCACACTTGTGAAGGGGAGGTTGCATGACCCGGTATGCCACATTCGTTCTGAAATCGTACCATGTCTCAGACCAAACCG
>JAURNP010000014.1 GCA_030830105.1 Rhodothermales bacterium | reverse complement strand
ATCATGTCCTGGCCATGCGCCTCATGGATGGCGACGAAGGTGGATTCATGCGGGAGGCGCTGGCTGCTTTCCCCATGCCGGACGCTGCTCAGAAGATTGTAGATCGTTTCTTTAACGACGGAGGTCGGCCCGAGGGCACTCCCTATCGCGCGGTTCCCAACTTTGCCGTCAAGCCCGGTCGCTTTCTGCATCGGCTCATCACTGTTGGCAACTTTGCAGAGGTATTCCTGGCCAAACAGGGGCATGGCGGGCTGATTGGAATGAATCGTCTGGAGAAGATCCAGGTGCCTACGCTTGCTTCGCTATACGGGGCCATGCTTGCGGGCGTCGACTTCATCCTCATGGGCGCTGGCATACCGACGCAGGTCGCAGGCGTCCTCGACAAGTTGGCGCGCCATGAAAAGGTGCGCTATCGCTTGGATGTCAAGGATGCCGAGCGGGGAAGTGAGACCTATGTCGAATTCGATCCGGAGGAAATATTTCCCGGGATCGCCGAAAAAATGGGTACGCTCAAGCGTCCCAAGTTTCTGCCTATCATTTCGTCTGTTGTGCTGGCCATGGCGCTCATCAAGCGCAGTGAAGGCGAGATCGACGGATTCGTTGTTGAAGCGCCTATTGCAGGAGGGCACAATGCACCTCCAAGAGGAAAGTTGAGTCTTACGGAGCAGGGCGAGCCTATTTATGGCGAGAAAGACCTGGTCAATTTTGAGCAGCTCGCCAAGCTGGGTAAACCATTTTGGTTGGCCGGTGGATACGGTCGTCCCGGGGGCTTGGAAATAGCTCTTGCAGAGGGTGCAGCGGGGATACAGGTGGGTACTGCCTTTGCCATGTGCAACGAGTCGGGCATCGAACCAGCCCTGAAACAGCAGTGCCTGGATATGGTCAAGGACGGTACGGCCGAGGTCTTCACGAGTCCTGATAAATCTCCCACCGGCTTTCCGTTCAAAATGGCGCGCGTACCGGGCACGATGTCCGACGACGATGTCTACGAGTCGCGCTCGCGCATTTGCGATGTGGGGCTCTTGCGATCGGTTGCCTCCGATGGCGAAGGGGGAGTTATTTACCGGTGTTCATCGGAGCCTGAAGTCGATTTCGAACGCAAGGGCGGTTCCCTCGACCAGACGATCGGGCGTTCGTGCCTGTGCAACAATCTGCTGGCGACAATAGGTCTGGCCAAGCCGCGCAAGGATGGCAGCACCGAACCTCCCATCGTCACCTCAGGAGATGACCTGGTTGAGATGGGCGCATTCCTCCAGAATGGGAGCACGTCGTATTCGGCCTCAGATGTACTGAAAGTGCTTCTTGCAAAAGGCCAGTAGCCTCTCAGGACGCAGGGGCATATCTGGTTGACCACGATCTGCTCGATGAGAGTTGTCGCTGGTGGATGCGATGGGGTCATTCGCCTATCTTCAGGGCATGAATGCTGGATCTACCCTCTCGCACTACCACATCGAGGCCGAGCTCTTCTACGATGCGATAGTATGAGAGAAGTGACCCGATCATAGCAAATGAGCATTTGTCAGAAGAAAATGAATACGCAACAATAGGGACTTTCTGTCATTCTGCCCAATCAAAGCGATTTCGTCGAATGGCTTCTTTCGCGCGGCTTCGGGTGTTCTGAGAAGGAGCAGCTCCAGGAGCCCAGATGCCACCCCCTAATCAGGATGTGCCGTATCTTGCCGGCACCTGCCATTGCATACCCATTCTATTCCTACCTGGCTCTCAAGTATGTCCAAGTACCAGCTCCGTTGTCTCGGGACTCAAGACCGGATCGAGGACGAGTACACCGTACGCTACCATGACAAGGCGCTGCTGCGCGCTGAATATGCCAACGAAATCACACCGCGTGATTTGCCGGGTCTCTGGCGCTGGACGGACTGGTTACCGGTATCCAAGCCCGGCCGTCTCAATGCTGGATCCGTTTGCTTCAAGAGTGAGGGGTTGGCAAAAGAACTCATGCTGTCCAACCTGTGGATCTCGTTTCACGGGTATTGGCCGGAGCGTGGCGCCATGTGTCCAACTACCACATTCAAGGACATGGAGGCCGTTACGACCCTGCAGCGTCTGGAGGACCACAATGTCCCGGGACTGATCTGTTCTTCAGCCGGGAACACCGCGCGCGCTTTCGCACACTTGGGCGGATTGGCCGGTTTCCCGATCCTGCTGGTGGTCGCCGAGAAGCATCTTGAGCGCATCTGGGTTCCAAAAGGACACCCTGTCGATAGCGTGAAGGTCATCGGTATTAAGGGGAGCGATTATGGCGATGCCAACGAAGTCACGTCCAAAATCCTGGAGGTCGGTGGCTGGCGCCGCGAGGGTGGCGTTCACAATGTGGCCCGCCGCGACGGAATTGGCTCGTTGATCCTGACGGCTATCGAAGCGATGGGAGAGATGCCGAAGCACTATTTCCAGGGTGTCGGTGGCGGACCCGGGCCAATCGGTATACACGAAATGGCTCAGCGCGCTATTGCAGCAGGGTTTGTGGAAGGTCCCGTTCCGAGGCAGCATCTTTCTCAGAATTCAGAATTCTGTCTCGTCCACGATGCCTGGCAGAAGCGCACTTTCGAACTGACACCTGCTTCTGAGGCGATTCATCCACACGTCTTCTCGGATGTCCTACTTAATCGCGCCCCGGCCTATTCCGTGCGTGGTGGCCTGTTCGACATGCTGGTGGAGTCCGACGGCGCTACGTACGCCGTCGAGTACAAGGATGCTGAAGACGCATTCGAGATGTTCAAAAGGACGGAAGGCATCGATCCGTTCTCGGCTGGTGCCGTAGCACTTGCCTCGCTGAAGCAGGCCATATACCGAGGTGAGGTACACAGAGACGACAGTATCCTTCTCAATATTTCAGGAGGCGGTGGTCAGCGCTTCAAGGCAAATCATGAAACGGAAGTAATCGAGCCCATCGCGATCGTCGACAAGGAAGAGGCAATTCGCTTAGGACGCTCACTGACGTATTCACACTCTTAGGAGAGCCCTGATTTTTCTTCAGGGAGTGCAAGGGATGCCCTGCACGGGGGTGCGTGCCCGGTGATGCCCTGCCAGGCGATTCCATATTAGTCCCTGAAGGATGCCCCCAGGTAGTCCCCACGGTCAGTGAACATGTACAGCGTGGAAGAACTTTCATAGACGAAGACTTCAATGCCCGGAGTCATCAGGTTCCAGAACCGTTCCTCGCCGGCATCATCCATAATTGTGTAGCCACCAGGAGAGGCCAAGCGCAGACCCACGCCCGCACAGCAACGGCTGACCAGGCCCTGAGACTCCAGGTTCATTGCATCGTACCCGTCCAGGCCGGCGTGCATGACATAGACCGTAACCTCAACGCTTGTGTCGATCAGGAGCGCTGCGAAATCATCCCAGCCGTCGCCGTTGAAGTCCGCCTGCAAATAAACATCGTTCTCGTATACTGCCTGCCATTCGGGATCCATGTCCTGATTATGATCCGCGACGTAGCCTGGGTCGAGCCATTCAGTTGAATCGATGACACGGTGCCCTGGGAGAGCGTCATCGACAGCTTCTTGAGGTGCCAACGGCAGGCCGGTCATGGGGTCGATGCCGTCCGCCAAGGCTTCATCGGCCGCATGCTCCGGGATTTCATCCCAGCCACCCTGCGCACTGACCCATTCAAAGGTCACGTCTTCATATCTGGACCCGTCAATCAGGAATGTGCCAATCATGGCCTCATCGACAGATGCCTTGCCAGCGGAGATGCCTTCCAGCAATGCATCTGTAGCCTGCCCTCTGAACAACACATCGCCAAAACCGGGCGCGGCGCCAATGAACAAGACTTCCTCAGAGGTGACGCTGTATGCGCTCGGAAAGATCTTCTCGTATCCGCCCCCAATGTCGAAGTCGATGATAAAGGCGCTTTCCATTCCTTCTACTGTGTCGAACATCTCGTCCACACTTGAAGGGACGGACAACCTATAAACAGATGAAGTACCGAAGCCTGGTCCACCTGTCGCTGTGAAATACCCAGCCACTCGTGGGTCCTCAATGGTGTGTCCTGTGAGTGCTCTTCCAAAAAACTCGAGAGCGGCAGAGTCGCTACCTGCATTAAGTGTTGCAGGAGCAGAAGAAGCGGGCT
>JAURNP010000196.1 GCA_030830105.1 Rhodothermales bacterium | reverse complement strand
TCCCCCGAGATGACTGGGCCCTGATTGCCAAAGAGCAATTTCGGGATAATCCGCTGGAATCAGATCTGGATGACACGGGCCGGATTGATATGCTACTCCTTCCGTCTGTGTTTGAAAACGAAGCCGGCCGCGTGGTCGTCACGCCTGTTTGCGTCCGGGGTGCGACTTTTGTCAGGGGCGATGAGCTGCAGCAGTATGTCCGGCGTACTGGCGGTCCGATTCCATCTACCGATGGCACGATATCACTTCAAACACTTCGTACTTGTCCGAGCGCCCTGTCCGAAATCGAAATCGACGAAAAAGCCTATCAGGTTTCTCTCGAGATCCGAAAAGGCGAATTCTGGAGTGTCGGGCGCTTTGACCTGGACGCAGTTGATGGATCGCAGGGATTGAGGACGTCCGATATCATGCTGGCATCGGTTATTGAAGAGTCCCTTCCGGAAAGGGAAACGCCAGAGGGCATGTGGGAACGTAACGATCTATGGATCAAACCCGTAGCCGAGGCTCGATACAAAAGGGGGCAGTTCATTCACGTGTATGCGGAAGCTTATGGAATCGATAGCCGAGAGGGAGGGGGGCTCACCATTCAAGCTGTTTTGGCCGAGGGAGGGACAGATGATGTCCCTTCCTCACGACTTGGCCGACTTTTTGGCGGCAGAGATGACACAATCGTTTCCGTCTCCTTCGATGATGATATCCAGTCGAATTCGCACGGACGATCGCTTGCTTTGGAAACGGGGGATCTCGCTCCTGGTTTGTATACGCTCGCTCTCAGATATACAGAGCAATCCACCGGCCGTCAGGCTGTAACACGACGGGAATTACGTATTGATTGACTCGTTACGAATGATATCGCTTGATACAGCATCCAGAGTGTGTGGTTTGGGCACCTTTGGAATCTGGCAGCATCGGTGGCTGTGGGTCACGGTGATGTTGATCATTCTGACGTCGATTCCGGCATTGGCTCAGCAGTCCATTTTACGTGGAACGGTCGTGGCTGAGGAAGATGGCGAGCCCATGCAAGGTGTCAACGTCACGCTGTACTGCGGTGAAACGCTCGTCACAGGTGTGGCGTCAGGAACCGACGGGATTTACGCGCTGGCCGATATTGATGCAGGCGCCTACACCTTGCGCGCCACCTTTGTGGGATTCCAGACGTGGGAGCAACTGCTCGACATTGGCGACGGAGATCGTCGCATCATCAACATCGTCCTCGTCGCAGGAGACAACGAGCTCGACGAAGTGGTTGTTGAAGGAGATTCGGACGCAGGGATGGCACGGGTTTTGGCCGGTCAGACTACTGTGCGTCCCGCTGACGTGGAGCGCATCCCGTCTCCAGATGTCTCCGGTGACCTGGTCAACTATTTGACCACTGTTCCTGGAATCGTTTCGATTGGTGACCGAGGAGGCCAACTGTTCGTTCGCGGAGGAGAGCCTTGGCAGAACCTGGTCCTTCTGGATGGGATGTGGATTTACCAGCCCTTCCACATCCTTGGCTTTTTCTCGGCCTTCCCGACGGATATTCTGCAACAGGTGGACATCTATGCTGGTGGGTTCACCAGTCAATACGGCGGGCGCATTTCCTCGGTCATAGATATTAAGAGTCGCAACGGGGACAAACGCGGATATGCCGGCACCGCATCGGTTGCCCCATTCGTGTCTGGATTCACTCTGGAAGGTCCGATTGCTGACGACATCGTTTCCTTTCTCGTCTCGTACCGAGAGAGTGTCATCGACCAAGGAGCATCCAGGCTCGTGGACCAGGAGCTTCCGTTCGAGTTTGACGACTTCTTTGCCAAAACGCACGCGTTCATAAATGCGAACACCCAGCTCTCCCTCTCTTTGCTTCGCACGAACGATCGTGGGTCCGTCTTTGAGGGAAATGATCTGGAGGATCCAGAATTCGTCGACTGGCAGAATCGTGCAGCCTCGGCACGATATCTCGTATTCCCAAGGGCATTTCCGGTGATGGCCGAGTTCATTCTTTCTGGATCTCGACTCAAATCCACGCAGACCGGACTGGCCGAAGAAGTTCGTTTTTCCAAGTTGTCGAGCGCAAATACCTTGGTCAATGTGACCCATTTCCACCGGAATTCGGAGGTCCGATGGGGGCTGTTTGCGAGGACTCTGGAGCTCCAAAGCAGCCTGGATGGATTGTATCAAGGCTTCTTTTCCCGAAAGGAATATGCTACCGAGGTAGGCGCGTATCTGGAGCCTGAATTCATGCTACCATTCGGGTGGCGGGTTCGCGCCGGATTCCGCATCCATTCGTTCCCCAGCCAGGACTCCGGATTCCTCGAGCCGCGGTTCCGGGCAGTCAAGGTGCGGGAGCGGGATGAGTTCACGCTGGCGGCCGGCGTGTTCCATCAGGAGATCGTGGGCCTGACCGACAGGAGAGATGCTGCCGGTGTGTTTACTGCTTGGACTACCAGTACGTTTGACCAAGGCGTCCCCGAAGCCATTCACGCGATCGCGGGATATCGCAGAGCCATCAATCGTCGACTCAATGTCTCATTCGAGACCTATGCCAAGAAGTTGAACAACCTGTTCATCCCGGAATGGACTGCATATCCTCGTTTTACCACGCGCATTCAGCCGGCAGAGGGGCGAGTCTTGGGTGCCGACTTCCGCATCGAGTACCAGAAGGGAGCGTTCAATGGATTCGCTACCTATGGGCTTTCAAACGTGCGTTATTCGGCCAAGCAGGAGTCTCTGGAACTGTGGTACGGGTCCAATGAACTGGATTTTAGGCCGGCACACGACCGAAGACATCAGATCAATGCTGTAGCGTCGTTGGATCTGAAGCCATTCGACATCGATGTCCGATGGCAATTCGGTTCTGGACTACCTTACAGTCGCGCTCTTGGGTTTGATGGCTTTATGGTCGTCGACGGCGATCTGGATGTGTTCAGCGACGCAGGCAGTCGGCGTGTGATTTACGAAGAGCCATACAACGGCACATTGCCTACGTATCACCGGCTTGATATCACGTTGGAGAGGACGATGCAGGTGGCATCAGGGGTCAACCTGAAGGCGGTTGCAGGAGTCATCAACATGTATGACCGACAGAATTTGTTCTATCTGGACGTGTTCACGCTGCGCCGTGTAGATCAGCTTCCGTTGATACCTACGTTCGGTCTCAAGCTCGAGTATGAATGATGACTCAGATCAAGACCATGTCTGAAGCAGGTGTTTTTTCTATGCCACTCCTTCGACTGTTACCTGTATTTCTGGTAGCAGTCCTGCTGGTGGGTACTGGATGTGAGGAGGCGGTGGATCCTGTTCTTGAGACGGATGAAGCATTCACGCTGTACGGATATCTCGACCCTTCAGCGGATATGCAAGCGGTTCGCGTCTTCTCGATCGATGGAATGCTGCAAAACGTACAGGCTGTTCCTCTCGATGCCTCCGTACGAACAATCAATAGGGCCACGGGAGAAGAAGTTGTATGGCGGGATTCGATCATTACCTACAGGGACCGGACGATTGGCCATATCTTCCATGCGCGGTTCAGGGCCGAACACGATACTCCGTATCAACTGCTGGCTACGCGATCCGATGGGCGTTCCTCGAGTGTTGATGTTCGAACTCCTCCTGACGGCGAGGCGACCATAAGCAACATCTTTTCTGCCCGCAGTCAGGTACTCGTTGAACTGGCCTGGTCAAATGTCCCTCGGGTCATTCAAGCCGAAGTCAGCTATTTTGTGAGCGTTCCCTTCCCCGATGGTACCGATACAACGACCGTTCGGGTAGATATTAAGAGTGCTCGTGTAGCAGAGAACAGTGACAACACATGGAGCGTTTCTATACTTCCTTCAGGAGACATCGGTGTAATCTTCTCGGCGCTGCAGCTGCAGCCTGGGCGGGACACCGTTTTCCTGGACAATATTGAAGTGCGAGCCTTCGTGACGTCGGAAGACTGGGAAAGCCCGGTCGGAGCTTTCGACCCCGAGCTGTTGGTTCAACCAGGTACCTTCTCCAACGTCGACGACGGGTTCGGCTTCGTCGGAGGGGGGTATTTCGATACCTTTGAGTTCCAGTTGACTGACGAAGTAGCTCGCAATGCCGGTTTTTCGATCCGATAGGACTGAGAGCAGGCATCGACATCATCGTATATAGATTCCAATACGGAATACAGCCATGAATGCTGAAAATCGTCCTCGTTGGACACACTTCTCTGCGGCCCTTTTGGCCTTTATCCTGGTCGCGGCACCGGTTCTCGCCCAGGACAGCGACCCGATGACGGACGGGATCCTGGCATTCAGGAGTGGAGAACACGCCACGGCTGTTGCCCATTTCGAACGGGCGCTTGATGCCGACGATCAGAATGCAGAGGCGCACTTCCTGCTGGCACGTCTGTATTGGGAAACTGAACTGCGCGATGTCAAGAAAGCCGGTGACTACCTCGAGGCTGCCTTGGAGATCGATCCGGGCAACGTCCAGTACATGGTGGCACTATTGCAGCAGCTACGTGCCGATTCGCCGTTATTCGTGGTTGACCAATCGCGAGAGGCCCGGCGTCGTCGTCTTGCCATTGACATCGTCGAAATTGACAGCACCAATTCATTCGCAAATGAGGAGTTGGGCGAAAACTATATCCGGGATTTCTGGCGTTATCGAAACGCTTTGATGTATCCAGCACTGGATTTCCTCCGGGCCGAGTACCGCTCCCGGACAGAGTACGATCCGATGGCAGGATACCTGGTAGACCAGGCTAATCTCTTCGACCAGGCAAACGGAGGAATAACCGAATCAGAGATTCCATCGACCTATACGCAGGCCGGCCCGACTTGGAATCCCAATCAGGTATTCATGGCGGACCAATTCGATGTCGATGCCTTGAAGGACCAGGGGGTACCCGTATTGGACCTGTCCGGCCGCGCCCAGGTGGCATACGACCGTGCGATCTACCACCTTAATGCTGCACTCGAGTCCGATCCGCGCCAGCGATCCGTCTACGATCACCTCATGGAAATTTATGCGTTGAAAGGGGAGTATCAGCAGGCGTTGAATATGCTCTCGCAGATGTACGTCTTCTTTCCGGAAGATCCCCAGCTGTGGACCTATCTCGGCTACGCCCATTATCACGCGGGCAACATGGAGGCGGCATCCAAGTCCTATGAAACCTCTTTCCGCTTCATGGACCGCGATACGGCGTTTGCATTCAACCACATCGAAAACATTCTCCCGGAAGACGAACTGGAATCCTACCGGGCAGATGAAGCCGCCTACACCTCGCGCTTCTGGACGTCCAAGGATCCGCGTTATCTGACGCCTTACAACGAGCGTAAGATTGAGCATTACTCTCGCCTGACGTACGCCGATTTACTGTACGGTTCCGCCCAGCTTGACATCAAAGGGTGGAATACAGAGCGCGGAAGCATCCTGGTCCGCTACGGCGTGCCTCAGGGTGACGTCATAATCATTCCCCGATCAGGCTCTGGTGTGATGATGGGCACGCAGGAGCGTGCCGGTACCTCGGTAGATGACGATGCTGCCGACGTCGGTGTCGCTCTCAACGTAGGTCGTTTCGGCTCCGGATGGGACATGTTCGAGGAGGCAAACACATACAATATTTGGGACTACGGCGAATTCAAATTCGTTTTTGAGGACCCATTCCGGAATGGTGAATTCAGGCTCTACAGTCCGTCCGCGCAGGATATTTCCGATGGCGCGATCGCCTATGTAAATGACTACATCATCAAGGCGCGCGAAACCATTCGTAAGACCCCTGAACGCTACGACTACGAGGCACCCGGGCGGCAAATTGAACTGCCGTATGCAGTGGCCTCGTTCAAGGGCGCCGATGGCGATACCGATGTATATGTCAATTATGCGATCCCGATTACCGACGCCTACGATCCAAGCGACGAGTTCATTGACATCACGGCTAATTCCGGCATGTTCGTCGTTGCTGACAACCGCGATATCCTGGTTGAGCGTCGGCGCACGATTTACGGGCTGCCAACCACCCAGGTCGTCCGCTTTGATGAGTCCAATCTTTGGGTCGATACGGAGCTCATGACAACGCCTCCGGGGCAGCATGAAGTCTCGGTCGAATTCGAAACGGCTGGCGGCGGTACCGTTGCCGTTCAGCGCCGTTCGGTTGAAGTTCATGACTTCTCAAGCAATCGCTTGGCCATGTCGGATATCCTGCTCTCTTATCGCATTGAAGAGAGCTTTGATGGACAGCCAGTCAGCGGCTCCGATATCCTTCGGCAGGGTCTTTCCATCCAACCGGCTCCGTGGACAGTTTTTGGAACGGACCAGCCCATTTACATCTACTTCGAGGTGTACAACCTGATGCCGGACGCTGAGGGAGTATCGCGGTACGAAGTAGAAGCTGAGCTGACACCTCGAGAGACAGGAAGCCGTGTTGGCAGAGCTTTTAGCGGTCTTTTCGGAGGTGGTGGCGCTGGCGTTTCTACCGGTGTGCCTATCAGTGTTGAGTCGACTGATGATGGTCAATACCTCATCCTGGATGCGGAAAATCTGGAATCAGGCCTGTATACGCTCAAAGTCACCATCACGGATCAGGTAGCTGGTCAGGATGTGGACATGACCAAGGACCTCTTCCTGGAATAGAAGCCGACCGCTGTTTGCAGCCCGAGAACAAGTGTTTTGCGCGGGTTCAGCCCTTCTTTTTGTCCGCCATTTCTGAAACAGCCTGGTCCATATCACGGACCAGGCTTTTCAATGATGCCTTGTACGTTTCCATTGATTCCAGCAAGGCAGCGTCAGACGTGCCCAGGATCTGGATGGCAAGCAGCCCTGCATTTTTGGCACCTCCGACAGCTACCGTGGCAACGGGTACTCCACCCGGCATCTGCACGATAGAAAGGAGTGAATCCAGGCCCTTGAGGTTGCGCGTGGGAACAGGGACTCCGATCACGGGCAAAGGGGTGGAAGCAGCAATCATACCCGGCAGATGAGCAGCGCCTCCCGCACCTGCAATAATTACTTTGATACCTCGCTGTACGGCGCTTTCAGCGTATTCCGTCATCGCCTCGGGCGTACGATGTGCGCTCAGGACGCGGGCTTCGAACCGGACGCCAAAATCGGCCAGGATGTCTGCAGCTGCCTCCATCACGGGCCAGTCCGATTGAGATCCCATGGCAATGCCTACGAGAGGAAGCTTGTCTGCGGTATGGTCTGGAGAAGCCATGACGTAGTAGGAATAGAGTTCAGAGAAGTATGGTGTTGGCAGCCTTTTCGGCTTCAGCCCGGAGAGCGTCCAGGCTATTTCCTGTGACGGTCACGTGCCCCATCTTGCGTTTCGGTCGTGCCTCGGCTTTTGCGTAGATGTGGATACTGGCGTTTGACTGCTCCAGTGCTTGCGCATAGCCGTCTGTCCGTACGGATCCAGCACGGTGGCCCAGGATATTGATCATGACGGCAGCCGGCATCCGCATTTCCGGGCTTCCAAGCGGAAGATCCAGAATCGAACGTGCGTGATTCTCGAACTGAGAGGCGTGGCACGCTTCAATCGTATAGTGACCCGTATTGTGGGGCCTGGGTGCCAGTTCGTTCAGCAGGATGCTGCCATCTTCCAGCTCGAAGAACTCAACGCCCAACATACCTACCAGGTCGACGGCCGAGGCCGCGTCAAGGGCAGCCTGCTTCGCGGCAGCTGAAGTGGAGTCGGCGATCCGGGCGGGAGCCATCACAGCGTGACATCGATGATCCTTCTGCTGGGTTTCCACCACTGGGTAAACCACCGTTTCTCCGGATGGGCTGCGGGCCACCATGACGGCTAATTCGCGTACGAAGGGAACGAAAGCTTCCATCAAGAGGCCGTCGTCAGCGGCGAGATCCTGCCACGCCTGCTCCAATTCAGACAGCGAGGTTAATGTAGCATTTCCGTACCCGTCGTACGAGCCTTCAAACTTTTTAGCCACCGCCTTTCCACCAAACGCAATCAAGGCGGCCTGAGCTTCTTTCAGCGAGGAGCAGGAGAGATACGCTCCTAGAGGAATCCCCGCAGCAGTCAACGCATGCTTCTGGCGGCCTTTATGCCGGATGGTTACCAGCGTCCTGGAAGAGGGGAAAACCGGGACAGTGCCATTGCTGACTTGCTCGGCTACCTCGGCCGGCGCCCATTCGGACTCCACTGTCACGACGTCGCATCCTTCCATGAAAGTGCGCATCACAGAGGCATCGGTCCAATCGCCTACATGCGCCTCACCCAGCGAGGCTACAGGGCCTGCCGGGGATGGAGACAGCGTCTTGACGTGTATTCCCATGCGTATGGCGGCCAGCGCGGTCATGCGACCGAGCTGGCCGCCACCGAGGATGCCGATAGTTGGGAAGCGAGCGTGTGAGTCTTTCTGGCTCATTCGAAGGCGGATATCGAGGGCAAGTTACCGCAGGTGAAATTGGGTCGGGAAGGAGCTGATGGGACTCAGGAAGACAGGAACTCGTCCAGCATGATCTCATCCTCCACCAGTACCTGGCGAGCCTTCGACCCCTCGAACGGTCCCACAATGCCCGCGTCTTCCAGCTGGTCGACGATACGTGCGGCGCGGGAGTATCCTACCGATAGTTTGCGCTGCAGGAGGGAGACCGAGCCCTGTTGGGCACGAACAATTACGCGAGCGGCGTCCTCAAACAGTTCATCTCTGGGGCCACCACCTCCCGCCAGCGACGCTGGACCGGATTCCTCTTCAATGGACGGAAGCAGATAGGGACCGGGACCTTCCTGGTCTCCGATATAGCCCGTAATCCGGTCGATTTCTTCATTGGACACGAAAGGACCTTGCAGACGCACAATTCTTGATCCCAGCATGTAAAGGAGGTCCCCGTTACCGACGAGACCCTGAGCACCATTCTGATCGAGAATCGTTCGGGAATCAATCTTCGAGGCAACCTGGTAGGCGATACGCGCAGGGAAGTTGGCCTTGATCAATCCGGTGATCACATCCACCGATGGGCGTTGCGTGGCGAGAATCAAATGGATACCGACCGCACGCGCCATTTGAGCCAGACGGGCAATCGGGCCTTCGATGTCCTTGCCAGCCGTCATCATGAGGTCAGCCAGCTCGTCTACCACGACAATGATGTACGGAAGCAGGCGGTGCCCTTCATCCGGGTCGAGTCCACCATCCTTGAAGCGCTTGTTGTACTCACGGATGGAGCGGACTTGCGCCTTGGCCAGCAGATCGTAGCGAGACTCCATCTCCTTCTCACAGGACTTGAGCGTTCCAAGCGCTTGTGAGACATCCGTAATAATGGCATCGTCCGCCTCGGGAGGCATGGCGACATAGTGAGACGCTATCTGGGCATAGGCCGCCAATTCGATCTTTTTCGGATCGATCATCACGAACTTGAGTAGCGACGGCGGCACCGAGTACAGGAGCCCGGCAATGAACGTGTTTACGCCGACGGACTTACCAGAGCCTGTCGCACCTGCAATCAGCACGTGTGGCATCTTGGTCAGGTCCTGCAACATCGTCTCGCCTTCAATGGATTTTCCCAGGATGAGCGGAAGCTCCATCTTGGTCTCCTGGAAGGTGCGAGTCTCTATGATGTCCTTGATGCGCACGAACTCGCGATGGCGGTTCGGAATCTCTACGCCAATGGCAGACTTACCCGGGATGGGCGCAATCATGCGAATGCCACGAGCAGCGAGGGCCATGGCCAGATCGTTTTCCAGGGCCGTTATCCGGCTGATCTTTATTCCCGGTGCAGGTGTCAGTTCATACAGGGTAACTGTCGGGCCAACAACCGCATCGATGGCAATGATCTCGATGTTGTAGGTTGCCAACTTGTCCAGCAGGATCTGCTTGTTTTCCTCAAGCTCGTCGTAGTCGATGCTGTGACCGCTTTCCTCGGACTCATCCAGAAGACTAAGACTTGGCTGTTTAAAGTCGTAGTCCGCAGAGGACAGCTCATTGCGGGATAGGCGACGCGCTTTTTCCTCTCGCTTCTGCTCGTGAACCACGATTTCCACGTCCTCTGCTCCCGCAGGCGGCGCGTCACTAACCGGAGGAGGTGTAGAGGCTGTAGGGCGGGTCGCTGGCTTTGAGACCGGTCGCTTGGCCGCTGCAGCAGGAGGAGGCGGGGCCTCTGCTTCCTTCTTCCGGGTCAGACGCGCCTCTTCGCGTTTTTTGGCCGCTTCCTTCTTTTCGACCTCGCGCTGACGCGTTTCTTCTTTCTGGTTTTTGGCTTTCTCAAGTTTTCGTTCCTTGCGCCGTTCACCGCGATCGTTCCAGGCTCGGCGCAGCGCACTCATACCGTTTTCAAGCCGGTCCATACTTCGCTGGATGTCCCGGTCAATGAGCAGTAATAAAGCGGACGCGAGCAGAGCCAGAATGATGATCAGAGAGCCGGTGGCACCAAGAATTTGCTGCATCCATAGGGCCGTGCCTTGCCCCACTGCACCACTCCAGGCAATCAGATCCGAAGAAGCGGAAATGGAAATCCATCCGAAAAGTGTAGCCAGCAGGTAGGCTCCCCCGAAAGAGAGGAGAGTGGCCATCGTAAGCCGTTCAATGGCCCGATGACGCAACCAGCCGTATCCCCAGACACCTCCGAGGACAGGAAGGAAGAGGACACAGTACCCAAGGAAGCCCGGGACGAGAAGGCGTGCCAAGGCGGCGCCGATGAGTCCGAGCGCATTGGCTGCATTTCGGGAACCGGGTGCAATCAGCGAATCCAGGGAGAATCGCCGCGCCAGCATATCGTCAGCCGGGTGGTAGGTCAAAACCGCCAGCGCAACGAGCAAAGAGGCCACGATCGTCAAAAGACCGAGTACCTCCCGTTTACGTTCTTCGGAGACGAGGGACTTCTGAGTATTCTTTTTCGAGCGCGGGGGTTTGCGCTTCTGGACTGTTGTCGGCATGGCTGAATCTACGCAGATAACCTCCTAACCGCCAACGAATCACGCACCTGCGTTCTTATGGAATGGAGGTTTTGTTACGGTTACCTCGAAAGTGCGACGTCCTTGGGAAATGGTCAGGATGGAACCCAGTGATGTATAGTCCCCATGATTTTGGACGTATCCCATGCCAATTCCTTTTCCAAGCAGGGGAGATTGGCTGCCACTGGTGACTGTACCAATCACCTCACCACCAGTATTCAGGATATCATATCCTTGCCGTGGGATACCCCGTTCATTGACAACAAATCCCACCAGCTTGCGGGTAGGCCCTTCCGCCTTTACCTCCAACAGCCGTTCCCTGCCTACAAAGTCGTCGGCTCCCAGCTTGGTAATCCAGCCGAGACCGGCTTCCAACGGATTCGTCTCGAGGGAAATATCGTTTCCATAGAGGCAATATCCGCTTTCAAGCCGGAGAGTGTCGCGAGCTCCCAGGCCCGTAGGTTTCATGCCGAACGTTTCTGCCTGTGCCATCAGCGCATCCCAAACGGCCCCTGCGTCATTCGAATGGACATAGATCTCGACCCCAACTTCCCCTGTGTATCCTGTGCGGGAAATGATCACATCGTTCAGCCCCAGGAAGGAGCCGTGCTCAGGGATGGCAAAGGTGTAGAAGGCGAGCGTTGAGGCGTCATATCCCGTTGCTGCATTCAGGAGATCAAACGAGGCTGGGCCCTGCAGAGCCAGCAAAGCGATCGACTCGCTGACATCGGTAAGAGAAGCACCCATGGGGTTGTTGGCCCGCATCCAAGCCACATCTCCCTCAATATTGGATGCATTGATGACCAGCATGTAGTCCTCTTCAGCGATACGGTAAACCAAGAGATCATCCACGATCCCTCCATCTGGCTTGCACATGACCGTATACAGCGCCTTCCCATCGACCAGCTTGGATACATCGTTGGAAGCGAGGTGCTGAACGAACGAGAAGGCCTTTGGACCTTGAACCCGTACTTCTCCCATGTGGCTCACATCGAACAGACCGGCTCGCTCGCGCACAGCGTGGTGTTCATCCAGGATTCCCGAATATTGGACGGGCATATCAAACCCGGCGAATGGGACTATTTTGGCACCAAGGGCCACGTGGCGGTCGTACAGAGGCGTTCTTTGGAGATCGGCAGGATCAGACACGGCGCTTTGATTTGGGTTCACGGAGAAGGAACGGCAAATGATACGTGCCCCTTCCAGGCCAGGCAATCATGCCATACGCCATCGCCATCAATTGGAGAATTCTTGACCCGCCTTCGCCTAAAGCTTGTAGGCTGTGAATCCTGCTTCGGTCAACACGGAAATTGCCTGAACGGCCTCGTTGGACGTATCGAATCCAAGTCGAAAGGTACCTCCGCGATTCTCACGGATTCGCAAGAGTTCGATATCCTTGATACTGAGGTCAGCATCGTAGAGAGCGGTTGTGAGCGCTACGAGGGCACCGGGTCGGTCTGCTGTAAAGACGAACACATCTGCGAGGGGCTTCAGGAATGCCTTACCATCCGAAGGAATGAAATCTCGTGTTTGCTCGGCCTGATGGAAGAGGGCTCCAATCGCGGGAAACGCCTGTTGATCGAGGTCCGACAACAAGTTGTCCAGCAACTCTCTGAAGGAGCGCAGGGCCACGGTAACTTCCTCACCATTGGCTGCAAGAATGTCCTCCCACATGGGGAAAGGGGATCCCGCAATACGAGTCATATCCCTGAACCCACCTGCAGCCAGGCGCAATACTTCCGGGTCTTGCTGTTTGGCCCTGTCGGCCAGGTTCACCAGTAGTACGGAGAGCAGCTGAGGGACATGAGAAACGTGTGCAGCAATACGATCATGGACCGTTGCATCCATCTCCAGCAGGAGGGCTCCAGTGGCGCCCAGGATGTCTAAAACAGACTCAAACGATTGGTCCCGAGGCATTCCATCATGAGGGCACAGGACGTAGGTAGCGTTCTCATAGAGCGCGGTATCGGCAAAGCGGATCCCGGCTTTCTCCGATCCGGTCATTGGATGACCTCCAAGAAAACGGTCGTGCCCGAGCGAGCGCTGCACCTGCTCGGCAACTGGTCCTTTGACCGAACACAGATCATGCAACCAGGTCCTCGGCTCAAGGATGCCGGCAAGATCATCAATGATCTGCATGGTGGCGGACAGGGGAGTAGCCAGGACCACGAGATCCGCGCCACGGACGCAGTCCGCCAAATCTTCCGCTTCCCGGTCAATGGCACCGCGCTGCCGAGCCATTTCCAACGAGCCGGGCGTGTCCCAACCACATACAGAAAGCGCAGGTCGCGCAGACTTCAGGGCGAGACCCAGTGATCCGCCCATGAGGCCACAACCGATAATGGAAACCGTCTGCATATCTGGAAAGAGAGTGAAACGAGGCCCAAACTAGGCATGACGGCTCAAGTGAGTAGCCCAGAGTGCCCCTGTCCTCGCTAAAACATGATGGAGATCCCGTCAAGTTCCATAAGCGGCGTCAAAAAGCGCTTCCTGACGGGTAGTCCCTTCGGTATCTTAAGGCGTGGTCATGGGCCACCCTGTCCTCCAAATAATATCTGCTGATTTCAGTATGTCGAAGCCTTTCTTCAATCCCGATGACGTCTTCCAGTTTGAATCCCTGCTTGGGGAGGAAGAGCGTCTGATCATGGAATCGGCCCGTGAATATGCCCATACCCAGTTGGAGCCCCGGGCCATGGAAGGCAATCAGGAGGGCATCTTCCACGAAGAAATCCCGCGAGAGCTGGGTGAGTTGGGACTTCTCGGCGCTACCATCCCGGAAGAGTACGGTGGGGTCGGTGCTTCCTACACGTCCTATGGTCTGGTCGCACGTGAACTCGAGCGCGTCGATTCTGGCTATCGCTCCTTTGCTTCGGTACAGTCATCGCTGGTCATGTACCCGATTCATGACTTCGGTACCGAGGAGATGCGCCGCAAGTACCTGCCGAAGCTCGCTACCGCCGAGTGGATTGGATGCTTTGGCCTCACGGAACCTGACCACGGTTCTGATCCAGGATCCATGGTCACGACGGCGGTACGCGGGGATGGCGGATTCATCCTCAATGGCGCCAAGATGTGGATCACCAACTCTCCGGTGGCAGACGTCTTTGTCGTATGGGCCAAGCTGAAGGAGAATCCGGGTGACAAGGGTGTTATTCGAGGATTCGTTCTCGAGAAAGGAATGGAAGGACTGACGGCTCCTGTCACCCACAACAAGATGTCCCTGCGCGCCTCTCATACTGGCGAAATTGTGATGGACAATGTGTTTGTGCCCGAAGGAAACATGTTTCCTGATGTCAAGGGACTCAAAGGCCCCTTCTCGTGCCTGAATAATGCGCGTTATGGCATCGTGTGGGGAGCCCTTGGGGCCGCCGAGAATTGCTTCTCCCGTGCCCGCCAGTATGTCATGGAGCGCAAGCAGTTTGGCTACCCACTGGGTGCCATGCAGTTGCCTCAGACCAAAATGGCCAACATGGTGACTGATATTACGCAGATGCAGCTGCTCTCGTGGCGTCTCGGTCAGCTCAAGGATGCCGGACAGGCCCATCCAGGAATGATTTCCTTGGCCAAGCGCAACAACTGTGGAACGGCCCTCAATATTGCTCGCGTAGCACGTGACATGATGGGAGGGAACGGCATTACGGGCGAATACCGTGTGATCCATCACATGGTCAACTTGGAAAGCGTCAACACCTACGAAGGCACCTACGATATTCACGGTCTCATCTTGGGGCGTGAGCTGACGGGGATCCAATCGTTTACGCCCCGCGGAAACGATCTCTAGGCAGCTGTCGTGACGCCTGGTGTGGTCTGTTCTGCCACAAGCAGTCCGCATTGTGTAACTTGGGGCTTCGAATCGGCGTAGGCAAAACCGTCGTATGAGTGAATCCCGCTATCCAGGTGTGTTATGGGGGTTGTCATTGTTGCTATGGTTCTTGGCTTCACCTTGATTGTGGTCAAGATGGGTTTGGACTACTCCAAGTCGAAACTGTTGGAGGCAGGTGAACGGCCGCCAGATGCAACACTACTGATGTCGGAGCTGCAGGAGATGATCGCAGGCGCGGTCGCCGAGGCTACCGACCCCTTGCGTACACGCATCGATCAGCTGGAGCAGAATCAATTGCCGGCAAGCTCTTCAGATGAGACGGTCTGGTCTTCTGTGGGCGAAGCCTCCGAATCTGACGTTGTCTCTCCTGAAAACGCCTGATCAGGAATCATCCGCCCGTTCGAAGCACCACTGAGAATCATGCCTGAAGAAATTTTTGTCCTTTTCGTGCTCATGGTCTTGAGCTTTTTTGGCCTGACCATGATGTCCATGATCCTGCGTCACCGCCGGAAACAGCGGGGTACTACTGGCAGCACGTCAGATTCGAGTCTGACCACCAGCAAGCTGGAGACCATGATGCGTAGGGCTGTAGAAGATGCGACGGCTCCGCTCGCAGCCAACATTGAGGACCTTGAGATCGAAGTCGTGAAAATGGGTTCTTCCAGCAAGCAACTAGCGGCACACGAGACGTCTACCCGCATTTCTCTGGATGATCAGGACGAAGTACTCAACGTGGAACCGGTTATGGCTGGCTCAAAGACCAAATCCTGACGTGGAGGGACTCGTTCTTCGATCCACAGGCAGTCGGCACGAGGTGTTGACGGAGGAAGGTGTCGTTTCTTGCACGATACGGGGGAAATTCCGGCTGCAAGAAGAAGATGCTACAAACCCGGTGGTTATTGGAGACCGCGTCGTAATTCAGCAAAATCCCGATGGGAGTGGCGTGATTGTGGAGCGCCGGGAGCGGAACGGGAAATTGAGTCGGCGTGCAGCGGGTCGAAAGGTGGGGAAAGAGCACGTCATCATTGCCAATCTGGACAAAGCGTGGGTGGTGCAAAGTGTGCGCAAACCGCGCATGAACCCTGGCTTTATCGATCGATTCTTGGTGATGGCGGAATATCGTGGTATCGATGCCGGTATCATCATCAATAAGACGGATCTGATGGATGCCAAGGCTGAGGATTATATCAGCTTTTTCGTGGAGCTGTATTCGGGGATGGGGTACGAAATGATGTTCACTTCAGTCCAGAACGGTGATGGCCTGGACGAATTACGCGCCTCCATGTCCAGCGGAATACATGTACTGGTCGGTCCCTCAGGTGTCGGAAAGTCCTCGCTACTCAATGCTCTCGATGCTGAGCTGGGATTGCGAACGGGCGGTATCAGTGAATCCACTCAAAAGGGGAAGCACACAACTACTTACGCGGAGCTGATTCCTATTGCAGAATTGCGTCCAGGGGTAGGTTTTATCGGTGATACACCAGGACTTCGAGAGTTTGGTCTGGTGGATATCGAGGCGCCAGACCTGGCCCATTGTTTTGTGGAATTCCGCGAAAACCTGGGACATTGTCGCTTTCCGAACTGCACCCACGACCATGAACCCGGGTGTCACATCAAAGAGCTCGTTGAAGAGGATGTGATTCCAGTAGAGCGGTATGAGAGCTACATCAATATGTTGCGCTCTATACAGTTGGGGGATCAAGACGTGGGCCGTTAGCTACCGCCATTTAGCCGCTTCCGGAACCAGGCGTTGTGTGGCCTCAGGACTTCTTCTTCTTCGTGGTGCGCTTTCGACCACCGCTTTTTTTCTTGACTGCCTTTGCATTGAGCAGCTCAACAGCCTCGTCCATGGTTATTGACTCTGCCGGCCGGTTCTTGGGCAGTGACGCGTTGGTGCGCTGGCGCTTGACATACGGCCCGTAGCGACCTTCCCAGATCTCTACCATTTCGCCGGATTCCGGGTGTTCGCCCACCACTCGTAGTGGCTTGTTGCGAGCTTCCTTCTCGGCGATCAGTTCGACGGCGCGGTCATACCCGATTGCCAGGATGTCATCTTCCTTCTTGAGGGAGGCAAAGACTGATCCGTGCTGCACGTATGGGCCGTAACGGCCAATGTTGGCCTTGATCACGGCACCTGTGTCCGGGTGATTTCCAAGCTCTTTCGGTAATTCGAGCAGCTTCAAAGCCTTGTCGAAGTCGACGGAAGAGGGATCCATGTTCTTGGGAACAGAAACGCGCTTGGGTTTGCCTTCCTGCTCATCGTCATCGAGTTGGACATAGGATCCGTAGGGGCCTTTTTTGACAAAGACCGGCATTTCGTGCTCAGGATGGATTCCGAGCACGTCGTCGCCGCGCTCTTTTTCGGCGATAAAGTTGGCCAGATCCTCCTGTTCGATATCTCCGGGTGCAGCGTCATGAGGGATCGAAGCCACTTTGCGGTCTTCGCCCTCGACGAGCTCCACGTACGGACCATACTTTCCGACGCGGACCACATAGGGATTCCACTTCTCGAAGGAAATACCGGACACTTCGCGTGCATCAATTGAGTCCAGTCCTGAATCGATCGAGGAAGCGAGCCCCTTATCACCTTCGTAAAAGGATTTCAGGTACGGCGTTGCTTTCAGCTTACCGGCGGCAATGTCGTCGAGAACCTGCTCCATGTCTGCCGTAAAGCCCATGTCGACCAGGTTGCCGAATTGTTGCTCCAGCAGATTGTTGGTCGCAAAAGCCGTGAATGTCGGAATCAGCTGGCTGCCACCGCGACGAGCATACCCACGACGCACGATCGTATCGATGATGGAGGCATAGGTACTGGGTCGGCCGATGCCTTCCTTCTCCAGTATGCGGATCAAGGTGGCGTCCGTGTAGCGGGCCGGCGGTTTGGTCGCGTGACCGGTGGCTTCGAGACCTTGCAGGTCGACCACGTCGCCCTCCTCGAGCGGGGGAAGCGGATTCTCCGAATTATCCAGAGCGGCATCCGGATCGTCCGATCCTTCTACATAGGCCCGCATGAATCCGGCGAACTCGATGGTCTGACCACCAACGCGGAAAATCGAGGCGTCATCTCCATCGCCAGCTCCGATACGGACGGTTGTCCGACGAATGCGGGCATCTGCCATCTGGGAGGCCATCGTACGCTTCCAGATGAGGTCGTAAAGGGCCGACTCATGGCCGGACAGTCCGATTTCTTCGGCCGTGCGCATTTCTGTCCCGGTAGGACGGATGGCCTCGTGGGCCTCTTGGGCGTTTCGCACTTTCCCGGCAAAGGTCCGGGGGCCATCACTCAGAAAATTATCACCGTAGCGGCTGGAAACAGCGTCCCTTGCCGCCGAGATAGCTTCTTTTGATAGCGAAATCGAATCCGTACGCATGTACGTGATGTAGCCCTGCTCGTAGAGTTTCTGGGCGACTCGCATGGTGTCCCGCGCCGATAGGCGCAGTTTGCGGCTCGATTCCTGCTGGAGCGTAGACGTAATGAACGGTGCCGTAGGCTTGCGAGTCGTCATCCGGTGCTCTACCTCATTGACCGTCCAAGGCCCGTTCGGCAGGGAGGATTCCAGCTCGCGTGCCCGGCTTTCCTTCAAGACGACGACGTCTTTGCCGTCGACGGTCCCTTCTGACAGGCGCCCCGTGTTGTCATCAAAGTCGCGCCCCGTAGCCAGTCGTAGACCAGCCGTATGGGTCATCACCGCTTCGAAGGTGCTTCCATTGGTACCAAGTCCGGCCTTGAGGTCCCAGTATTCGGCTGGGATGAACAAGACGCGTTCTTTCTCGCGCCGGACCAGAATGCGCACGGCAACACTCTGAACGCGGCCGGCAGACAGCTTCGGCGCGATTTTCTTCCAGAGAAGAGGGGAAATGGAGTAACCAACCAGGCGGTCCAGCACACGACGCGTCTCCTGTGCCTCTACCAAGTGATGATCCATTTCGCGCGTGTTTTCGAGCGCTTCCAAGATGGCCGGCTTCGTAATCTCATGGAAAACCATGCGACGTACCGGCACTTTGGGATTCAGCACCTCCAGAAGGTGCCATCCGATGGACTCTCCTTCACGGTCCTCATCAGTGGCGATATAGAGCTCATCAACGTCTTTGAGCGCCGTTTTCAGCTGCTTGACGACCTTCTTCTTGTCCGTCGGGACGATATAAAGCGGGGAGAAATCCTCCTCGACATTCACGCCAAGCCGGGACCATTTCTGTTTCTTGAACTTCTCCGGGATCTGCGACGCGGAAGGAGGGAGGTCACGAACATGCCCCATACTGGCCTCGACAACGTAATTGTCGGGCAGGAATTTTCGGATGGTGCGGGCCTTGGTCGGGGATTCGACGACAACGAGTCGCTTCATGTGCATGCGCAAGGGAGTGGGCAGCCGGCAGGATGGGTAGCGTCCCTCGCAGGAAGCATCGTGCAGGCAGCGGTCAGCAATTCAAAATTGACCCCTCTCACGCATCGACGGACCATGCGTTCCGGAAAGGGTGCGAACCGGGCTGGAAGCGCTACCAGTGTTTAATGATTTCTTAGAACGCAAAACAAGGGGACGGAAGGCCTACTCTGTATATTTGTCCGGATTCGCCCTAAGCAAAATATCTGCGGGGGCTTATCACGCACGACCCGCCGCAGCAAAGCTGCAGAGGACTTTTTCTCTGGTCGTGTATCGAAGACACCTCATCCACGGATCCACCATACACGAGATGGCTGACAATCTGACGAAACTGGTCTACAAATTCGGCGACGCCGTTGCCGAAGGAGACAAGTCCATGAAAGCCCACTTGGGCGGCAAGGGCGCAAACCTCTCTGAAATGAGCTCGATCGGAATGCCTGTACCTCCAGGCTTCACGATCAACACCGACAGCTGTAAATACTACAGCGATAACGACGGTGCCTGGCCAGCTAGTCTCGACCAGCAGGTCCGTGACGGAATCGACCACATTGCGTCCCAGATGGGCGCAGGCTTCGGCGATTCAGAGAATCCTCTGCTCGTTTCGGTACGATCCGGTGCAGCCGTTTCCATGCCGGGAATGATGGATACCGTTCTCAACCTGGGTCTGAACGACGCAGCCGTTGAAGGATTGGCTCGCAAGAGCGGTAATGCCCGCTTTGCCTACGACTCCTATCGTCGCTTCATCGACATGTTCGGCGATGTCGTCATGGGTGTCCACCACGAGTATTTCGAGGAGGCCATCGAAGGCCTGAAGCAGGAGCGTGGTGTCAGCAATGACGTCGATCTGACAGACGACGACCTCAAAGAGCTGGTAGAGCGCTACAAAGCCATTTATCAGGAGCACACGGGCTCCATGTTCCCCAGCGACCCGTACGAGCAGCTCAAGCTCTCCATCAACGCCGTTTTCGGCTCTTGGGACAGCGAGCGCGCCGTCAAGTACCGCACGATCAACAAGATCTCGGGACTAATTGGAACCGCCGTCAACGTTCAGGCCATGGTCTTTGGCAACATGGGCGAAGGCAGTGGAACGGGCGTGCTCTTCACGCGCAACCCCTCCACGGGCGAGAACAAGCTCTATGGTGAGTTTCTGGTCAACGCACAGGGCGAGGACGTTGTAGCTGGTATCCGTACGCCAGAAGACATTTCGCAAATGGCGAATGAATTCCCACCTGCGTACGAGCGCCTGGTAGAAGTGACCCAGCGTCTCGAGCAGCACTACCGCAACATGCAGGACATCGAGTTCACTGTCCAGGACGGAAACCTGTTCATCCTCCAGACCCGTAATGGCAAGCGCACCGGCACGGCTGCTGTCAAGATTGCGGTCGACATGGTGGAAGAAGGCCTGATCTCGACCAAAGAAGCTGTGCGCGACATGGTCGAGCCAGGGCACCTTGATCAGTTGCTACACCCCGGATTCGAAGATCCGGATGCTTACAAAAACGACGTCATTGCCACCGGTCTTCCGGCATCTCCGGGTGCGGCCGTCGGTAAAGTCGTCTTCTCTGCGGACGAGGCGGAATCCCGTAAGGCAGCAGGCGAGAAAGTCATCCTGGTCCGTATCGAGACCAGCCCAGAGGACGTTGGTGGCATGAACGCCGCTGAAGGGATCCTGACCAGCCGTGGCGGCATGACCAGCCACGCAGCCGTCGTCGCCCGCGGATGGGGCAAGCCTTGTGTTGCTGGTTGCGGCGATGTGGTTATCGACTACAAGAATGGCTCCTTCAAAGCGGGCGATGTGGCCGTCAACGACGGAGACTGGATGTCCATCAACGGTACAACCGGTGAGGTGATCACCGGTGCACAGAGCCTCGTCGCTCCCGAGCTTACCGGTGACTTTGGAACGTTCATGGCATGGGTTGATGAGTATCGTACCATGAAGGTGCGAACGAACGCCGACTCGCCAGCTGACTCGCAGAAAGCCATCGAATTCGGTGCAGAAGGCATCGGCCTCTGCCGTACCGAGCACATGTTCTTCGAAGGCGACCGTGTGGACAGCGTCCGTGAGATGATCCTGGCTTCAGACGAGCAAGCTCGTCGCGGCGCGCTGGCGAAGCTGCTGCCCTATCAGAAAGAAGATTTCCTGGGCATCTTCAAGGCCATGGCCGGTAAACCAGTAACGGTTCGTCTGCTGGATCCGCCACTCCACGAATTCCTCCCACACGGAGAGGAGGGCATGCGTGAGATGGCTGGCAAGATGGGTGTCTCCTACGAGGAAGTGCACGCCAAAGTCGAATCACTCTCTGAGTTCAATCCGATGCTCGGTCACCGCGGATGCCGCCTGGGTATTACCTATCCAGAGATCACGGAGATGCAAACGCGCGCCATTATCGAGGCTGCTGTTGAGCTGTCCCAGGCAGGCGTTGCCGTTCATCCTGAGATCATGGTGCCACTGATCGGTACGGTCGAGGAGTTCGCCAATCAGAAAGCTATCATCTCGGCTACGGCTGAGAAAGTGTTCGAAGAGAAGGGTGCCCGGGTTGAATACCTGATTGGTACCATGATCGAGATTCCACGAGCTGCTCTGACGGCCGATCAGGTCGCCAAGGAGGCAGAATTCTTCTCCTTTGGTACGAACGACCTCACGCAGATGACCTTCGGTTACAGCCGTGATGATGCTGGCGTATTCCTTCCAGAGTACGTCGATCGCAAGATCCTGGCTGACGATCCGTTCCAGTCGCTCGACATCAGTGGTGTCGGACAGCTGGTTCGCATGGGTACGGAGCGCGGTCGTTCAGCGCGCGAAGGCCTCAAGGTCGGAATCTGTGGTGAACACGGCGGTGATCCGCGCTCGGTTCACTTCTGCTTCGAAGTGGGCATGGATTACGTTTCCTGCTCGCCGTTCCGCGTGCCGATCGCTCGTCTAGCTGCTGCGCATGCAGCGCTGGCAGCTGAGTAATCGAACGGACCGGCTCACTCGTCAACGAGTCCCATCGGACTACTCGGGCGAGTCAAAATAAAACGGGCGGGCGGCCATCAGGCCGCCCGCCCGTTTGCTTTTCAGGCTTGCACGCTCGTGCACAGGTTCTTGAGCGTATGTCCCGATCGGTTCAAGGCTGAGTAAATGAGTGTAACCTCGTGAACGGGCTCCCGTTGAATGGGTTGTATCACGCAAACAAGGACATCCAATGTCGGATAAAGAACACGCCAACGGGCACGAAGAAGCTGCCGAGCAGCGCAAAGAGCACGAGTCGGGTCAGGATTCAGTTCATGAACGGTCTGAGGCCTATGACCAGGCCCGTAGTCAATTCGATGATCTGGGAGCTGAAGAGAAAGCAGCGTTCCTGGTGGAGTCCATCGTTCATACGGTCACTGAAGGGCTGCGGGAAGTATCCGAGCAGGTATCCGAAGCATTCAAGCAAGCCTGTGAGAAGGCTGAGGCTGAAGCACGCAAGTACCAGGCTTCGGACGAGGAAGAGGTTGTCGTTGAGGACGTGAACGAGGCAGCGGAATCCGATAAGGAATCGCAGTCCAAGGCCCAGAAGAGTGCCAAAAAGAGCGCCAAAAAGAGCTCCACGAAATCGGGATCTAAAACCAAGAAGTCTGCCAAAAAGAAAAAATCAGACGACGCTG
>JAURNP010000013.1 GCA_030830105.1 Rhodothermales bacterium | reverse complement strand
CGAATGGCCGTCTCATCATCGGGTACGTTGTAGTCGGTTACGCCCGAGACTTCAGAATGAGTAGCTGCGCCTCCCAGGGTCTCCTTATCCACCTGCTCCCCAATTGCTGCCCGGACCAAGAAAGGCCCCGCCAGAAATACAGACCCTGTGCCATCGACGATCAACGCCTCATCGCTCATGATAGGCAGATAGGCACCACCAGCAACACAACTTCCCATGATGGCAGCAATCTGTGGGATGCCCATGGCAGACATGACCGCATTATTGCGGAAAATGCGTCCGAAGTGGTCCCGATCGGGAAATATTTCGTCCTGCATCGGCAGGAAGACGCCTGCCGAATCCACCAGGTAAATAATTGGCAGGTGGTTTTCGATCGCGATTTCCTGCGCCCGAAGATTCTTCTTGGCGGTCAAAGGAAACCAAGCTCCGGCTTTGACGGTCGCGTCGTTGGCGACAATCATGCACAGGCGCCCATTCACATGGCCAGTCCCCATCACGGTTCCAGCCGATGGGCATCCTCCTTGCTCCTCGTACATCCCCCAGGCGGCGAAGGAGCCAATCTCCTGAAAGTCGGAGTCCTCGTCTACCAGCGCGGCAATCCGCTCGCGTGCCAGCATCTTACCGCGCGCATGCTCGCGGTCCCTGCGCTTTTGACCACCACCCATTGAAACAGTGGCGTGGCGCTCTTGAAGCTCCGCTACCAGCTCTTCGCCGGCCTCTCTGCGTGCGGCCAGCTTCTTGCTTTCTGGAGGGAACGGGGCGCCCAAAGACTGGGCTTCCTGAAAGTCGGACATGTTCGTTTGGAATCGGGAAGCGATCGAAGGGATCTACCTTTATAAGGAACGTGCCTCGCGAAGGCAGCCTCCGATCACAAATCATCTACCGCAAGAAACGGCATCTTGGGGACCTCGGTTCAGTGTACCGGATGAAATCCGTCTGCAATCCGGCCAAAAACAACAAAAGCCCGGCCATATGACCGGGCTTCGAGGGAATGAGTGGAAATTCCCTTACAGAAAAGCAGAGATTTTCTGGATGATCTCCGGACGGGGTTCGCCGGTCTTCTCATGAATGAGATCGACCATCTTGCTCAGCTTGCCGCGGGCTTTCTTCATCTCTGTGTCATCGAATTCCTGATCGCTCCAGATGGTGCGAATCTGGTCAACGACACGCGACCAGCTGTCGTTCATGCTTTGGGTTGCCATAGAAAAACGGGGTTGGCTGCTTCGTAAATACGAACCGATAATATACGAATCGATGAAGGATCTTGCGAATCAGAAATGGCAGCACCATCTTGCGCGGCTTTTCCAAAGCGATCGTCCATTCAAGCGACGACAGGCTCTTAACCCGCAATGAATACCGTCTGACGATACTCTTCGAGGGAAAACGCATCCACCTGGATGGCATCATCACGCAGGCGTTCAGCCTCGCGAACATCGCGTGCCTCGTCCGCAGTCAGAAGCCCCATTGCCACCGCTGCGTCAAGTTGCGCTTCGAGCGGACCTCGGGGGATATCTCCTTTGCGTCCCGCTTTCTTGAGCCGTCCAGCGGCGCCTTCAGCCTTGATACTGGCTTCCATGGCGCGATCCATACGCCCCGTGGGACGCTCAGGTGACGAGGAGATGTACATGCCTTCCGTCAGACGGTCGCGCTGTTCGCCAGGCGTCTTGAGTATGGCTGCCACTTGCTGAATGGTCTTGTCCGACGGCGGAGCCATGAACCGATTCAGTCGAGACCAAGCTCCGATGGGGCCGCGAAAAAGTACGCCGAATATCGGAAGGCGAAGCGAAGCAAACAGGGCATCAAAGCCGTCCTGGATGCGGGAAAAGCACATACCCATGCCATAGTGCAGCAGCGCCTCGTCTTCTTGGCGTCGACCCTCTGCTTCAAAGCGCTGCAGTGTAGCCGTGGCTAAGTACAACCAGGAGAAAATGTCGGCGAAACGACCGGTGATCATCTCGCGACGTTTCAGCGTGCCTCCCATCATGGCCAAAGCCAGGTCTGACAAGATGCTAAAGGATGCCGAGGCCCAGGAGAGCTTGCGATAGTATCGAGAGGCTGGCCCAGGGACAGGAGACGGAGCCAGTCGTCCGCGGGTCAAGGACAGGAAGACCGATCGGAAGGCGTTGCGCACCACCATACCTACATGATTCCAGAAGGCATCATCGAAGGCCTTTACGTCATTGCCCTCCAACGCTTGGACTTCCTTGAGCACCCAGGGATGGGAACGGATGGCTCCCTGCCCGAAAACGATCAGGGTCCTTGTCAGGATGTTGGCTCCTTCAACGGTGACACCGATTGGCGTGTTGATATATGCGTGGGCAAGCGCGTTTCGTGGACCGCGGGAAATTGCGTTTCCCCCAAGGATATCCATGCCATCGTTGATGACGTTTCGGAATTCCTCGGTCGCATTGAATTTCATGATGGCCGTCACGACAGCCGGTTTCGCGCCCTTGTTCAGCGCCCCGTTCGTAAAACGGCG
The DNA here is from genome assembly GCA_030830105.1 of Rhodothermales bacterium. Classification (GTDB taxonomy): domain Bacteria; phylum Bacteroidota; class Rhodothermia; order Rhodothermales; family UBA10348; genus JAAZVD01. Next base: position 11,423 of record JAURNP010000013.1, on the reverse strand, counting down.
CGCCGCGTCCAGGATGTAAGTCGTACCTGCAATCCGGGCAAGCGGCTCTTCGATACCTTCGAATTTTCCGATGGAAAGACCAAACTGCTTCCGGACGACGGCATGGGCTCCCGCAACACGAGCCACTTTCTTTGCGCTGTACGTCCCAACGGCCGGAAGCGATATACCGCGACCAGCAGCAAGGCATTCCATGAGCATCGTCCATCCACGCCCGACACCGTCGGCACCGCCTATGACCGACTTTTCGAGGTCAACAACTACGTCTTTGCCGTACGTCGGGCCGTTAAAGAATGGGATGCCTATCGGATCGTGACGATAACCATTATCCACGCCAGGCGAATCGGTTTGAACGAGGGCACATGTTATACCCAAGCTCTTGCCGCGTCCGAGTAAATCCTCGGGATCGTAGAGTTTGAATGCCAGACCGAGAACGGTGGATATGGGAGCAAGCGTGATGTAGCGCTTGCTCCAGTTCAGACGAACCTTCAGTCTGCCGTCTTCGCCTTTGAATACCTCACCTCGTGCAGCCATGGCACCAGCATCGGAACCGGCTCCGGGCTCTGTAAGGGCGAATGCCGGAATCTCCTCATGGGAAGCCAGACGCGGCAGGTAGTAGTCCTTCTGCTCGTCCGTCCCATAATGTATCAGCAGTTCAGCAGGACCCAGCGAGTTGGGAACCATAACCGTAATACCCAGCACCGTATTGGCCGAAGCCACCTTCCCCACCACTGCACTATTGGCAGAGGCAGAGAAACCGAGACCGCCATATTCCTTCGGAATGATCATGCCGAAGAAGCGATGTTTGGCAAGGAGATCCCACACTTCGGGCGCCAGATCACGACGCTGGAACGTGTCCCAGTCGTCCGTCGCATCACAGACCTCCTGGCAGGGACCATCGATGAAGGCCTGCTCATCCAGGGTCAACCCCGGGTAGTCTTCTTTCAGGATCTTCTTGAAGTCAGGATGCCCGGAGAACAGGTCCCCTTCCACCCAAGTCGTTCCGGCATCGATGGCTTCTTGCTCTGTCCGGGAAATCGTTGGCAAGAATTTCATCGCGTCCAGCAAGCGCATCACACCCAGGCTGATGACGCGCCGAATGGGCGGAACGGCGAAGAGAACTGCAATGACTGCCAAGGCAATCCACCAGCCAGCAGCCACTCCCAGGCCATAAAAAAGAACGGCAAGGACAGCCATCCAAGACGTGAGTCCCCAGCCATGGAATCCCATGTGCAGGACAGCAAGAACGAGAACGAGTGGACCGATCCAGGAGAAGCCTAAAAGGTCAAAGTAGGAGTAAAATGGGAGCGTCATATGCTCTAGGGTCTTCTAGCAATTCCGATGAGAAGGCGCGATTCCAAGGAGAGGGGCGCCCAGTTGCCGACTCAACAAGCCGACTCAATTGGCCTGCTCTCCCCAGGTCCGCATGCTCGACACTACGTGCCGGCATGCTGAATCAATGAGTTCTTCTGGATCAATACGCTTGTCGACCCGCTCGGAGGACAACAGTGTTACGACGCCATGGAGCTGCGTCCAGGCAAGATTCGCAGCCAGCATCGGTTCTACGTCCTTAAAAACGCCACTTGCGATACCGTCTTGAATCGCAACGGCCATGATTTCAAGGTTGCGACGCGCCTTTCGATACTTCTCGGCCGGATAACGCTTGATGTATTCCGGATGCAAGACATACATGATCTCGTAGTACTCCGGGCGTTCCATGCCGAATGAGACGTATGCGCGACACATGACTTCCAGTCGGGCATCTGGCGTGGTAGCCGATGCGTTGGCTTCGGCCAGCCGCGTACCGAGCAATTCAACCCCTTCGTCGATCAGCGCATGGACCAAATCGTCCTTGCTATCGAAGTAAAGGTAGATACTGGTGGCGCTATAACCGATCTTGTTGGCAATGTTGCGCATGGACAGCCGGGCGTATCCGGTTGTCGTGAGCAACTGCCGAGCCGTATCGAGGATTTCCCGTCGCAGGCTCTTTTCTTGCTTTTCGCTCATTTTCCGAGGGTTAACAGTGTTAACCTAAAGTAAGCGAATTCAGGGGTAATCGTCCAGTCTGACCGTGAATTTCTGCTGCTCCCTGGACCTGTAGCGCCTCATGTACCTTTACCGCCCGAAATCCGCAGCGTCCCATGGACCTATGGCACCCCCTGGGCCCGTGGCCCAGCATCAGGAATGCTGCATCAGTTGCGCCTCAAGGAGACGTTTCCCACGCCAGAAGTCATGCTTATGGCCGGACCACCGCCGTTGATGCGGCCGCTGAAGGATTTGGACATGAACTTGCCACGGGTGCGCACTTCGAACTCAGAGCGCGCGTTGCCAAGGCTGGCACGTCCTTCTACGTCCGCTTCTACATCGTCGGCCAGGTAAACAACCACATTACCCGCTCCCGTCCGGAATGAAGAATTGCCCGTCCAGCGAAGGTTTGCACGATACGGATCTTATGCCTTCAGTGATTCGGCTGTCGACAAAAGGCCGTATGTTACTGACCGAAACCCTCCTCCACCCCGGTCTGCCTTCGACCTTGTATGCGTCTACTCCGCCTGATTTCAGCATGTAGTCTGCTGGCCCTATCGTTCGGTTGCGGAACACAGATCCAATCGGATGCGCCGCCTGCCATGGCTTGGTCGAACCTGAGTACGGAGTATGCCCTCCCTGTTGGCGTTGAAGTATTTGCAGGAGAGGACGACACAGCTCCCCTCAAAGCCTGGATGGCACGCATTGATGCGTCCAGACCGAGAGTGGACATCCAGATCTTCTCTTCCGCCGAGGAGGACGGGCGGGAGTCAGTCAGCGATATGGTCCAAGGGTCCGGCGCTTGTCTCGGTGTGAACGGCGGATATTTTCTGCAGACCGAATCCTCCTTCCAGCATATCGGCTTGCTGATTGCCGGAGGAAAATTCGAACGTTCGGCTATCCCCGGGGTGTACGCTAATGACAACCGGTATCCGGTTCGCCGGTCCGCTCTGGGTCTGGATGAGGACGATACCGCGCGGATCGGATGGGTGAGCAGCCGCCATGACTCTTCTTTCTGGTGGGACGCGCCCTTGGCGAACTTGCCGGACCACCCATTTCAAGGTGAGGCCAAAGAAGACAGCCTTCGACTTGAAGAAGCCTATTGGGGAGCTACTGACGCGGTGGCGGCCGGTCCCATGATTGTTCGGGACGGTCAGACTGATCTAGCCATTGATCAGGAGGTGTTCTTCCACACTACGATTCCTGATGTCCACCCAAGGACCGCTGCCGGTGTAGATGCAGAAGGGCGCTTACTCCTGCTGGTTGTGGATGGGCGACAAAGCGCAAGTCGTGGTGTTTCCCTCGAGGAGCTCGCTGGGCTCATGTTAGAATTCGGCGCCGTTGATGCCCTGAATCTGGACGGGGGCGGATCAAGCACATTCATCATTGGGGACGAATTGCTGAACCGGCCCTCTGGTGCCACCTATCAGCGGGAAGTCGTCTCAGGCATCGTGGTCCACTGCGGTTAAATATCCCGCTGGACTATTCCGCCAGCGTGAGGGCGTCCAGTAACCCTTCGAAAATGCCTGCCCTACGCGGCCTTTCCGGTTGATGATTTCATCGAAAGGTGTAGAGGACTCTTTTCCGTCGCTTCGGCCATCCGATGAGCCTTCAGAGAACGCGACACTGCTCGGCGGTCACTCCGAATGTATAAAGCCGTGACCAAAACTCCGGTTGGAGGCAGCAAGGACATGAAAAGCACCAGGGCCGCACGCCATGTGTTGGAAAGTCCCTCGCGGGTGACCGTCTCAGTGACCGCCATCCACCAAACGATGAACGTGACAAACATGCCAACAGCAATTAGGAAGGTGCCGACACTTCCGGTAGAAATATAGATGTCGCGAAGCATGCGAAAGTCCGTCCGGTCAATGGACCGATTGGTGTGCAGATGAGGGGCGATACGTGGCGAGGCGGCTGATGATGCACCCGCAATATGGCCTTTTCATTAAATGATGCCAGCAGCGCTATGGTGACTGATTACCATCATGCAATGCGGAAAGCGCGTACCATTCCTGAAAAAAACGTGGGCCCGGTCGCCATCGGCGACCGGGCCCATAAGTAGGCAGAGCTACACGTTCGTTACGACCTGAGCCAGGGACTCGGAAGCCGTATCAGCATCAGGGAGCGGATACTTCCTCCGTGGCGCCGTCGCCACTTGGTTCTCCTCCCACAGCTGCCTGGAGCTCTTCGTATTCGGTCTGCGAACCGACGATGAGATCCTTGAACGAACGCTGACCGGTACCGGCAGGAATAAGGTGACCAACGATCACGTTTTCCTTGAGACCGAACAGCGGGTCTTGCTTGGCTGCGATGGACGCTTCCGTGAGCACTTTCGTCGTTTCCTGGAAGGAAGCGGCCGATACGAACGAATCCGTAGCGAGGGCGGCCTGGGTGATTCCCAGCAGCACCGGCTCAGCAACGGCAGGCTGCGCATCGCGAACAACCGCTTCGCGCTTGTCCTGACGCTTCATGGTCGAGTTGATCTCGCGGAGGCGACGACGGTCGACTACTTCACCGATCTGGAGATCCGACTCCCCACCATCGATCACTACGAAGTTGTCGTAGAGGCTGTCGTTCATCTCTTCGAGCACGAAGCGATCGACGTAGTTGTCTTCCAGCAGCGTCGTATCTCCGGCATCAACACAGAGCACTTTCTGCATCATCTGACGGACGATACATTCGATGTGCTTGTCGTTGATGGTCACTCCCTGAAGGCGATAAACCTCCTGGATCTCGTTGACCAAGTACTCCTGTACGGCACGGGGACCGAGGATGGCCAAGATATCATGCGGGGCAACCTGACCGTCGGAAAGCGGATTTCCGGCGCGAACAAAGTCATTCTCGTGAACGAGAAGGTGCTTTGTGAGCGAGACCAAGTACGTTTTCGACTCGGTACCGTCACGGCTGGTGACAATCACTTCCTGCGAACCGCGCTTACGGCCACCGAAGCTGACGATACCGTCAATCTCGGAGACTTTAGCAGCGTCGTTCGGCGTACGGGCTTCGAACAGCTCGGTAACACGCGGCAGACCACCCGTAATATCACGGGTCTTGGCGGACTGGCGCGGGATTTTCACGAGCACGTGACCAGCACCCACTTTGTCCTTGGCATCAACCTGGATACGAGCAGCTACTGGCAGCGGGTATTCGCGCTCCCCTTCTTTGCCCTTGACCAGGATGGCTGGAGTGAGTGAACGCTCACGCGTATCGATGATGACTTTTTCCTTGTAGCCGGTCTGTTCGTCCGACTCCTCACGATAGGTCACGCCCTCGATGATATCCTGGAATCCAACCGTGCCAGCGAATTCGGACATGATGACCGAGTTGTACGGATCCCAAGCAGCGAGAACGCCTTCCTTATCGACCGAATCGCCGTCACCGACGAGTACTTCAGCACCGTAAGGAATCAGGTAGGAAATGAGCTGACGGTTGCCGTCTTCCGGATCTACGATGTGAATCTCACCCTGACGGGAAAGCACCACGTCCTTGCTCTCATCTCCAGCGTCGAATTCCACCGAGCGAAGATTTTCAAAAACGACCTTACCGGCGAATTTGGTCTGGATGGTGGACTCAGCGGAGATACGGCTCGCCGTACCACCGATGTGGAAGGTACGGAGCGTAAGCTGCGTACCCGGCTCACCAATAGACTGGGCAGCTACAACACCGACCGACTCACCCGTTTCCACCATGCGGTTTGAACCGAGGTTACGGCCGTAGCACAGGGCGCATACTCCGCGACGCGATTCACACGTCAGTACCGAGCGAATTTCCACTTCCTCGATGGAGGTCTCGGCGATGGAGCGTGCTTTCTCTTCGTCAATAAGCTGGTTGGCTTCGACAAGTAGATCGCCCGTGAGCGGGTCATTCACATCATGAACGGACACACGGCCGAGAATTCGGTCTGCCAGCGGCTCGACCACGTCCTCGTTGTCCTTCAGTGCCGAGATGCGGATACCGCGAAGCGTACCACAATCGTACTCGTTGACAGTCACGTCCTGTGCGACGTCTACGAGACGACGCGTGAGGTAACCAGCGTCAGCCGTTTTCAGAGCCGTATCAGCAAGACCTTTACGAGCACCGTGCGTAGAGATGAAGTACTCTAGAACGGTCAGGCCTTCCTTGAAGTTGGAGATAATCGGGTTCTCGATAATCTCACCAGCAGAACCGACCAACGATTTTTGCGGCTTGGCCATCAGACCACGCATACCACCCAGCTGACGAATCTGCTCTTTCGAACCACGAGCTCCGGAGTCAGCCATCATGTAGATAGCGTTGAAACCGTCGCGATCCTCCTTGAGAGAATCAAACAGCACCTCGGATACCTGGTTGTTGATGTGCGTCCAGATATCGATGACCTGGTTGTAACGCTCATTCTCCGTAATGAAGCCCATGGCGTAGTTGCCGCGTGCTTTCTCTACTTCGGTTTGAGCACCACTGATCAATTCTTCCTTCGCATCCGGGATGACAATGTCGGCAATCGAGAATGTCAGACCAGCCGTCGTAGCGTTCTCAAATCCGAGCTCCTTGATGGCGTCCAGGAAGGCAGCTGTTGCTGGGAAACCGGATGCTTTGAGAACACGACCGATGATACCTCGAAGGTTCTTCTTGGTAAGAACCTCGTTGATATAACCAACACCGGCAGGCACGATCTCGTTGAAGAGAATGCGACCCATGGTGGTGCCGATGGATGTGCCATCATCCAGACGGACCTTCACTTTGGCGTGCAGGACCACGACATCCTGGTCGAATGCCTGACGCGCCTCAGCCATGGAGGAGAAACGCATGCCTTCGCCTTTCTCGCCGTTGGCCGCCTTGGTCATGTAGTACAGACCAAGGACCATGTCCTGCGTCGGAACGGTAATTGGACCACCGTGCGCCGGCGAAAGGATGTTATGGCTCGAAAGCATGAGCAACTGCGCTTCGAGGGCAGCATCATGCGAAAGCGGAACGTGAACAGCCATCTGGTCACCATCGAAGTCGGCGTTGAAGGCCGTACAAACGAGCGGGTGCAGACGGATCGCTTTACCCTCGATCAGCACAGGCTGGAAGGCCTGGATCCCGAGACGGTGCAGCGTGGGAGCACGGTTCAACAGAACCGGACGTCCCTGAATAACTTTTTCCAGAATGTCCCAGACGTCGCTCGTACGACGGTCTACGACTTTCTTGGCGCTCTTGACCGTTTTTACGATACCGCGCTCGATGAGCTTGCGGATGACAAACGGCTTGAAGAGCTCGACGGCCATCTGCTTTGGCAGACCGCACTGGTGCAGCTTCAGCTCTGGACCGACAACGATAACCGAACGACCGGAGTAGTCGACGCGCTTACCAAGCAGGTTTTGGCGGAAGCGACCCTGCTTCCCTTTCAGCATGTCAGAAAGGGATTTGAGAGCGCGGTTGGAGTCCGAACGGACAGCGTTGGCTTTACGCGAGTTATCAAACAGCGAGTCGACTGCTTCCTGGAGCATGCGCTTTTCGTTGCGCAGGATCACTTCAGGAGCCTTAATGTCGATGAGACGCTTCAGACGGTTGTTACGAATAATGACGCGACGATAGAGATCGTTCAGGTCAGAAGTAGCAAACCGACCACCTTCGAGCGGAACGAGAGGACGAAGCTCAGGCGGGATGACCGGGACCACTCGCATGACCATCCACTCGGGACGGTTCTCGATGCGACGGTTGGCTTCGCGGAAGGATTCCACGACTGTAAGTCGCTTGAGGGCTTCTGCCTTTCGCTGCTGACTCGTCTCCGTTTTGATCTGGAAACGCAGCTCTTGGGCCGTTCCAATCAGGTCCGTACGCTTGAGCAGTTCTTCGATGGATTCACCACCGATCATGGCAACGAACTTGTCCGGATCGTCGTCTTCAAGACGGTTGTTGTCTTCGCGGATCTGATAGAGGATGTTGAAATACTCATCCTCGGTCAGCAGCTGCTTCTCCTCGACACCGAGGTTGGCGGCACTACCCGGATTGACAACGACGTAGTTCTCGTAGTAGATGATCTTCTCGAGATCCTTCGAGCGGATTCCGAGCAGGTGACCAATTTTGTTCGGAAGGGTCTTGAAGTACCAGATGTGAACGACGGGCACGGACAGCGTAATGTGTCCCATGCGCTCGCGACGCACTGATTTCTGGGTGACTTCGACACCACAGCGGTCACAGATGATGCCTTTGTAGCGAATACGCTTGTACTTGCCACAATGACACTCCCAGTCCTTTACAGGACCAAAAATCTTCTCACAGAAGAGTCCTTCCTTCTCCGGCTTGAAGGAGCGGTAGTTGATCGTCTCAGGCTTCAGGACCTCACCGTATGAGCGTTCCAGAATCGCTTCTGGAGACGCCAGACTGACGGTTATGCTGCTGAAGTTCTTCTTGATCTTCTGGGGTTTTCCGTAGGGCATATCGGAATACGAAAGTTTGGATGCGTGGGGATGGCGGCTGGAAGGATCAGTCGAGATTGACTTCCAGTCCCAGCCCCTGCAATTCGCGAACGAGGACGTTGAAGGACTCTGGCGTGCCGGCTTCCGGCATGTTTTCGCCCTTCACGATGCATTCGTAGGCCTTGGAACGGCCCTGCACGTCGTCTGATTTGTAGGTCAGCATCTCCTGGAGCACGTTGGAGGCACCATAGGCATAAAGCGCCCATACCTCCATCTCTCCGAGACGCTGGCCACCGAACTGCGCCTTACCACCGAGCGGCTGCTGGGTGATGAGCGAGTACGGCCCAATCGAACGGGCATGCAGCTTGTCGTCCACAAGGTGACTCAGCTTCAACATGTAGATGTATCCGACCGTCGTTTGCTGGTCGAAAGGCTTACCCGAGCGGCCGTCGTACAGCTGGGTACGACCGTCAACCGGGAGGCCTGCCTTCTTCATTGTCTCCTCGACGTCAGCAACCGTAGCACCGTCAAAGATTGGCGTGGCGAAGTTCGTTCCGAGCTTCTTGCCAGCCCATCCGAGCAGCGTTTCGTAGATCTGACCGAGGTTCATTCGAGAAGGCACACCGAGCGGGTTGAGCACGATGTCGACGGGGGTACCATCCTCGAGGAACGGCATATCCTCCTGAGGGACGATCTTCGCGATAACACCCTTGTTACCGTGACGACCGGCCATCTTGTCACCCACCGAGATCTTGCGCTTCTTGGCGACATAGACCTTGGCGAGCTGGACGATTCCCGGCGGCAGCTCATCACCCATCTGCACCTGATGCTTATCGCGCTTGGCGGCACCCTGAATGTCGCGGTGAGCCCGCTCGAAGTTGCGGATCATCTTCTTGACGCTGGCATCCAGATTCTCGTCGCCAGTGAAGGCGCAGCGAGGATCAATGTTCAGCGGATCGACGTCCTTGAATTTCTTCTTGTCAATCTTGGCACCATCGGAGACGAGTACCTGACCATTGCGGTCGAGCAGCTCTTTCGCCTTTTTGCCATCAAGCAGACCGAAGAATTTGTCCCAGAAAGTCGAGACCAGCTCAGCCGTGACCAATTCGAGATCCTTCTCGATTTCGGCCAGACGCTTGTTCTCTTCTTTCTTGGATGCCGGATCGAGTTTGCGGCGGCTGAAGAGCTTGGTGTCGATGACGACTCCCTTCATGCCCGGAGGCGCTTTGAGGGACGCATCTTTCACGTCTCCAGCCTTATCGCCAAAGATGGCGCGCAGCAGTTTCTCTTCCGGCGTCGGATCGGTCTCGCCTTTCGGCGTGATCTTACCGACGATGATGTCACCAGCTTTGACTTCGGCGCCGACGCGAATGATACCGCGCTCGTCGAGGTCCTTGGTGGCTTCTTCCGAGACGTTCGGGATCTCACGCGTGAGTTCTTCCTCACCACGTTTGGTATCACGAACCTGAAGTTCGAACTCCTCGATGTGGATCGAGGTGTACACGTCGTCTGCTACCAGTCGCTCGGAGATGACGATGGCATCCTCGAAGTTGTACCCGCGCCATGGCATGAAGGCCACGAGCACGTTCTTTCCGAGGGCCAACTCACCGTTGTCAGTTGAGAAACCGTCCGTAAGAATGGTGTTCTGCTTGACCCGGTCCCCCACCTTGACGATCGGCCGCTGGTTGACAGCCGTGTCCTGGTTGGTACGACGGAATTTGGTAAGCTGATACGACCTGATCGGCTCGTCAAACTCGAGCGTCTCCTCTTCCTGGGAGCGATCATATCGGATGCGAATCTCGCGGGCGTCAACGTACTCGACCACCCCATTGCCTTCGGCAACAAGGACGGCACGCGAGTCACGAGCGACACGACCTTCCAGACCTGTACCAACGAGCGGAGATTCCGCGCGCAGCAGGGGCACTGCCTGGCGCTGCATGTTTGATCCCATCAGAGCGCGGTTGGCGTCATCGTGCTCAAGGAATGGAATCAAGGAGGCAGCCGGCGATACGATCTGGTTCGGCGAGATGTCCATGTACTGGACTTCCGACGGCTCAACAATCGGGAAGTCACCGCGACGACGGCAGCGAACCAGCTTGTTGACAAACAAGCCCTTGTCGTCAATGGGTGCATTCGCCTGCGCGATCATGGCCTGGTCTTCCTGCTCGGCCGACAGAAATTCTATCGACTTGCTGACCTTGCCTTTCTTGACCACTCGATATGGCGTCTCGATGAAGCCATAGTCGTTGATGCGGGCGTGCACACACAAGGACGAAATCAGACCGATATTCGGACCTTCCGGGGTCTCAATCGGACAGAGGCGGCCGTAGTGCGTGTAGTGAACGTCACGAACCTCGAAACCGGCACGTTCACGAGTAAGACCACCTGGCCCAAGCGCAGACATACGACGCTTGTGCGTCAGTTCCGCGAGGGGGTTGGTCTGATCCATGAACTGGCTCAGCTGGTTCGTACCGAAAAACGTGTTGATGACGCTCGAAACCGTGCGAGCGTTCACCAAGTCTTGCGGCGTGAATTTGTCGGCATCACGCAGATTCATGCGCTCCTTGATGGTACGGGCCATACGGGCCATACCGAGCGAGAACTGCGATGCCAGCTGCTCTCCGACCGAGCGCACACGACGATTTCCAAGGTGGTCAATGTCGTCCACATTGCTCTTGCCATTCTGCAAGCTGATCAGCTCGCTGATGATGGCCAGAATGTCGTTGCGGGAAAGCGTCTGTAGATGCTTGTCCTCTTCGAGACGGAGACGGGAGTTGATGCGGTATCGACCCACTTGTCCCAGATCATAGCGCTTGTCGCTGAAGAAGAGACGCTCGAGAACACCGCGGGCGGTATCCTGATCGGGAGCCTCCGTTCCGCGCAGCTGCAGGTAGAGGTATTCCAGCGCTTCCTTCTCGGAGTGCGTTGGATCCTTTTTGAGCGTGTTGATCAGCGTCGTTTTGTCGAGCTCGTCCTCCTCGGTCTCCTCACGGACCACATGGATTTTGACGATCTCGGCCTCCT
>JAURNP010000195.1 GCA_030830105.1 Rhodothermales bacterium | reverse complement strand
ATGGTCTATTTCTTTCAGGATATCATCGGGGAGCATCTTTCCAGATGAAGACGTCCGCAGCCGCGACAGTAGCTCACGCGTGGTAGACTCGAGAGCGGGGACATGTGTACGTCGACCCACATACGTACGCAAGATGTCGGTCAGCTCGACGTAGAACGGCTTGACCTGTTCAGGATCGCTCAGATCTCCCCGCTGTAACTGAGCCAGGCGGTCGATGGCCTCCTGATACGGCGGGATCGCTGGTTCGGCTGCTACAACTTCTTCGGGTTCTTCCTGGCCTTGGTTACGCCAGCGCCAGAGCCCGTACAGAACCCCAAGCAAAGCAAGAACTCCAATGACCCACGGCCACCAAGAGCGCTCAAAGGTGGCCAGTTCGGCCAGATCCTGTAATTCGGTCGCGTCATCCGGGATCAGAGAACCAATGCGCAGGAACGCGGGTGGCGTCAGTGCGCTCAAGGTGTCTCTGTCAGATGCCAGCCCTACCGGAACGCCGGCCACACGCGCCGTATCGAGCGCGAACGTTGTGGCCTCATAGATGACTGAGTCAATTCGTCCACCTCCGGGCCAATCCCTACCACCCGCACTACGCAGGCCCAGGATTTCAAAGTCTCCCAGCGTGAACATGGCATTGCCCTGCAACGAATCCGGAAGCAGAAGGTGGGGGAAGATGGGTTCGCGCATGCCGTCGTGTCCGATGACCACCGTCATCTCGAATCGATCTCCGACCGTGACCGAGTCTGCAGACAGATGAGTCTCGAACTGCTGAGCCGAAGTATCCGGGGTCAGGCCCAGAGTAAGGCCCAGCATCAGGATCAGGACGATATGGAGCTTACGGTACTTCACAGGATCAGGCGTGGATCATGCGATTACGTTGTCGGAAGAATCGGATCATGGGGTCGACGTACCCCTCGTCGGTCACGATAGGGATGGTATCCACTTTCAGTCGTCTGAACATGCGTGTCAGAGCCAACGCGCGAGAGCGGGCCTCTTGCTCGTACACGCTTCGTACGCCCGGGTCGGACGTATCAATGAGCACCCGCTCGCCCGATTCGGCATCGGTGACTTCCATGAGTCCGACTTCTGGAAGCTCGCTTTCCACCGGATCTGTCAAGTGCACTGCAATGGTATCGTGTCTGCGCGAGACAGCCCGAAGAGACGGTTCGAAGCCTTCATCCATGAAATCGGACATGAGCATGACAATCGAACGCCGATGCAACACGTGTACAAGATGATTGAGTGCCACCTTCAGGTCGGTACCCGTCGATTGTTGCTCATGAGCAAAGAGATCGCGGATCAGACGAAGCACGTGTTTACGGCCTTTCTTCGGTGGAACGAACAGTTCGATTTGGTCCGAGAACAGCAGCAGTCCCACTTTGTCATTGTTCTGGATGGCCGAAAAGGCCACTACGGCGCAGATCTCGGCAGCAATCTCACGCTTGTAAGCGCTGGCTGAAGCGAAGTCTTCTGATCCAGAGACGTCCACCGCCAGGATCACCGTCTGCTCACGCTCTTCCTCGAAAACCTTGATGAACGTTTCTGGATAGCGCGCCGAGACATTCCAGTCAATATTGCGGACATCGTCCCCGAATTGGTAGGGTCGCACTTCTGCGAAGTCCATACCTGTCCCCTTGAAGGCGGAATGGTATTCCCCTCCAAAGATGTTGCTTACGAGACCCTTTGTACGGATCTCGATTTGCCGGATTCTTTTGAAAAGCTCCTTGGGGATCATGCGCCATTGTGGGCGTTTTCGTGCACAGACTGTTACAACGATCCAATGTCCGGGATGTTGTCCCGATCCACGAGGAATCAGGCGTAAAGATCCGAAGGATCGGCGGCGTCGAGCTCTGTCAAAAAGTCTGCCAGTTCATCCGTGACCTGCTCGACGAACTGATGGCCCCTTTCGGAGGTCGCTTGCTGAGGATTACCGACGCCAGTATCGTCAGTCACCGATGTCCATTGCCTCGGAGCCCAGATCCGGCGATCTCGCAGAGCCTTGATTCGGAATTTGCGCTCGTTGCCGGGTCCTGCGTTCTCGAGGGGAAGTACCGTTTCTGCGTGGAGATACATCATCACACTGGTTTCCAGTTCTCCGGCATGGTCACCCGGTTCGTCGAATACGCTGGCAGCGTCTCCAAGCGTCCACCAGTTGCACTGGCAGAGAAATACAGGCGTCTTTGCTTGCAGCTCGCGGAGCATTTGCTTGAAGTCGTTGGCTCCATGCCCGTTTACAATAACCATCTTTGCCACACCTGCCTCTTCCACGGAGTGGATCAGGTCCGCCAACAGCAAGGACTGCGTTGACGGATTCATGTTCAGCGTCAGCGGCAGGTCCGGCTGTTGGGTGTGCACACCGAATGGGACGGCCGGCAGTACGATGACTCGGGCCCCGCGTTCGGTAGCCTTCTGGGCAGCGCGAAACGCTACGCCTTCAGCTTGCCATGTATCCGTGGCATGGGGCAGGTGAGTGTTATGAGCCTCCGTGGCACCCCAGGGCAAAATAACGGTCTCTATGTCCCGATTCAGAACCTCTTGCCAGGTCAGATGGGAGAGTCGGATTTCCATATCGAAGAGCGATGAGTGAGCCGGAATCTACACACGCTCCAATGGTTGAGCGTGAATTGTTTATCCGGATGATCAATTGGGCGGTCTCAGCATTCGAATGCCGGCAAGGTCGACGTATATTTGTCCATTCCAAACTGCATCTCCAGACCCTTCTACGTCATGAAGTTCGGCGTCATCGTTTTTCCCGGATCCAACTGTGACCACGACGCTTACCACGTCGCGAAGCATGTTTTTGGGCATGAGGCCCGATTCATCTGGCACAAGGAGAGTGAAGTAGGCGATGTGGACCTGGTGATCGTCCCGGGTGGGTTCTCGTACGGCGACTATCTGCGCAGCGGCGCGATTGCCCGTTTCTCGCCGATTATGAAGGACGTGATCCGTTTTGCGGGACAAGGCGGATTGGTGATGGGTATATGCAATGGCTTCCAGATCCTGTGCGAGTCCGGTCTGCTTCCTGGTGCCCTGACGCATAACGAGTCGCTGCGATTCGTATGCAAAGATGTCCACTTGCGCACCGAGACCACCAACAGTGTCTTTACCGGGTCGTTGACTGAAGGAGAGGTCCTTCGAATCCCGGTTGCCCACGGCGAAGGCAACTACTTTGCGTCCGAGGAGCTGCTTGACGAATTGGAGGCAGCCGATCGCGTGGCCTTTCGCTACAGCGACGCTTCCGGCAATATCACGAAGGAGGCCAACCCGAACGGCGCTTCCCGAAATATTGCAGGTATCCTGAATGCCGAGCGAAACGTGCTCGGAATGATGCCACACCCGGAGCGCTGCGCCGAAGGCATCCTGGGTAACGAGGACGGTGCCCGGATTTTCGAGTCCATTCTTGCTGGCTCAGGAATGGCTGTCTGACGAAAAGTGTCTGGATAATCCGATCTCCGGAAAACAGAGCGGGCCGTTGGACGATTGTCCAACGGCCCGCCGTCGTATTCAGGACTGTCGCTCCAACTCAGTCAGTCATTGCCTTGACGTATTCGCGACGCATCCGGGAGATGGAAGAGATAGAGATGCCTTTCGGGCAGACAGCCTCACACTCGGCGTGGTTGGAGCAATCACCAAAGCCTTCTTCGGCCATCTGATCCACCATGCTTTTGACACGGGTCTTGCGCTCAGGGTCACCCTGCGGCAGCAGCGAGAGCTGTGCGATTTTGGCGGCCGTGAACAGGGACGCGGACGCATTCGGGCAGGCGGCCACGCAAGCACCACATCCGATGCACGTCGCGTAGTCCATGGCCAGATCGGCATCGGCCTTTGCAATAGGCAGGGAGTTGGCGTCTTGCGCGGCACCCGTGTTGGCCGAGATGTATCCGCCAGACGCGATGATGCGGTCAAATGCGCTGCGATCCACTACCAGATCCTTGATGATCGGGAAGCCTTCGGCCCGCCAAGGTTCGATGACAATCGTGTCCCCGTCGCGGTAGTGACGCATGTGGAGCTGACAGCAGGCTGTGCGCTTTTGTGGACCGTGAGCTACCCCGTCGATGACCACTCCACAAGAGCCACAAATGCCCTCTCGACAGTCGTGATCGAATTCTACCGGGTCATTGCCCTCCTTGATGAGCTGCTCGTTCAAAACGTCCAGCAGTTCCAGGAAGGACATATGAGCGTTGGCGTCCGGCACCTGATAGGTTTCAAAGCCCCCTTTGACATCGGGACCCGCCTGACGCCAGACTTTGAGCGTGATGTTCATGCTATTTGCCATGTCGAATCGGTTGCTGGGTCTTACTTGTAGCTGCGGGTGGTGAGTTGCACGTTCTCGAAATCGAGATTTTCCTTGTGCAGGACGTGTCCCGACTCCGTGTGCTGCCACGCGGATACATGGGTGAAGTCTTCGTCTTTGCGCATGGCCTCGCCTTCGGCGCTCTGATGCTCCTCGCGGAAGTGGCCGCCGCAGGATTCTTCGCGTTCCAAGGCGTCGCGAGCCATGAGTTCGCCAAGCTCCAGGAAGTCGGCCACGCGACCGGCAAACTCCAAGTTCTTGTTGTAGGTAGTCGGTTCGCCCGGGACCCGAACATTCTGCCAGAACTCCTCGCGCAGAGCTGACACCTGGTCGATCGCCGTACGAAGGCCGGAGGCCGTACGTGACATACCTACCTGATCCCAGATGATCTGTCCGAGCTCACGGTGGAATTCCGTGACGGTTTTGGTGCCCTGTATACTCAGCAGTTTCTGAATACGGGCATCGGCGGCTGATTCTGCCTCATTGAAGGCCTCTTCATTACCGGTGATTGCAGAGAAGCTGTTACCCGCGATGTAGTTGCCAAGCGTGTAAGGGATGACGAAATAGCCGTCGGCGAGACCTTGCATGAGGGCCGAAGCTCCGAGGCGGTTGGCCCCGTGATCCGAGAAGTTGGCTTCTCCCAAAACGAAGAGTCCGGGCACGTTCGACTGCAACTCATAGTCGACCCAAAGGCCTCCCATGGTGTAGTGGACAGCCGGAAAAATGCGCATCGGCACTTCGTAGGGGTTTTCACCCGTGATACGCTCATACATCTCAAAGAGGTTACCGTAGCGGGCCTCGATGACGTCGCGACCCAGTCGCTTGATAGAGTCGGCAAAATCGAGGTACACGGCCAGGCCTGTTTCACCTACACCACGACCTTCGTCAGTAGCCATCTTGGCGTTACGCGAGGCGACGTCGCGAGGCACGAGGTTGCCGAAGCTTGGGTACCGGCGCTCGAGGTAATAGTCGCGATCCTCTTCCGGAATATCCTGTGGATGGCGATCGTCGCCTTGCTTCTTGGGTACCCAGACGCGACCGTCGTTTCGAAGCGACTCCGACATGAGGGTCAGTTTGGACTGGTAATCCCCTGAGACAGGGATGCACGTCGGGTGGATCTGCGTGTAGCAGGGGTTGGCGAAGTAAGCACCCCGTTTGTGGCAGCGCCATGCGGCGGTCACGTTGGAGTTCTTGGCATTCGTCGACAAGTAGTACACGTTGCCGTAGCCACCCGTGCACAGCAGAACAGCATCCCCGAAGTGACGCTCATACTCGCCCGTTACCAGATTTCGGGTGATGATTCCGCGGGCCTTGCCGTCGACCACGACCAGGTCCAGCATTTCCCGGCGGGATAGCATCTCAATGTTGCCTGCGCCAATCTGACGACTCATGGCCTGATAGGCCCCTAGCAGCAACTGCTGCCCGGTCTGTCCACGGGCATAAAAGGTGCGTGATACCTGGGCACCACCGAAAGAGCGGTTGTCCAGTAATCCGCCATACTCCCGCGCGAAAGGGACGCCTTGAGCGACACACTGGTCGATGATGTTGTTGGACACCTGCGCGAGTCGATGCACGTTTGCCTCACGGCTACGATAGTCACCTCCTTTGATGGTGTCGTAAAACAGGCGCCAAACCGTGTCTCCGTCGTTGGGGTAGTTCTTGGCTGCGTTGATTCCACCCTGAGCAGCGATCGAGTGCGCGCGGCGCGGGGAATCCTGGATGCAGAAGCTCTTGACGTTGTACCCGAGTTCGGCAAGCGTAGCGGCGGCGGATCCACCAGCGAGGCCGGTGCCGACTACCAGAACAGTGTGCTTACGCTTGTTGGCCGGGTTGACCAGCTTGATGGTATTCTTGTAGTTGTCCCACTTGTCTTTGAGCGGGCCTGCAGGAATTTTTGAGTCGAGGACCGTGGACATGATGTGCTTCGGAATAATCTGAACAGTGGTGATCAGGCGGTCGGATCAGGGATCGTCAGAGCCAGCCAAAAAACAGGGCCAGTGGCATAACGATGAATCCGAGGCCGATACCCAGTCCGAGCAAACCGCCGATCGTGTAAACGGCGGGGGACAGGGAGGGACGCATGGCTCCGAGGGATTGCAAAGCGCTCCATATCCCGTGGCGTAAATGGGTGACCAGCAACAACATGATGGCCGTATACCCGATCGTGTACCATGGCAACGCGAACTTCTCGCGGACCAACTTGGCCAGGTCTCGCATTTCCACGCCGTCGATGGTCGTCAGGTAGGCAGCGTCCGCGTTACCGGGACCGCCGGAACCAAACTTGAACGATATCAGGTGAAACACGGTAAACACCAGCAGGATGATCCCTGTGATGATCATGGACCGGGACGAGGAGGATTGCATGCTGGGCCCGCCTGCGCTCTTGTACACCGCGTACCCCTGCGGACGCGCTTTGCGCTTGCCCATCCAGATCTTGACGCCGTTCACAGCGTGGGCCAAGAAAAACAGGACGAGTCCCGCCTCTACGGCATAAAGCAACGGGCCGAGACTGGCCAGGAAGTGAGCGTACTCGTTGTAGGCGTCATCGCCCGAGAACATGGACAGATTGCCGATCATGTGCATGAGCACAAAGATGGTCAACCCAAGTCCTGTAATTCCCGTAACCAGCTTTTTGCCGATGGGTGAATTCAGGTTCGTCAAAAGACTCATAATTGCAAAGACTGCCGATAGGGAGGATCTGCTATTTCCGACTCCGGGTTAACGGGAGTTCCGGATCGGTCAGGAAGGTACGGCAGAGATGTATAGAAGGCTCCCGTCGACTTCCAAGGAATGCCCACATTTAACACAGTGTGCACGAATCCTTCGGGAAACCTGACTTCAGCCGTTCAATGGTCGAAATGGAGTCACTGTCCGACCCGACGTCCGCGCGGCCCGTTGTAGGCGGCGCGCGGACGGATGAGGCGATTATTGGCCCATTGTTCCAGTAAGTGGGCGCTCCATCCGGTAACTCGTGACATGGCAAAAATTGGTGTAAACAAGTCCATGGGGATCCCGAGCGTACCGTAAACGGAAGCCGAAAAGAAGTCGACATTCGGATACAATTTCTTCTCCTGCTCCATGGTCTGCATGATGGTCAGGCTCATGTCATACCACTTGCGATTACCCGCCTCGTCGGCCAGGGATTCAGACATCTCGCGCAGGATGGCTGCTCGTGGATCCAGGGTTTTGTACACCCGATGACCGAAGCCCATGATGCGTTCTTTGCGCTTCAGTCTGTCCAGTACCCATTGCTTCGGATCCGAGCCGGTACGATCGATTTCGGAAAGCATTTCCATGACGCGCAGATTGGCACCGCCGTGGAGAGGACCCTTCAGGGCGCCGATGGCTCCGGATATGGCAGAGTACATGTCCGAAAGCGTGGCGCCGATCACGCGACCGGTGAAGGTCGAGGCATTCAGTCCGTGCTCGGCATGGAGGACGAGGCAGGCATCAAAAATGCGAACAGCCTGTTCGCCGGGCTCCTCGCCATGAAGCAGGTACAGGAAATTCGCGGCCGTTGAAAAATCTGGACGGGACCTCAAGGCGGGGAGTCCATTCCGAGCTCTATCGAAACCGGTCAGCATGACAGGAATCTGAGCTGTGAGACGGACCGCTTTCCGGTAATTGGCCTCGGCGGTCATGTCGTCCGCTTGTGCGTCGAAAAGGGCAAGCGCTGAGACGCCGGTGCGCAGGAACGCCATGGGACCGGCATCTTCGGGAGTCAGTGCCATTAATTCTCGCACCATGGGAGGCAGCGGCCGCTCGGTGCTCAACTGCTCAGCCAATTGCTTGCGCTCTGCTTCAGATGGCAGATCTCCCTGCCAAAGCAGCCAGGCTACGTCTTCGAAAGTGCAATTGCGGGCCAGATCGTCGATCTCGTAACCGCGGTAGATCAGTTCGCCTTTTTGGCCATCGATATCACAGATTCCCGTGTTGAGGGCGATAACCCCTTCCAGTCCTTTGGATTCAGTGGGCTTGCTCTTGGAAGGACGGGCCATATCGGAACGGCTGAGATAGAAGT